>NZ_AULM01000001.1:0-300000 GCF_000422285.1 Desulfatiglans anilini DSM 4660
TTGATTTCCTTGATATTGGCCAAACCGGGACCCGCCCCGCAGGGGTGGGACTGAGCACCCGAAGGGTGTGAAGAAACCGGGACCCGCCGCGAAGCGGTGGGACTGAGCACCCGAAGGGTGTGAAGAAATATCCTCATTTCCGGATTGGAAACCGGGTTCTACCGGGAAATCATTTCCGGATAGATACAAGTTAACGTCCGTAATATTTTTGCATAACCACCATGTAAAGGCGAAAATGCGCCGGCTTTTTCGATGCGATCCATAGATCCGATCGTGCAGGCCGTAAACGCAAGGCGTTTCATGAACCAAATTCGGTTGCGTAGTCTCCAGGCCTCCCATCCTGGATTGTCTGTCAACCCGTTAACTGAACCCCTTAGGAGTCTCTCATGTCGACCATCCTTCATCCCGCCGCATCCCATTACTTGGGGATACCGGGCGTCGTTTTCGGCTGGATCATCGTCGTTCTCGCCGTCGGTCTTTTCGGCTATACGATCTACAAACGCCTCGTCCTGCTGAAAAGCGCCCAGGCCGATCCACGTTTCTCGAACATCGGGGAGCGCCTCAAGGGCCTTTTGACGTTTGGGATCCTTCAGAAGCGGCAGCCTCGTTACCTCTGGGCGGGGATCCTGCACATCGTGATCTTCTGGGGATTCGTGGTCCTGGGGCTTCGATCCCTGGAACTGGTGATGCAGGCCCTGGGGATCCCCTTTTTGGATCCCTTGATGAAAGGACCTTTCGGCGGCTTTTACGGCTTCTTGAAAGACCTGTTCGAACTCCTGGTTCTGGCCGCCTGCATCTTTTCCATCCTGCGGCGCGCCATCGCACGGCCGGCCCGCTATGCCGGCAGCCATCAGTTCGAGGCCTACCTCGTCCTCGGGCTCATCTCTTTCCTGATGGTCACGGATATGCTCTACGAAGGGAGTCTGCTGCACATCGAATCCGATGCACGCGGCTGGCTGCCCGCTGCACAAATCGCCGCCGTGTTTCTGCCGCAAGGAAACCCCTCGGCGCTCAAGGCCATCCTGCAGTCCAGCTATTGGCTGCACATCCTGGCGCTTTTCTGCTTCCTGAACCTGCTGCCTCTCTCGAAGCACTTTCACATCATCACGGCCCTTCCGAATGTCTTTTTCCGCAAGCTCAAGAAGGGCGCGATCAAACCCCTCCGCTGGGATGTGGAAGACATCGACGAACTCGAAAGCTCAGGGGCCGGAAAACTCGAGGATTTCACCTGGAAGCACGTCCTCGATTTCTACACGTGCACCGAATGCGGCCGCTGCTCCGACAACTGCCCGGCCTACGCCGTCGGAAGGCCGCTCTCCCCCAAGATGATCACCATCAAACTGCGGGACTACGCCTACAGCCGCTATCCGGTTTTCGGCCCGGGTAGTCCGTCGGCGAACGACGCTGGCAAAGATGACAATGAATCCGGGGCCATCATCGGAGCGATCATCGAACCCGACGAGGTCTGGTCCTGCACAACCTGTGGGGCTTGCGAAGAAGAATGCCCGGTCTTCATCGAATATATCGACAAGATGATCGACATGCGCCGCTATATGGTCGAAACCGGACAGGCCCCCAAGACCTTCAATCAGATCCTGATGCAGTTTGAAAAGACCGGCAATCCCTTCGGGAAGCCGGCCGCCAAACGGGCGGAGTGGACCCAGGAGCTGGCGGACATCCCGGTGAAGATCCTGAAGGACGGCGATGAGGTGGATGTCCTGTATTTCGTGGACAGCTACGGCTCATACGACCCGCGGGTTCAGGAGATCACCCGGGCGATCGCCAGCGGGCTTCATCGGGCGGGGGTGTCCTTCGGGGTGCTCGGGCGCCGTGAGAAGGATTCGGGCCACCAGGTGCGCCGAATGGGCGAAGAAGGCCTTTTTCAGATGCTGCTGGAGGAAAACGTCGAGACCTTCCAGGGCGTGACGTTCCGGACCATGGTCACCACCGACCCGCATGCCTTCAACACCATCCTGAAGGACTATCCAGTGTCTTTCCCGGTGATACACTATTCCGCCTATGTCGAGTCTCTCGTTCGCACCGGACGTCTGCAGCCCGTCAAACCGGTCGAACCCCACGTCTACACCTATCACGACCCCTGCTACCTGGGGCGCCACAACGGTCTGTATGACCCCCCGCGGAACCTCCTGCGGTCCCTGCCGGGCATGCGGCTGGTGGAGATGGAGCGCTCGAGGGACCGCAGTTTCTGCTGCGGGGGAGGGGACATCATCCTCTGGCACGAGATCGAACAGGAAGAGGTCCGGATGGCCGCCAAGCGGATCGAGATGGCCCGAAGCGCAGGCGCCGACTGCCTGGTCACCGCCTGCCCCTTCTGCCTGATCCATTTCGAAGACGCCATCAAGACCGCAGGACTTGAAAATGAGATGAAGGTCATCGATCTCATGGAATTAACCTTATCAACCCTTTAGGAGGTCTGGCAGATGGATATCGTTGTCTGCATCAAAAGGGTCCCCCTCACCCAGGAGGTGGATCTGGTCATCGACGCTGGGAAAAAGGACATACGCAAGGACGACCTGGCATATATCCTGAATGACTGGGACAATTATGCCATCGAAGAGGCGGTGCAACTGAAGGAGACATTCGACGGGTCGGTTACGGTCGTGACGGTCGGGGACGAAGAGGACGAGGAGATCCTCCGGCGCGCGCTCGCGATGGGCGCCGACCGCGCTGTTCGGGTCGATCCGGGCAGCCGGTTGCTGGACGGCTTCGTGCTGTCCGGCATCCTGGCCTCCGTGGTGAAAACCATTCCCCATGACCTCGTGCTGACCGGGGTACAGGCCGATGACGACAACGCCGGGGTGGTGGGCGTGATGCTGGCTGAAAGGCTGGGGCTCTCCCATGCCGCCGTGGTGACCCGCATCGAGAAGGAAAACGGGACCGCGCGTCTGCACCTCGAACTCGAAGGCGGCATGGACGCAGTCTGTCAGATCCGGTTCCCGGCCCTTCTTACGATCCAGACGGGCATCAACGAACCCCGCTACGTCTCGATCATGGGCATTCGCAAGGCCGGTAAGAAAGAGCTGAAGGTCATCGAACTGGGTGAACTCGGGCTTTCCGACGCGGATCTCCTGCCGCAAACCCAGGTCGAAGAGCTTTATCTGCCGCCCGAAGCCGAAGGGGCCGAAATCATCGAGGGCGATCCCGGAGCCATCGCGGAGACGCTGCTGCGCATCATCAGGGAAAAGGGGGTGAACGTTTAAATGAGCGACATCTATGTGGTGGCGGAACACCGCCAGGGAGAATTGAGGGATATCACGTTCGAGATGCTCACCAAGGCCCGCGCATTGTGCGAGGCGGGCGGACACAGCCTGACCGCGGTGCTGCTGGCGGACGAGGCGGGCGCGCTGCTCCCGCCGCTTGCCGAACGCGCCGACAAGATCCTCTTTTTCCAGGATGCGCGCCTCAAGGTCTTCGACCCGGACCTTTACCGCGATGTCCTGGCACACGCCATCGGCCAAGGAAAACCACTGCTGATCCTCATGGGCCACACGCCGAGCGGGCTCGAGTATGTACCGGCCCTCTCGATCCGGACCGGACTGCCGATCGCAACCGACTGCGTGGACATCCAGCTCGAGGGGTCCAAGCCCAAACTCACCCGGCAGATTTACAGCGGAAAACTCTTTGCCAGGGTCGTCTGCCGCGATGCCGATAGCTATCTGATCACGGTGCGCCCGAGCGCCTTTCAACCCGAGGAGTCCGCACCGGTTCAGGCCGAGGTGGTTCAACAGCCGCTTCCGGGCGGGGTCGGCGAGCCGCGGAGGACCTTCATTGAATACGAGGACACCAGCGCCGGCGCGGTGGACATCGCCCAGGCACCGTTTCTGGTTTCGATCGGCCGCGGTGTCGGGGAGGAAGAGAACATCTCCGTCATCCAGGAACTTGCCGAGAAGCTTGGGGCGACCCTTTCCTGCTCCCGGCCGGTCGTCGACAAAAATTGGCTGCCGAGGTACCACCAGGTCGGAACCTCCGGCAAGTCCGTCAAGCCCAAGGTCTACCTGGCCCTGGGGATCAGCGGCGCCTTCCAGCACGTCGCCGGGATCGCCGGCGCCGGAACCGTCATCGCCATCAACAAGGACAAGAAGGCGCCCATTTTTCGGGTGGCCGACTATGGGGTCGTCGAGGATCTTTTCAAGATCGCCGAGGCTCTGAAGGAAAAAATTAAAGCGTGAACCGAGAGGACATAGAGAATGGATTTTCAACTGAACAAAGAACAGAAAGACATCCAGAAGGCGGCGCGCGAGTTCGCGGAAGGTGAATTCAGAGACATCGCCCGGGAGTGTGATCTCAACGAAAGCGTACCGCGATCCCTGCTCAAGAAAGGGGCCGACCTCGGGTTCGTCGGGGTCTTCATCCCCGAAGAGTACGGCGGCGCCGGGCTCGGGTTCCTCGAACACGCTATTATCCTCGAGGAATTCTGGCGCGTGGACCCCGGGATCGGCCAGATGTTCTGCAGCCTGACCTTCGGCTCCGAAGAGCTGATCCTCTTCGGCACAGAGGAGCAGAAGAAGACCTACCTCCCGCAGCTGGTCCAGAACGAGGCCATCATGGGGTTCGCCATCACGGAACCCGGGGCGGGCAGCGATGCTGCCGCCGGCACGACCCAGGCCGTGCTGGACGGCGACGAATGGGTCATCAACGGCAACAAGGTCATGATCGGCGGCGGTACAGTCGGGGATTTCCTGGTGGTCTTTTGCCTCACGGACCCGGAGGCACCCTCCAAGTCCAAGCGGCACAGCATCATCCTTGTCGAGACCAACCGCAAGGGCTATGACGCGCAGAAGATCACCGGCAAGATGGGCCTGCGGGCATCGGACACGGCCAACATCTTCTTTTCGGATGTGCGCGTCCCGAAAACAAACCTGATCGGCACCCGGGGCGCCGGGTTCTTTCAGCTCATGAATTTTTTCGACCGCTCGCGCAGCTACGTCTCCGCCCACGGGGTAGGCCTCTCCCAGGGCGCCTTAGACATGGCCATCAAACATGTCAAAACGCGTGAGCAGTTCGGTCAGAAGCTGGCGGCCTTTCAGGTGACGCAGTTCAAGATCGCAGAAATGGCCACCAAGGTGGAGCTTGCACGCACCCTGGCGCATCGCGCGGCATCGCTCCTCGACAGCGGCATCATCGATACCAAGCTGATCGCCATGGCCAAGTGGAATGCCGGGCGGACCGCGGTCGAGGTCGTGGACGAGGCCCTGCAGCTTCACGGCGGCTACGGTTACATGGATGACCACGACGTCGAGCGCTTTTACCGTGCGGCCAAAGTGCTTGAAATCTACGAAGGAACCAAAGAGGTGGAAAAGATCATCATCGGCCGCCGCCTGTTGGGCCGCTATTAGTATCCCCCCGGAATCGATCCTGCTGCAGCCCTTGCCCGCACTGGGAAGGTGCTGCCGCGGATCGTGCCGGTTTCTTCACCACACCGACCGCCTGCGGCGCATCGGCGTTGCAGGCCCGGTCTCTTTGGAGGGAAGGGGAAGACATGACGCATTTTCGGATTCACCCGATCGTCATGGGGACCAAGATCTTCGACAAGAGCATGATGACCTACCAGTACGGAGCAGGGGAACGGTACACCATCCCCATCTACTGCTGGTATCTGGAAGGGGGAGAGCAGAAGATCCTCGTGGACACCGGCGAGATGAATCCTATTCAATCAGCTGACCGCGAGGCGGCGATCGGCGGAAAGATCTATACCTTCGAAGAGGGGCTGGGTCGCTGGGGTCTCAAGCCTGAAGAGATCGATATCGTCATCCACACGCATCTTCACAATGACCATTGCGAAAATGACTACAAGTGCGTCAACGCGCGCTTTTTCGTCCATGCGAAGGAATTGGAGACCATTCACAACCCTCATCCGCTGGACTTTCGCTATCTCGAGGACTATATCGCCGAGATCGAAGAGAACGATCAGATCGAACCTGTCTCCCAAGACCGCGAGATCGTCCCGGGGATCGAGGTGATCCATACACCGGCGCATACGGCCGGCGGCCTGACCGTTATGGTCACGACTGCCGCGGGTCAGGCCGCCATCACGGGGTTTTGCGTCATTATGGAAAATTTCGAACCGCCGAAGGAGATCCGCGCGATGGAGATGGACGTCATTCCCCCGGGGACGCTTATGAACGCCTACGCGGCCTATGACTGGATGGTGCGAGTGAAAGAAAGGGCGGATATCCTGATTCCGCTCCATGAACCGTGCTTCGCTGGAGTGGATAGCATCCCTTAGAACATTTTCGGATGGAAAGATTGCGATCGGCCCCGGGAGCGGCCTTGTCCAACCGTTTTGCGGCCTGGCGTTTTCCGTAATTTTCCTTGCCTTGCTTCTCCGATTTGCTAAAGTTTGAGAGAGATCCGGGCCTGTGCCAAAAGCACGCTGCGAACGAATTGTGAATCGAAGGCCGGTGGTTTGCGCCGTTTGCCTCTTCGCATGTGCATTACAGACCTCCGGATCCGCTCCGATTCGCCCCGGCATCGATGGGCGGGCAAAGAAAAGGCGGCTGGCACGCAGATCTTCTCCCCTGGAGGTTTTCGGGCCGATCGCCGGGGATCATGCCATCACTCCCCCTTGGAAGGAACTTCAGCTGCCGCCCTCTTCATGCAGTCAGGAAAGGAAGCCATATGACCGCAAAAGCCCAGGGACCCTCGATCGTTGAACTGGCCGACTTCGCCATGGACATCGCCCGCAAGGCGGGGAACGAAGCCTTGCCTTTTTACGGGGAAGGCGCCCCGCAGATCAAGTTCGATGAAAGCCTCGTCACCAAAGCCGAACTGCATCTCGAAAGCCTTCTTCGCTCCACCATTATCAAACAGTTTCCGCAACATCGCATCTTCAAGGGAGGCGCACCGGAAGAAGCCTATACCCACGATGAAAAACGATATGTCTGGGTCTACGACGCGCTTGACGGGATTTCCAATTTTCAGGCCGGCATCCCGATCTGGGCCGTATCCATCGCACTCTTGGAGAATTTCTGGCCCGTGCTCGGCGTTTGTTTCCTTCCTGCGACCGGGGACCTCTTCCATGCCGTCGCCGGGCAGGAGGCCTACCTGGGAAATCGGGCCCTCTCGAAAACGAAACCCTCTGAACTCAACGACGAGAGTGTCCTTTTCACCTATTCCCGCTTCCATCAGCACTATGTTTCGAGCTTTCCCGGAAAAATCCGCAATCTGGGCTGTACGGTCGCCCATATGTGTTATGTGGCCAACGGGCGGGCGGATGCGGCGCTGATCGCGCATGAAACCTATGCCAATCTGGCAGCTGCCCGGGTCATCGTCGAAGCCGCCGGGAAGAAGATCTTTCACATGGACGGCAGTTCCTTCGTCTTTGACGGGGGCCCGAAAGAAGAGTTGATCGGATCCCACCTCCTCGTAGCAGACCCGGAGATCGCCGCCGAGGTGCTTCAGCACCTGCAAAACAAGGCGGCATGAGGCGAGGATTCAGCTGCTCATGCTCCTCGACGCCCACACACACGCCTACGAGGAACGCGACATCCGTCTGATTCGTGAGAGGACAGCCCTTCTGGATCAGGAGCTCCCCGATTCCGATCCAAACAAGTGGCGGCTCTGTCAAGAAGGATCCCTCGCTTCCCTGCTGCAGGAGGAAGAGGCGGCGGGGATCGACGGTTTCGTCCTTTTGCCGGTATCGGCCAATCCTGCAAGGATCTCGGAACTCAACCGCTGGACCGCCAATCAGGCCGAAAAGGAGAAACGCATCATCCCGTTCGGCACCCTCCTGGCACAATCCCGGCAGATTGAAGACGATCTCCAGGAGATCCTCGACCTGGGCCTCAAAGGTGTCAAGATCCACCCCTTTCTCCAAAAGCTCGACATCCTCTCGTCCGAAGCCGCCGCCCTCTGGTCGCTGCTCGAGAGAAGCGGCCTTCCAATCATGCTCGATACCATGCACCTGGCCGGGCTGCTGCAGCAAAAACCCCATCTGCAAGCGTTTGTCGATGCCGCTCATCCTTATGATTGCGGCCCATCTCAGATTGCGGCTCTGATCCAAAGATATCCCGGTCTGACCCTGATCGCCGCCCATCTGGGTTCACTCTACGGGTGGGAGCACCTTGACCCCCTTTTTTCTTTGGAGCAGGTCTATTTCGATCTTTCGTTCATCGCACCTTTGTTGCCGGAGGGTCAGGTGATGTCTGTCATCCGCAGGAAAGGGGCCGATCGAATCCTTTTCGGAACCGATGCACCCTGGCGCAGGCCGGCCGATATCCGGGCATGGTTCGATGCTCTTCCCCTGACCCATGAAGAAAGGGACCTGATCGGTTCCGAAAATCTGGTGCGGCTGATCGGTCCTTGAGCCTCGAATCTTCCTTTGCCACCTCGAGCGGGCGCTTCCCCGGGTCTAGTCCACACACGATCCATGCCCCGTCTGGTTTCCTATCCGGAAATGCGGATATTTCTTCACACCCTTCGGGTGCTCAGTCCCACCGCTTCGCGGCGGGTCCCGGTTTCTTCACACCCTTCGGGTGCTCAGTCCCACCGCTATGGGAGGCCGGTATAACCCTTGACAAGGCCGGACGGCGTAGCTACAGTCTCCCTCAAACGAAATTGGACGGGGGTTATTGTAGGTCGTGAACATTCTGGAAGATTTGCTGGGCTCCCTCGACTGGGATGCGCCCGTAAGGGATATTCGGCAAGGCGTTTTCCACACCGGGGTTTTGACCCGGTCATGCGGTTTGGCCGCAACCCTTCCGAAAGACGCCCTCAAGCAGAAGCCGCCTTTGGTCCGGAATCCGGGTGAACTGCTGCACTGTTCGGCCAAAGAGTTGGCGCATCTGGCCTATTCGGAAAGCATCCTCGAGGCCGCCATCGGAATGGCAACCATCAATTCTCTGCTGGAAATCGACGAGACGGACTGCATCGAACAAAACGCGGCCGAGTTGATCCTCCAGAAAGGGGAAAACCGCCGAGTGGCCATCATCGGGCACTTTCCATTCATACCCCGTCTCCGTGAACGGGTTCGAAACCTCTGGGTCATCGAAAAAAACCCGCAGGAAGGCGACCTGAAAGAGGCCGCTGCAGAACAGGTCCTGCCCATGGCCGACGTGGTGGCGATCACAGGAACCGCGCTCACCAACCATACCCTGGAAGGCCTGCTGCAGTTGAGCACCAAGGCCTTCACCCTGCTGCTCGGCGACACCGTGCCGATGTCCCCGATCCTGTTCGAATACGGGGTTGACGCCCTGTGCGGCAGCAAGGTCATGGACCCGGCCCTCGCGCTGACCTGTCTCAGCCAGGGAGCCAATTTCCGGCAGATCAAAGGGTTGAAGCGTTTGACCAAGCTCAGGGCTTGACGTCCGCCCCCGCCGGAGCTTCTCATCGCTTGATGTGCCTGCGGGACTGTGGCGGGGCCGCCTGTCATGAATCCGTCGCGTTCGGCAGCGGTTCGAGACCTCCTGAAAGAATATTTCGGGTGATTGGAGCAAACGCGTCCCCCGGAAAAGCAACTTCTGAGCCAGGCGGGAGGAGGCAGGCATCAAACGAGTTTCAAGGGAACAGCGCAGCCATGAAAAAGATTGTCCGCATGCGTGAAATGGCCGACAACCAGAAAGGCCTGATCCAGAAGGTTACCGCCAGGGGCGAAATGGGCAGGAGGATCCGCGAAATGGGCCTCGTGCCCGGCAACGAGATCCAAATCCAGGGCCGTGCGCCCCTCAAGGATCCTGTGGCCGTGAGAATCAAAGACTATGTGCTTACCCTGCGTAACAACGAATCGGACCGCATCCTGGTGGAGGTTGAGGTCCCTGACCCTTGATTCAGGAATCAGGAATGTCGAAAAAGATCACCATCGCCCTATCGGGAAACCCCAATGCCGGTAAAACGACGGTCTTCAACGCCCTTACCGGAGCTCGCCAGCACATCGCCAATTATCCTGGCGTAACCGTCGAAAAAAAATTCGGTATCGTCAAGCACGGTGACTACGAAATCGAAGTCGTCGACCTGCCAGGCACCTATTCCCTCACGGCCTATTCCCTCGAAGAGATCGTCGCCCGTGATTTTCTGATCAACGAGCGGCCCGACCTGGTGGTCGATATCGTCGACGCCTCCAATCTCGACCGCAACCTCTACCTAACGGTGCAGTTCAGAGAACTGGGCATTCCGCTCATCGTCGCCTTGAATATGGTCGATGTCGCTGAATCGAGAGGGATTCGAATCGACCATGCCGCCCTTTCGAAGCTTCTCGAAGCCCCCGTCGTACCCATGGTGGCGCGTTCCAATCGAGGAATCCGGGCCCTTCTCGACCAGATCGTGTCCTCCGCCGAGGCGAGTCGCGAGTGGAAACCGGCTGCCATTTCATACGGCCTGGACATCGACCAGAGCATCGTTCAGATCACCGCGTTGATCGAAAAATCCGAGATTTACGACAAGAAGTATCCTGCGCGCTGGAGGGCCCTGAAATGCCTTGAAGGGGACAGTCAAATCACCGGCCTGCTGCAAAGGGACCCGGCGATCGGGACAGAGGTCCTGGAGATCTGCAAAAACACCCACAAACACATGATGGCGACGCTCGAAGATGAACCGGAGGGGGTGATCGCCGACCACCGGTACGGCTATATCAACGGGATCACCAAGCAGGTCCTGAAGCGCAAGATCGATCTGCGCCTGAACCTTTCCGATCAAGTAGACAAGGTGCTTACCAACCGGGCGCTCGGTCCGCTCTTTATGATCGCCATTCTTTACGGCATCTATTCGTTCACCTTCTGGGCCAGCGAAGTCCCGCTGGCTCTCCTGGAATCATTCTTCGACTGGATCAAGACCTTTCTTTCGAACACCTTGCCGGCCGGCAACCTTCAGTCCTTGATCGTCTCCGGCATCATCGACGGTGTCGGGGGTGTACTCGGCTTCGTTCCGCTCATCATGTTCATGTTCTTCGCCATCGCCATCATGGAAGACAGCGGCTACATGGCCCGGGTGGCCTATATGCTCGATCGGGTCCTGAGGTGGTTCGGCCTGCACGGCAATTCCGTGATGGCGCTGATCATCAGCGGCGGCATTTCCGGAGGCTGCGCTGTTCCAGGGGTCTTCGCCACCCGCACATTGAGGGACCCGAAAGAGCGGATCGCCACCCTGCTGGTAGTCCCATTCATGAACTGCGGCGCCAAGCTGCCCGTCTATGCCATCATCATAGCGGCCTTCTTCGCCAAACGGCAGGCGCAGATGCTTTTTCTGTTGACGCTGTTATCCTGGGCCTTTGCACTCTTCGCGGCCAAATTCTTGCGGATGACCGTCCTCAAAGGCCCCAAAACGCCTTTTGTCATGGAACTCCCGCCATACCGCATCCCAACGGTCAAAGGCCTTTTGATCCACACCTGGGAGAGAACCTGGCAGTATATCAAGAAGGCGGGCACCGTCATCCTTGGGTTTTCCGTTCTTATCTGGGCCATGATGACCTTTCCGGGTCTCGATGAACACCAGCTTCGATCCTTTGAAGAACGCCGCAACCAGTTGGTCGAAGACACCCTGGCTTCCCACGCGTTGAAAACCATCGCCCCGAACGGGGAAGTCCTTATGGAACTCGATGCGCTTTACACCTCATACCGTGCCGCGATCGAAAACTCCGACTCCGCCACCCTGGAGAGCATTGCGGAAAGCCCCTACGTCACGCTTCTCGCTGCCGCCGCACACCTGGAGGAAAACGCCCCGCCGCCCCCGGGAGCAACCGTCAAAAACCAATTGGCGGCGGCCGCGTTGCTGGACTTCCGCCGGGGAATGCAATCTTCTCGTTTCGAAGAGCAGCAGGCTCGTCTCAAGCATACCGTCGCCGGATGGCTCGGGGTTAAGCTCGAGGCCGTCACCAGCCCCGTCGGGTTCGATTATCGTCTGAACATCGCGCTTCTCGCCGGATTCGCCGCAAAAGAGATGGTGGTCTCGACGCTTGGAACGGCTTATTCGCTGGGCGATGTAGACCCCGAAGAGGCCAAGTCCCTGACGGAGCGTCTGCAGCAGGATCCCCGCTGGAATCCCCTCATGGCCTTCACCGTCCTGGTGTTCACCATGCTCTACGTGCCATGCTTCGTCACCGTGATCAGCATCCAGAGGGAAAGCAACTGGCGTTGGGCCGCCTTTTCCGTCGGGTTCAACCTCCTGGTGGCTTACGGCGTCAGTTTGTTGATCTATCAGATCGGTTCAGCTCTGACCGCCTGAAAGCGTGCCGTTCCTCGAAGCGGCTGTTTTAGGCGCGGACCGTGAACTTGAGCTGGTCCAGAAGGCTGAGATCCTGTTCGAGCGTCCGTCCTTTGGTTGTCAGGTAATTCCCGGTCATGATCCCGCTCGCTCCGGCATGAAAGATCAGGGGATGGAGGTCCTGCAGGTTCGCCTCGCGCCCGCCGCAGATGAGGATCTCCTTGTCCGGCAGGACATACCGAAAAATGGCAATGATCTTCAGGCAGCGCAGGGGCGTCAGATGGTGAGCATCCTGGAGCCGGGTGCCGGGGATGGGTGTCAGGAAATTGAGGGGAACGGCATCCACATTCAGGGCCTTCAAGGTAAGCGCCAGTTCGAGCACCTGCTGATCGGTTTCCCCGATTCCGAAAAGCCCGCCGGCGCAAACAGAAAGCCCGGCCTCTTTGGCGACCTGAATGGTTTGGAAGCGCTCGCGGAAGGAATGGGTCGTGCAAATCTGGTTGTAAAAGCTTTCACTGGACTCGAGATTGTGATGATACCGGCTGACACCGGCCTGTTTGAGCTTTGCACAATCTTCACGGTCCAGCGTGCCGAGGGAGGCGCAAAACCGCAGGCGATTCCCGCCAAGCTCGCTCAACCCCTCGCAAAGAGAGCTTAGTTCGGCCTTTGAGAGACGCTTGCCGCTCGTCACGATGGAAAATCGGTGGACCGGAGTTCGAGCCACCTGCCGGGCCGACGCTTGGACATGTTCCTTCCCCACAAACGGATAGACCGGCGCCGAGGTCCGCGCGAAGGCCGATTGTGCGCAGAAGGCGCAGTCTTCCGAACATCTCCCTGATTTGGCATTCAGGATCGTACACAAATGGACCGTACGCCCCGAGTGCTTCTCACGGAGAATATCCGCCCCTGGCAAAACATGCATGACCTCTTCATCGGGCGAGGCCGCCAAGGCCTGGTAGGCTTCGGGCCCCGGGTTCTCCCCTGCAAGGATCCGCTCCGCCAAATCGATCGACTGTCGTGTTTGCATGCCTCCTTATACTGATCTTGGCATCGGCGGTCAAACGCTTTTTTGTGGGGAATATCCCGATTTCGATGGAAAATCGGTTCTGAAGGTGTTAAAAGAACACGTTTGGGTTATCTTTCGCCCAAAGGTTTTGGAGGCAACCATAACCGTGTCCATCCGGAAAGGTTTTCCCGGCACCATCCAGCTTTCGACCTGGAAACGAGATTTTTTCTTCTTTCAATGACATGGAGCGCTTGAACGAAGACGTTTTGAGGGTCGCCGCCCAAGCAAGCGGGCCGATTGATGCCGACATTGGCTAGAAACACCCTTTCCGGATAGAGACAATTAAAGCGTGAGGTCGTATCGTTTCATGGAGAAAGTTCCCTTTACCAAAGAAGGCCTGGCCAAACTGAAACAGGAGTTGACGCATCTCGTCAATGTAGAGCGCCCTCAGAATATCCGCGCCATAGCAGAAGCCCGGAGCCACGGTGACCTGAGTGAAAATGCTGAATATCACGCCGCAAAAGAGAAACAGTCCTTTCTGGAGGGGAAGATCAACGAACTGACCGATGTCATCGCCAAGGCGGAAGTCATTTCTGCAGACAGCCATTCGGGTGACCGGGTCGTCTTCGGCAACGCTGTGCTGCTTTACAACCTGCAAACCGATGAAGAAATCCGGTACCAGTTGGTCGGCCCATACGAATCGGATCCTGAAAATGGTCGTATTTCCGTCACCTCGCCGCTCGGCCAGGCGCTGATCGGCAAGCGCATCGGCGACGAGATCCGCGTTCAGGTCCCTCGGGGTGTCCAGGAATACGAGATCTTGGAGATATCCTGAAACAGGGTTTTTCCTCGGCATTTCAGATAAATGACTGATCGAGGTCCGTCTTATGGAGCGAATCGAGCCTGAATCCATGGTGACCATCCGGTACACGATGGTCAGCCATTTGCCCGACGGCACCGACAAACCCAGGGCGGAGGAAACCACGTCGTTCATTTACCGGGTCGAACGTCAGGTGCCGTCTCTCGAATCGGCTTTGAGCGGCCGCAGGACCGGAGACCAGTTCATCGTTCATGTACCTGCCGAGGAACTCTATGGCGACCGTGATCCAGCCCTGATCCGTGAAATCCCGACCGAGGGGCTGATCAAACAACGCCTTCGTGAGGGGCAATACTATCGTCAGATCAGGCGATCCTGCCTCGTCTCCTTCAAGGTGCTCGAGCTGCGGCCGGATACGGTTCTGGCGGATTTCAACAAACCGATGGCCGGGATCAGGGTAACGCTGGAAGTCGAGGTCATCGCTGTCCGCCGGGCCGAGAAGGAAGAGATCTCGGCCGCCCTGGAAGCCGAACATAAGAAATCGATCGGCTGCGGGTAACGAGAGGTTTTTTGTGCCGCACGCTATCTTCATTCACGGCCTGGAGAGCGGAAATCAGGGGACAAAGGCTGTCTATTTCCGCGAGCGCTTTCCGAAGCTGCTGACCCCACAGTTCGACGGGGCGCTGGTGGAACGTATGGAGGTGCTCGAAGACATCCTTGAGCCTCTGGAGCACCTCACGCTGGTGGGGTCGAGTTTCGGCGGCCTCATGGCGGCCCTTTTCGCCATGCTTCACCCTGAAAAGGTTTGCCAACTCATCCTTCTTGCCCCCGCCATTCATCTCATCTCAGCATCCACCTATCCCGTCCGGCCGATCCCCACCCCCGCCATCCTTTTCCACGGGATCCAGGATGAGGTCATTCCTATCGACAAGGTGGAACCTCTCAGTCGGGAGCTTTTTCAGCATCTCTCCTTTCATCTTGTCGAAGACGACCATTTTCTGCATCGCACCTTCAGATCCATCCCCTGGCCGCTTTATCTCGCTCCCTTCCGAAAATAGCCGTTTTAAATCCGGAAACGCTCATGTTGGGCGACCACGATGCCCATCTGAACCTTTGCTGATGCGCTGCGACCTGTCACAGGCATCTCCACGGATACGCCGGAGTTCCCAGATAGGGTTGAGCTGGGGCCCGCCGCGAAGCGGTGTGACTGAAGACGCGAAGGGTGTGAAGAAACTGGGACCCGCCCCGAAGGGGCGGGCCTGAGCACCCGAAGGCTGTGAAGAAAAATCTTCATTTCCGAAAGGGAAGCCAGGTTGAACCGGAAAATCATTTGCGAACGGACAATCGTTGGATCGATCCCGACCGGACAGATGTTCCACGTGCAACATGCACCGATGGAAGCGGGATGAGGAGAGACGGCAGGCCGATCAGGGCCGGTGCATAGAAAAGGGCCCGGTGCAGCCGAACCTCAGTCTTTAGCAATGCGGCTTCAAGGCCAGCATCCCCAGAGGCGGGAGGGTGAGAGCGAGCGAATAGGGCTGCCCGTGCCAAGGGTGCGAATCCGCCAGGACCTCCGTTTCCTGTATGAAGCCCGATCCGCCGAACCGCGGATCGTCGGAATCGATCAGAATCCTGTACGGGCCGGGCTTGGGAGCACCGATTCGATATCCGGCCCGCGGCACCGGCGTGAAATTGAAGACAAAAAGCAGCATCTCCTCCGGATCCAGCGCCCGCCGTATAAACGAAACCGCCGCGGCGTCCGCATCCTTGAAATCGATCCACTCGAACCCGGCCGGATCGACGTCCCTCTGGTGAAGCGCCGGTTCCGCGACGTAGAGGCGGTTCAGTTCCCTGACAAACCGCTGCAACCCCCTATGGGGGGCATACTGCAGGAGCTCCCACTGGAGCGCTCCGTCGTGGTCCCATTCTTTGCGCTGCCCGAACTCTCCGCCCATAAAAATGATCTTTTTGCCCGGCTCGGCATACATATACCCGAACAGGAGCCGCAGGTTGGCGAACTTCTGCCAATCATCACCCGGCATCTTTTCAAGGAGCGAGGCCTTTCCGTGCACCACCTCATCATGGGACAAAGGCAGCATGAAATTCTCGTGAAACGCATAGAGCAGGGCAAAGGTCAGGTTGTTCATGTGGTAACGCCGGAAAACGGGGTCCGTCTGCATGAAGCTCAGCATATCGTGCATCCAGCCCATATTCCATTTGAACAGAAACCCGAGCCCTCCCAGATGCACCGGGCGTGTAACCGCCGGCCAGGCCGTGGATTCCTCTGCTATGGTGACAGCCCCCGGAAAGCGCTCATAAAAAAGGGCGTTGAACTCTTTCAGAAAATCGATCGCCTCCAGGTTCTCACGCCCACCGTAGCGATTCGGAATCCATTCCCCTTCCGAACGGGAGTAGTCGAGGTAGAGCATCGAAGCTACGGCGTCCACCCTCAAGCCGTCGAAATGAAAACGATCGAGCCAAAAGAGGGCGTTGGCCACCAGGAAATTACGCACTTCATTGCGGCCGTAGTTGAAGATGAGCGTGTCCCAATCCCGGTGGTGGCCCTTGCGCGGGTCTGCGTGCTCGTATAGGTGCGAGCCATCGAAAAATTCCAGGGCATGAGGATCCTTGGGAAAATGAGCGGGAACCCAATCGAGTAAAACCCCTATCTCCGCCCTGTGGCAAGCATCGACCAGGAACATCAAGTCTTCGGGGGCACCAAAGCGGGAGGTAGCCCCATAATAACCCGTCACCTGATAACCCCACGAACCGTCGAACGGATGTTCGGCCAAGGGGAGAAACTCGATATGGGTAAACCCCATATCTTTGACATAAGGAATGAGCTCATCGGCCAGTTCACGATACGTGAGCCAGCGCCCCCCTTCATCCTCACGCCGCCGCCATGAACCGGCGTGCACCTCGTAGATCGCCATCGGCTGCACGAGGGACTGGCTCCTGGACCGCCTTTCCATCCACGCCTGGTCCGACCAGACGAAACCGCCCAAGTCATGCACCACAGAAGCGGTCTTCGGGCGCTGCTCGAACCGGAAGCCATAGGGGTCGGACTTGAGGAGAAGGACGTTGCCTGCGGTGAGGATCTCGAACTTGTATAGAGCCCCGGAATTCACATGCGGAACGAACAACTCCCAGACGCCTGAGCTCCCCCGGTTCCTCAGCCGGAGCCGCCGCCCATCCCACTGGTTGAAATCCCCTACCAGACCGACCCTTTTGGCCGCCGGCGCCCAGACAGCGAAAAACGTCCCCCTGACGCCCTGATGCTCCATAACCTGGGCACCGAGTCTCATGTAGATATCGTGATGTCTGCCTTCGCTGAAAAGATAGAGATCATACTCGGTCAATACCGGCCAGAAGCCATAGGCATCATAAAAGGTGGACTCCATCCCGCCGGGGAAAACCGCCCTGATCCGATAGGGGTTGAGCGGCTGCCGGCCCGGCGTGACAAGCTCGAAAAAGCCGCGCTTGTCGCGCATCGGGACGTCGATCTTCCCGTTTCCCCAGCCGCCAAGCAGGGCCACCCTTTCCGCACCGGGCATGAGCACCCGGATCGCTACGGCTGGATCAGCGCCGGAACGAACCTCATGGACACCCAGCCAGACAAACGGGTCCGCCACATCGCCATGAATCAGCGACTCCAGTTCCTCCGGGCTCAATCGGCCCTTTTCCCGCACGTTTTTCATCCTGCGCCTTCGTTACGCCCAGCTCACCAGTCCAAACACAAAACGGTTTTCCAGCCGATTCATACTGGGGGTCACCCGCACCGTGTAGCCGAAGCGGCCGGTCCCGTCCGCCGCTATCCGTCCACTATAGACGTAACGATCCTCTTGCGTCTCGGCCACATCCAGCGGAATCGTCTGCCGTTCCGCAAATTCCCCATTATGGTCCAGCTTGCCGTAATAGGCCTCCACCGTAACGTCTTCGGGGCTCAGACTCCCCAGCCGGATACGAGCGGATACCTCGATGAAGTCCCCCACCTTCATCTCCCGTCCATCGGCGGACAAGACCTCTTCCACCGCAACCTCATGCCACCCTGTCATGAGTTTCTGCCGCCAGACCGCCAGGTCTTTCGCCCCGGCAAAATCACTTTCGATGAGTTCGGTATGCCGCTTCGAGCAAGGCACGTAAAACCGGTTCAGGTAGTCCTGCACCATCCGGTGCGCATTGAAAACCGGCACCAGGCGACGCAGGCCCGAGCGCATCTTCTCGACCCAGGCCCTGGGGATACCGTCATCACCCCGGTGGTAAAAAATCGGGATGACCTCCTTTTCAAGCAGGTTGTAGAGATCACGGCTTTCGATGTCGTCCTGGGCTTCGTAATCGGTGTAAACCTCCCCATGCCCTATGGCCCACCCGCTGTCCCGATCGTAGCCCTCATCCCACCAACCATCCAACACGCTCAGATTCAAGGAGCCGTTGGCCAGAGCCTTCATACCGCTGGTTCCACAGGCCTCGAGGGGCCTCCTGGGCGTATTCAACCAGACGTCGCTGCCGGAGACCAGATGCTGGGCGACGTGCATGTTGTAGTCTTCCAGGAAAACGATCCTTTTCCTGAACCGCTCCTGCCGGCTCAGATGGATGATCCGCTTGATGAACTCCTTGCCGGCGTTGTCCTGTGGATGCGCCTTGCCGGCGATGATGACCTGCACGGGCCGCTCGGGGTCGTTGAGGATCCTGGCAAGCCGGTCAGGGTCGCGGAAGAGAAGGGTGGCGCGCTTATACGTAGCAAAACGACGGGCAAATCCGATCGTCAGCGCGTCAGGGGTCAGAATTTCGGCCGTGCGCAGCACCTCCGCCTCCGAGGCGCCCCGCCGCTTCAGCTGCTCCGCCAGGCGGCGGCGGGTGAAACCTACGAGGCGCTCCCGGCTGCGTTCATGGGTCCGCCAAAGCTCCGTAGCCGGAATCTGCTCCACCTGCGACCACACCCGCTCGTTGTCCCGCTCCTCAGGCCAGTTGGGCCCGAAATAACGGTCCAGGAGGAAGCCCATCTCCTCCGAAATCCAGGTCGGGACATGGATCCCGTTGGTGATGTGGTCGATCGGGATGTCTTCGACGGGGTTGTGGGGCCACACGCGCTGCCACATCTGCCGCGCGACCCGCCCATGAAGCCGGCTTACGCCATTGCTGTAAGCAGAAAGCCTCAACGCAAGCGTCGTCATGCCAAAGGGTTCGGCGTTGTCCCGAGGATCCAGGCGCCCGTATCCGAGAAGCACCTTGAAGTTCAATCCCAGCTCTTTCGTGTATTCTTCGAAATAGGCCCGCACGAGCTCCGGATCGAAGACATCGTTTCCTGCAGGCACGGGGGTGTGGGTGGTGAAAACCGAGCTGGCCAGAACTACCTCCCGGGCGGCGTCGAAGGTGAGGCCATGTTCTCTGCGCAGGATGTTGATCCGTTCGAGGGCCGAGAAGGCGGAGTGACCTTCGTTCATGTGGATCACCGTCGGCTCGATCCCCAAGGCCTTCAAGGCCCGTACCCCTCCGATCCCGAGTACGATCTCCTGCCGGATCCGCATTTCCCGGTCACCGCCGTAAAGCTGGGCCGTCGTCTGGCGGACGTCCGGCGGGTTGGTCTCCAGGTTCGTATCCAGCAAATACAGCGGCACACGACCCACGTCCGCGCGCCAGACCGCGACATCCACCGGCTGTCCCTTGAAGTGAACCTTCACGTTGACCGGACGGTTTTCGGCATCGAAAACCCGCTTAATGGGGATATTGCCGAAATCGTTGACAGGGTAGGTCTCCATCTGCCAGCCGTCCGAACTCAGATACTGGCTGAAATATCCTTCCTGGTAAAGCAGACCGATTGCGACCAGTGGCAGATTCAAATCACTCGCGGATTTCAGGTGATCACCGGCCAGGACGCCAAGGCCGCCGGAATAGATGGGCAGACACACCGCCAGACCGAATTCCGCGGAGAAATAAGCGACCTGTACAGGCCCCTCGGCGGAATAGTCCATGGCTTGCACCCGCGGCTGCGAGAGGTATCGTTCGAAGTCTCCGCTCACCCGCTCCAGCTGGGCCACAAACCCCTGATCCCGGGCCAATTCTTCCAGGCGATCCTGACTGACCAAACCCAGCATCAAGACAGGATTCTCGCCGCAGAATCTCCACAACGCAGGATCGATCCGCTGGAAAATCCCTCTGATATCATCCTTCCAGCTGAAACACAGATTATAAGCCAGGCGCCTGAGACTCTCGAGCCTGCCGGGGAAACGAGGAACAACCTGATATTTGATCTTCGGCCGCATCTAATCCCATCCTCATTCCTTAGGTGTCGTTAACATCGCCCGGTTGCACTGCCTCCGGGGAACAAACACTCGGGACAACCTCCGTGCCGAGCGGCAATGGATCCACGCACCGCCTTGCGCACATTCTTGTATACCGGCGAACGGATACCGCAAATGATCCCTTTCGCAGGAGGCTCGTCACCGCATCGCTTTTCCTGTTTGAAAAATCCCTGCTCTCGAGCGGCGGTCCGCCTTGGAACCATGGAGGATGGCCTTGCACGGCAGGCCACAGGCACCGGGATCACAGAGGACCCTCCTCGGATTCGAGCCGAAGCCCCATAAAGGCATCTACGGAACGCCCGACCCCCTGCATTCGTTGGTATTCTAAAGGCAGGACCCCCAAAACGCAAGGCTCTTCCCTCAAAACAATTTTGTTGACTAAAAATTTGCGGGGTGTGTATTATTGTAGTTTTCATCATAGGGGTTTTCGGCTGAGGGAGGACGTGAAAAATCTCACAACGTTCTGTGCCATCCCTTTCACGTTGGTCCACAGCCCTTCGCAGGGAAGCATCTTTACCCGTCTTTGACAGAACCGATCTCCAAACGGGCCGTCAACCTCTCAGGCCAAAGGGGCGCTCGCCGTCCCCAGCTTGCTGAATCGTTCAGGATGTTTTTCCAACATCGTGAACCTGAAAGGCACAGACTGCCAGACAGAAATGTGAGAAAGGAAAAATCATTATGACTGTGACAAAAAAGACTGTTGAAGGAAACGAAGCCGCGGCTCATGTGGCCTACGCTATGAGCGATGTGGCGGCCATTTACCCCATAACCCCTTCGAGCACCATGGGGGAGTACTGTGATGAATGGGCCGCGCACGGGCGCAAGAACATCTTCGGCCAAGTGCTCAAGGTCGTGGAGATGCAGTCGGAAGCCGGCGCCGCCGGCGCCGTTCACGGTGCACTCTCGGCCGGGGCGCTGGCCACGACGTTCACCGCCTCTCAAGGCCTGCTCTTGATGGTCCCCAACATGTACAAGATCGCAGGGGAACTCATGCCCGGCGTCTTTCACGTGTCCGCCCGCGCCGTGGCCACCCATGCCCTGTCCATTTTCGGTGATCATTCGGACATCAACGCCGTCAAACAGACGGGTTTCGCGCTCCTCTCGTCGTCGTCCGTGCAGGGGGTCATGGATCTGGCCCTTATAGCCCATTTGGCCTCGATCCGTTCGAGTGTGCCTTTTCTCCATTTCTTCGACGGCTTCAGGACCTCCATGGAGATCCAGAAGATCGATGTCATCAATTACGCTGACATGGCGAAACTCGTGGACTGGGATGCCATCGAGGAGTTCCGCCGCGGCGCCATGAACCCGGAATACCCCCAGTTGAGAGGGACCGCCCAAAACCCGGATATCTTCTTTCAAAACCGCGAAGCGTGCAATCCCTTCTACCAGCAGGTCCCCTATATCGTCCAGGAAGAGATGGACAAGGTCGCGGACATCACCGGCCGGCATTTCCATCTTTTCGATTACATCGGCGACCCGGAAGCCGACCGGATCATCGTGGCCATGGCCTCGAGCTGCGATGTGATCGAGCAGACGGTCAACTACATGAACAAGCTCGGTGAGCGCGTCGGGCTGGTGAAGGTCCGGCTCTATCTGCCCTTTTCGAGGGAGCATTTCCTGAGGACCGTTCCCGCCACCGTCAACCGGATCGCCGTTCTAGACCGGACGAAATCCCCCGGTGCAATCGGCGAACCTTTGTACCAGGATATCTGCACCGCTTTCTGGGCCGAGAGCAAACGTCCGCTCGTCGTCGGAGGACGCTATGGCCTCGGGAGCAAGGAATTTACTCCCACCATGGTCAAGGCCGTTTTCGACAACCTGAAAGGTCACACCCCCAAGAACCATTTCACGGTGGGCATCAAGGACGACGTCAGCCATACGTCCCTGCCTCTGGAGGAATACGTGGATACCGCTCCCGAGGGGACGGTCCGATGCAAATTCTGGGGTCTGGGCGCTGACGGGACGGTCGGGGCCAACAAGAATGCCATCAAGATCATCGGGGAGAACACGGATCTCTACGCCCAGGCCTATTTCGCCTACGATGCGAAGAAGTCCGGCGGGATCACCGTGAGCCACCTGCGGTTTTCGCCTGAGCGCATCCGCTCTCCGTACCAGTTGACCAAGGCGGATTTCATCGCCTGCCACAACCCTGGTTTCGTCAAGCAGTACGATCTTCTCGAGGGCATCGGGGACGGCGGTTCGTTTCTGCTCAACTCCCCCTGGTCCGCCGAGGAGATGGAAACCCAGCTGCCGAATGACATGAAACGGACAATCGCGCGGAAGAAACTGGATTTTTACAATATCGACGCCGTCAAGATCGCTTCTGAGCTCGGGCTCGGCGGCAGGATCAATATGATCATGCAGGCGGCTTTCTTCAAGATAGCCAACGTCATCCCGCCGGAGGAGGCCTTGGGATACATCAAGGATGCGGTCAAGAAGACTTACGGCAAAAAAGGCGAAAAGGTCGTCCAGATGAACATCGATGCCGTCGACAAGGCGATCGGCGCCCTTCAGAAGATCGATGTTCCAGCATCTTGGGCCAACGCCGGTCAGGAACATTACGAGAAGCGGGATGAACCCGAATTCGTCGAGAAGATCATGCGGCCCATGCTGGCCCAGCAGGGCGACCGGCTGCCGGTGAGCGCCCTGCCGCCCGACGGCGTTTTTCCGACCGCTACGACGCAATACGAAAAAAGAGGCATCGCGATCCTTGTGCCCGAATGGCAACCGGAAAACTGCATCCAATGCAACCAGTGCTCCTTTGTCTGCCCTCATGCCGTCATCCGGCCCCTGCTCGCCCGTCCCGAAGACCTCGAGGACGCGCCAGAGCACTTCGTCACCGTCGAAGCCAAAGGTAAGGAGCTTAAGGGGTACCGCTACCGCATTCAGATCAGTCCGCTCGACTGCACGGGCTGCGGGAACTGTGCCCAGGTCTGTCCCGCCAAAAAGAAGGCCCTGGTCATGAAGCCGCTTGAAACACAAAGGGAGCAGGAGGTTCGGAATCACGCCTTCGCCGACGATCTGCCGAACCCGGGAGAACTCATGCCGGCTACATCCGTCAAAGGCAGCCAGTTCCGCAAACCTCTCTTCGAATTTTCGGGGGCCTGCGCGGGCTGCGGTGAAACCCCTTATCTCAAACTGGTCACCCAGCTGTTCGGCGACCGTATGATGATCGCCAACGCGACGGGCTGCTCCTCGATCTACGGGGGATCCGCCCCGAGCTGCCCCTACACGGTCAACGAGGAAGGCCACGGGCCTGCCTGGGCCAATTCCCTGTTCGAGGACAATGCCGAGTACGGTTTCGGTATGGAACTCGGCGTTTCGCAGCGCCGTGAAAAGCTGGCGGACATTGTCCGGGAGGCCGTAAGCCGCGATATCAACCCTGATTTGAAGGAATCTTTGAAGAACTGGCTGGAAAATATGAATGACGGTGACCAATCCAAGCAGTACGGCCGCGCCGTCATCGAAGGGATCGAGCGCGCCATGCTCGATTCGGAGGAGGAATTCGATCCGATCCTGTTGGAGATCCTGGAGCGCCGCGACTATCTCACCAAGAAATCCATCTGGATCATCGGCGGGGACGGATGGGCCTATGATATCGGCTACGGTGGCCTGGATCACGTCGTCGCCATGGGTCACGATGTCAACCTTCTCGTTCTCGACACCGAGGTCTATTCCAACACGGGCGGGCAGTCTTCGAAGGCGACGCCCACCGCCGCCGTCGCCAAATTCGCCGCCGGGGGAAAACCCTTACGCAAAAAAGACCTCGGCCGGATGGTCATGACCTATGGCTATGTCTATGTGGCTTCGGTCGCTATGGGCGCCAACAAGAACCAACTGCTCAAGGCCGTGCTCGAGGCCGAATCCTACCAGGGCCCCTCGCTCATCATCGCCTATTCTCCCTGCATCAACCACGGCATCAATATGGGACTGAGCCAGGAGGAAGAAAAGAAGGCCGTAGAAACCGGATACTGGCCCCTTTACCGGTTCGACCCCCGTCTGAAGGAGGAGGGCAAGAATCCCTTTATCCTAGATTCCAAGGATCCCGAAGGCGACTTCAAGGCGTTCCTGATGGGTGAGGTTCGTTATTCGAGCCTTATGCGGACATTCCCCGAAAACGCGGAAAAACTTTTCGAGAAGGCTGAAGAGGATATGAGGGACCGGTACGAGGCCCTCAAAAAGATGGCCGCCGAAGTCTGTTCTTAAGACAGCGTTCTGAAGAGTCTACTCGGCACAGGTTCCCTGCCACTTCTCAAACGGCTGGGGGCCTGTGCTTTTCAGTCTTTCAAGCTCGCTGTGGCAGGTCAGGTCGTACTGGATCGGGGTAATGGTAATGTAGTTGTTCTTCAACGCCATGCCATCCGTATCGGGATTCCCGCTCTCTACCGGCGTTTCGCCCGTCAGCCAGTAATATGTATGCCCCCGTGGATCGGTTCGTTTTTCGAAACGCTCGATGAACCTCGAAACCCCCTGCCGAGTCAAAACCACTCCTCTGATTTGCGCCTCGGGAACAGCCGGTATATTGACGTTGAGCGCTGTCCCGACACGCAGCTCCGCACCTCGAAGAAACCCGATGACCCGCCGGCTGAATCTCGCCGCAAACCGATAATCCGGATTTCTGAGCGTCGCCAGGGAAAAAGCGGCCGACGGCACACCAAGGAAAGCCCCTTCGGTCGCAGCTGAAACCGTCCCGGAATAGAGGACGTTGACCCCAACGTTGGCGCCGAGATTGATTCCCGAAAGGACCACATCCGGAGGACGTTCCAACAACTCCTGAATGGCAATCTTGACGCAATCGGCAGGCGTGCCGTTCACCGCGTAGCCATAAAAGCGCCGTGCCTTGCGGATACGCCGGACCCGGAGCGGCGTTGACAGGGTTATGGCATGCCCTACAGCGCTCATCTCGACCTCCGGAGCGACGATGGTCAGGTCGAAATCCCGCTTGAGCGATTCATGCAGGGCGTAGAGGCCCGGGGCGTGAATCCCGTCATCATTCGTCAATAGGACGTGAAGACGCGGACCGTTCATGAGGAACTCCTTCTTATCTATTTTATTGCTTCTCCTGTCCCGCTTCTGTATTCTTTGTATGAATAGAGTAAAATAGATTCGGCTTTCGGACCAAACCGACTATATGTAGCGCTCCAAATTATAAAAGTCAAATCGCGGGGGGCAGGAATGCGCCACATCGAGGCACAGGCTGTCACTGAAGCAGTCAAGGCTGCGGTCGTCAAGGCCAATTATGAGCTCGGGGAAGACGTGATACAGTCGTTCGAAAAAGCGCGTATCGATGAAGAATCCCCGGTAGGCCGTGAAATCCTCGAACGGTTGATTGAAAACGCCCGGATCGCCCGCACCGAGCGGATCCCGATCTGCCAGGACACCGGCCTGGTTGTCGTGTTTGCAGACGTCGGGCAGGAAGTGGTCGTGTCGAACGGCGGTTTTGCAGAGGCCGTTGAACAGGGCGTCAGGGACGGGTACGAGGAGGGATACCTGCGGAAGAGCGTCTGCCATCCTTTTACGCGCAAGAATACCGGCGACAATACCCCGGTGATCATCCACTTCAATCTGGTGAAAGGTTCCGGGATTCGGATGTGGGTGGTGCCTAAGGGAGGCGGCAGTGAGAATATGAGTCGTCTGTTTATGCTACCGCCATCCGCCGGCTGGACCGGCGTGAAAGAAAAGATCGTCCTGACGGTTGAAGAGGCCGGCCCCAATCCTTGTCCCCCGACTATCGTGGGGGTAGGGATAGGCGGCAACTTCGAGCAAAGCGCACTTATGGCGAAGAGATCTCTTCTCCGCCCTCTGGGGGAACCCAACCCCGACGACGAGTTGGCCAGGATGGAGCAAGAGGTCCTGGAGGCCATCAACCGGACCGGCGTCGGGCCTCAAGGGCTTGGTGGACGGATCACTTCTCTGGCAGTGCACATCCTCATGATGCCTTGCCATATCGCGAGTCTGCCACTCGCCGTCAATATTCAATGCCACGCGAGCCGTCACCTGGAGGTCACCCTTTAACAACAGGAGCTGCCCATGGATCGATCCATCCATCTCAAAACTCCCCTGACAGCCTCCGATGTCGCTGCCCTTCGGGCGGGTGACCGGGTCATCCTGAGCGGTGTTCTCTACACGGCAAGAGACGCAGCCCACAGACGCCTGATCGACTTGATCGAAGCGAAAGAACCCCTTCCCATTCCATTGACAGGCCAGGTGCTCTATTATGTTGGGCCTTCGCCGGCACCCCCGGGGCGTCCTATCGGGGCGGCCGGCCCTACCACAAGTTACCGGATGGACCCCTACACACCACAGCTCCTGGAAAAAGGTTTGAAAGGCATCATTGGAAAGGGAAAACGGTCAGAGGCCGTCAAACAGGCCCTGATGACCTATGGCGCTGTCTATTTTGCAGCGATCGGCGGGGCGGGAGCGCTGATGTCCCAATCTATCCGCAAGGCGACCGTCGTTGCTTATCACGACCTCGGCCCGGAGGCCATTCGTGAACTGTACGTGGAAGGAATGCCTTTGGTCGTAGTGAACGATACGGAGGGAAACGATCTTTACGAAGAAGGCCGCAAGGCTTATCGCATTGCCTGAAACATCCCCACCCGGCAGCAATTCCGTGACGGTCCATCGATTCCGGGTGTGATGGATGGCGTATAGTACGTTAACAAGACACCCTTAAAGGCTCTTTTCCCCTTCAGAGCCAGTTTAGCGGATTCTGAGCTTTTTCAAAGGAAAACACCACTCCCTGGAAAGAATCAGATGAAAAAGGGTTTGCGGTCCCCATGGTTGACCATTCTTGCCCTGCTGGTGATAGGGCTTGGAGTCGGATACTATTTTTACTCGCACCAGCGACTCCCCAACCAGCATCGCGCCGTGATCGAGACGGCCGTGCAGGAGGAACAACCGCCTACGGAGGCGAAGCCGGAACAAGCCTCGGGTCCCGAGGAACGGGCAACGCCAGACGAACCCGGCGATGAGACCCCTGAATCACCGGAAACACAGAAGCCTCCGGCCGGCGATCCGGAGCCGGACCCCTGTGATATCCTGTTTTCACGCTTGCAGAATTATTGTGAATATCTCAACGGGACGCAATACTTTCAGCGCTTGAGTCCACAGACCGATGCCTACGAGCGTTTCCAAGCCGTCCTCAAGCAACTGGCGGACCACCCCCCTGTGCCTGCCGGAGAAACCGGCAATCCACGGATTTTACTTGCCAATCTGTATCATTTCTTCAGGACTCTCAAGGCCCAGGACTTGCGCCTCGCGAAGGAGATCCTGGCAAACGAACCGGATAGCATCGAAGACACGTTCGATATGCTGTTCAGTTGGCTGATGTTGGATCCGCCTTGCGGAGACCCGGACGGCATCAGACCCCCTTTCGAAGCGACCTATACCTATGCGGTGTTCTTTGTCAACACGGTGGGAGGAAGAGCCTATCTTTTCCGGCGCCCGCCCAGCGTTCGGCTGGTTGTCCAGTATTATGCGCTCATGGTGATTTATGAAGCCGATCAAAGAAAGGCCAACTCATTTGGTGTGGATCTTCTGCCCTTGCTCGCACCTCTTCGCAATGAGATCAGCCGTTTTAACGATTTGATTTTCCAGCAGCAATACCTGACAAACCTGGATCGTATCGAATACGAATATCAGCGCTTACGATAGCTTGTGCCCCCTGAATCCGAGGGTGCGCAGGCTTTTACCATTGACCTTCGACATCCGCTTCGTCCGCCACAGGCAAACGCCCATCCAGATAAGCCTGAACAGCTTTTCTGACCGTACCCTCGGCCTCTGCGTTGTTGGCTACAAGGACGTGCCCGGCCTTGAGTGCCTTGAAGGCGTTCGGACCGCAGTGCCCGGTCAGCAGGACATCCACGCCCTTCCCGCCGATGTTTGCGGCGGCCTGGATACCGGCCCCTTTCAGGGCGTTCAGGTTTTCGCTGTTGTCCAGCACCTCGACTTCCCATGTATCGGAATCCACGATCAGGATGTAGGACGCCCGCCCGAACCTGGGATCCACATCGGCATCCAGATCCCTTCCTCTCGCACTCACAGCAATTTTCATCTTCAGAGCCTCCGCATCGGCAGGGATATCAGCCGACTGCGCCCGTTTCGACGGCCTTTTCCTCATACTCTTTGATGGCTTTCTGCAGCGTTTTCAAAGCCAGTCGCGCACAATGCACCTTTTGATCCGGAAGCTTTTCCAATTCCTTGTAAAGCGTGTCGAGGTCCAGCTTTGCAGCCTCATCCAATCGCTTTCCTTTCGCCAAACCGGTCAAGGCGCATCCCGATGCAACAGCCCCGGGGCAGCCAAGGATCTGTATCTTGGCATCTCGAATCACACCCTCCTCGATTTTGAGGGTAAGCTTCATCGAATCGCCGCAAGGTCCCGTCAGGTCCGTCACCTGGTCGGCCTCTTCCAAAATGCCCATATTGGCCTGAGTTCTGAAATATTCAATAGCCTTGTCGGAATAACCGGATTCCGAAAGCATTTTGTAGACATCATCTGTCAGTGTCTTGTTTTCCATGTCCCCCAAATCCTCTTTTTCGTTGGACTGCCAGCTAGCGGCCGCCGCCGCCGCCGCACACCTGATCCTCACCGATGAGAGGCAGCCGGCCGGCGATCAGATCCTCAACTACGGGCCTGATGGCAGGTCTTTCCACGTCGTAATACACCTCGATTCCCATCTGCCTGAAACCCATCAGCGGGCGCATGCCTATCCCCCCGACGATGAGTGCATTCACCCCATGCTCGGCCAGCAAGTTGACGGGGACCATACATCCACCCTGCACGTGGGATTGATTGGGGACGGTGGCCACTTCTTTAATCCGCCCCTCCTCGACATCGATCAGCGTGAACACATCGCAATGACCGAAATGTCCGGATCGCTGACCATCCATTCCCCCGGAACCCATTGACGGAACGGCAATTCTTCCTTTCTCCATACCCAAAAACCTCCTCAGGCATTTCCTTTTAAAACGGCGTCTATCAGCCGATCATAGGCGTGGTTGACTTCCAATTCATCCATGGCAAGGAGCGCATCCAACTTCCCGTTATCGGCCAGCTCAACCATCTTCGGCTCGATGGGGATCTGACCGAGAAGAGGCACCTTCATCGTCTTGCTCAGTCGCTCGCCTCCGCCCTCTCCGAAAAGATTGATCTTTTTTCCACAATGCGGGCAATTGAAGCCGCTCATATTTTCGACGACACCAAGGATCTTCATCCCAACCTGACGGCAGAAATTAATCGATTTTCGCACATCCGCCAAGCTGATCTCCTGGGGTGTAGTCACAACGAGCGCCTCGGCCTCCGGAATCGTCTGCGCGACCGTGAGCGGTTCGTCACCGGTGCCCGGCGGAGAGTCGGCAATCAGAAAATCCAGCTCCCCCCAGGTAATATCCGATATGAACTGCCGTATAGCGCTGATTTTGAGCGGACCGCGCCAGATGACCGCCGCGTCCCGATCCCCCACTAACATCTCCAGAGACGCCACCCGCAGATTTTCAGAGAAGGCGCAAGGTCGGACGACACCCTCGCCCTCCATTTCAAATCCCCCCTGTAGGTCCATCAAGTGAGGGATGCTCGGCCCGTGGAGATCTACGTCCAAAAGGCCGACGCGATGCCCCCGGGCACTCAGGCGGAGGGCCAGATAGGCGGCGACCGTACTTTTTCCTACGCCCCCCTTGCCGCTCATCACGAGGATCTTTCTGCCGATTTTTCGCAGGTTCTCCCCGATCAACCGGTCCTGCTCCAACCGTTCGAAATCAGCAGGGGTGCTTGGTTTATCATCGTTGCTCAAAGAGTTCAAATCATCTCCTCTCGCTTCCAGGTCAAATCAGGCGTCCAATCGTGGATGGCCGCGCTTACGCCGCCCTGCCTGCGTGGATGCCCCGATCGGTCATCAGAAAAGAGCGCCCGCGGCCGACGGCCAAAAAAGAGAACCTCTCCATTCCTCGTCCGCAGACCAGGAATGGAGAGGCTCTTCTCTGAGCCAGAAACCTGATGGGTTTTCAGCCGGGAATGGCTTTTTGCCCATCTCGTCGTCAATCTATACGCTTGCCTGTGCCGGCGAATTCCAAGGCATCGCCCGCTCGCAACCGCTGGTGCAAAACCACCTTCTTCAGGCGGGATACGCTGAAATCTCATCCAGCCTGAAAATCACTCCTAGATCTCAAGCCAAGAATCAGAATACAGCGAGTGACCCAGAATGACTCTCGCAGTCTTCACGTAATCCTGAAGCTCTTTCGAGAGGCTGTTCATGTCAATGTTTTCCTCGTCCATGACCTTGTGGATGACTTCCACGATATCAGGGCGCTTTCCACGGGCGATCGCGACCAGACCGTCATCGTATGCATCGGCGATACAGGAGTACATGCCTTTCCGCTCGAGCATAACCATATAAGTCTGGTTCAGGATCGGCCGCAGGTGATCCGGCGGCCCGTTGGAAACATTCGAAAGCCCACAAGTCGACTTGCATCCCGGAGCGATATCCTGAAGCATTTCCTGGAAGGCCAAAAGGCTCATCAACTGAGGCTGCTGGATGTTGACGGGCGTCACAATGCCATCCACAAAAATATCTTCGTTCGGCACACCAGCCTCGTTGGCGGCATAGATCAATTCGACTGCTAGAGCGGCCCGCTCGTTCTCATCCCGAGGCAACCCATCAGGCCCCCACATCAAGGCGATCATGTTAGCCTTGTATTTAACGGCCAGAGGAATCATCTTCTCGTAACGCTCGGCCCGGCACATGATGGAATTGATGATCGCCTTGCCTTTGTGCGCCGCCAATCCGGCTTCCATAGCCTCGACGTTGGACGTGTCCAGACACAGGGGAGGGCTGTCTCCAATGGCGTCCTGAACTGTCTTGACAACAAACTCCATCAGTTCGGGGCCACCTTTCCTGGCAGGACCCAGATTGATATCGATCCAGTCCATGCCTTTTTCCTTCTGCCGCATCGCTTCCTCGACGATCGGACGCGGGTCTTTTTCCTTGAAGGCTTTCCCGATCTGGCGGTTGATGACGTTCAGGTTTTCTCCAATCAATAACATTGGTCTACTCCGTCGTTTGAGATTAGAAACAAAGCCGGTTCGTGCCTTACTTAGCCATTTCCTTCAGGAACTTAGGAATCAGGGAAGCGTCCCGGGGTCCAATCAGAATCTCCCAGCCGGGCAGCTCTTCTTCCATATCCCCGCTGATGGAAGCCGCATAACCTGGAATGATGATCTTCTTGTGTTTCACCTTGTCCGCAATACCGCACTTCTTGACGAACATCCCCACGGCATCCCCGGAGAATTTGCCTGCAGCCCAAGCGGTCATGACGGACAAGCCTTCGGTATCCATAATCAGCAGCCAGCTGGGAACCCGGCTTCCTTCGATCTCGCCGCTGACAATAAAGTACGTCAGCGAAAAATTGGTCGTGATCAGAACTGGAGAGTTCTCATCGGGCGAACCAATCTCGTAGATCCCCTGGGTAACCGTCATCGGCCGCTGCGGGTCGGTATAGATATTGAGGCGCTCGAGCAGCAGCGGGAAGAGGCTCGCGCCCGTGAAGTCCGAAAGCACGACGATGCCCGCATACTTGGCGATCAAAAGCGCACCGAACAGGGTCTCCATATGGAGATTGCCGGCCATCTCACAGGGAAAAGCGATCGTCGGAAAACCAAGCGACCGGTTCCCGGCCTTGAGCGCAGCCCTCCGGATCGCCACCTGGTCCTGCAAAACCTGTTTGGATTCCCGTGCACCGGAATCGAGAACCAGGTCCTTCAGGCCCATGCCAGTCAGTTTGTTGGTCAGGCTGATCAGGCCGTCTACATTCTCGGCCTTGACAGCCAACGGAAGGCTCTTTTCCTTCGCAAGAGCCCCCATGGCGTCTGCGTTCTCAGCTGTGGCGGCATAGAGAAGGGGCTTCTTGAAGCCGCAGGCATCAACGCCGGCCTTCATGACATCCTCTTTTTCCGTCATGAGGATGAGGTTGAACTCGCTTTCTTCGGCGATCTTCTTTGCTGCAGCCGCGAAGGCGCCGGCATCGCCGTTCACGTCCTTCAGGGCCACCAGTTCGGGTCTGAGGTTCAAACCAACACGTTCATACTGGAGGGCATTCCAGGCCTTGAGCTTGGTATCCAGCGCGGCGGCATCGATATCGGACGGAACCAGCGCGGCAAGGGCGGTTGGATTATAAAAGGTTTTTTCGTGCCTGAACATAACGGTCTCGCCGCCCGTCTTGAAGGCACGAACGCCGGCGCCGATCGCCACCGGCCGAATCGGAGGTGCGGAGGCCTCGGCCAACTGCTCTCGCGCCTCATCGGACACGTAAGGGCAGGCGTCCAGTTCCGCCTTGCCTGAGGCCAGATTCATGGCAAAGGCAAGGCATGTAGGGACCCCGCATTCTCCACAATTGGTCTTCGGCAACAACTTGAATATCTGAATTCCAGTTAATCCCATGATTTTCTCCTGATCACGATTGAGAGGGCCAGGGCCGCGGCGCGGCCCTGGCACCGGGTTGTTTAGATATAGCCAATCATTGACTAGCCGACGATGGGCTCCATCTTCAATGCCGGATGGTCCTTCTCTTTCAGGAAGGGCATGATCTCATCTTCGGTGATCCCGACCGTTTCATCCGCAATCCTGTCCACCAGATCGGGAATTCCCAACTCTTCGCCGCGTTTCACCAGCCGGTCGCGAATCTCTTCCTTGAGCGACTTGGGCAGCCACACGATTCTTTGCAGTCCGCCGTCCCCGACAATGAACTTCCGCTGCGTGATGTTGTACTTGGAATGTCCGACGAACCCCGGCGAAGACTGACCGCCGCCCATGACACCAGCGAGGGTCGTAAATTTCATTCCGCACGGCGTCTCGCCCGTGTAGTCGCGGTGCACCGTCATGACGCCGTTGCAGCCGGGCAATACCGCCGCAATACACTCGCAGCAGCCGCAAGTCGTCATCGGATCATTGACCAGGCTGTAAAAGTTGTAATGGGTGATGGCCTGGCGGGAAGCCTTGAATACGAAATCGTTGACGCCCTTCCACTGTCCCAGTTTCGGGTCGATGCATTCGCCCTTCTCGACAGGCTGGTTGGGTCCGGTAGGGTTGATCTCAAAGGACGCTTTGCAGTCCATCCAGTTGTATGCGCCGCAAAGGCCGGTCCGTTCGGGGCTGACCATGCAGACATGGCTCGGAGCAAAAGACTGGCAGAGGGTGCAGGAGTAATACGTCTCGACACTCTCGTCCGTCATCTTCTCGACGCGGTCATCACGGAGCTTGTATTCCTTGCGAGCCCGCTCGGTCAGTTTGTCGACGTCTTCCTTTTTCGTATAAAGGGTTACAGCGACCTTATCGAGGATGCTGCCGAAATCCTGATGCAGTTTCGCGTGCAGGATCTTGCCGATATCCTTGATGGTGAAGCCCTTTTCGACCGCCTGCTGGCCGACGCGGACCCAGGAGATGTCCCTCTGTCCGATATGCATGATGCCTTGGGCGTAGTTGATCAGATGGTGAATCTGCCGCTCCAGAATGGGCTCGAAATCGGGCTGCATCTTGCGGCCCGCGACCTGGACGTAAATGCCGAGGGGCAGACGGTCGCCCTTCTTGATGTCAGTGACGTCGGGCCCGATGACATCGACGTGTCCATCCTCGATCTCGTTCATCTCAGCCATCTTGACGAGCTCGGTGCACTGGGTCTTACCGCCGCCCATCTCGAGGTACAGATCATCCTTCCGGACGCGTTCCCCCTCGAAGGCAGGGCCGTAAGCCAGCGGGATGTCGATCTTCGAGATCGTGACCTTCAGACCGCGGACTTCGATGGACTTCTGGCTCATCTCTTCGATCGGCACATTCGCCACGACGTGCTCGTACGTACACACGCCGGTCGGGAGGATTTCAGGAATGTCCGTATCGGCCAGCGTGGGGAAGCCCCAGTTGACGCATCCAGCGGCATTGGCGGCCCACTCCGCATTCACTTCGCCTAGGGCATTGACGAACGCGAAAACGCGGTTCTTCTGATAGGCCAGCATCTTCTTGTAGTCGCCAGGCTGGATACCGCCAAAAGACATCCCGGCGCGGTTCGCGAAACCGAGCGCGAAGACGGCCGCGGAGATGTCCGGACCAAACGGAACCAGACGGGTGTTCCACCCGATCTGGACGCCTTCCTGGATCAGCTGTTCAGCGAAGGTAGTCCCGTTCTGGTTGGCCGCCATAAACACATAGATGCTCTTGAGCTGATATTCTTCTGCAAGCTTCTTGGCCATCGCCGAATCGGGGGCGGCGCCCACGATGGCTGCAAAGCCGGGGGCTGTTCCATCAACGAATTCGACGCCGCGCTTTCGCATGATCGCATCGTCCGCAGCCCCAAGCCAGATCTTCCCGTTTTCGACATCCGGGTCTTCGACCTCGGGCTGATAGAAGCCGGGGTCTTCGACATAGCGGATCGCCTCGGAGATCTCCTCGGCGAACAGGGCGGCCATGCCGGCGTCCAGCAGGGGTCCGAGGTAGGGCAGATGGCAGTCCTTCTTCACGTGGGGGGGCAGAAGCTTGCGCGCAAACTCCAGCGGCCTCTTGGCTGAATCCAGGTCGGTCACTTTGATGCCGGTCAAGGAGTAGATGATCGGCAGGAAGTAGGCCGTGTTGGGAAACTCGAGTTTCTGGCTGCCGCCATAGGTCTCCAGGGCCCTCTTATACTTCCCTTCAGCCTTGGAAACGATGTTGTAGGCACCTTGGATTGCTGCAAATGCTACTAACTTAGACATAAGAACTTCCTCCCTTCTTAAGAGGCATTATTTCAGTTCGCGTTCGATTAAGCGGCTTCCAAATCACGGCGTGCCGCCATATCAAAGAGGACACGCTCCCTGGCCTTGTCAATGCCAAGGGCCTTACGTTTCTTGTCGATGTGAGCGATCATCTTGTGGGCGTGCTCATAGGGGTCGGCGACCAGGTCCCACATACCGCCATAGATGTCCTCGAGCTCTTTATAGAGGTAATTCTCGAAGACCGGCGCACCGCTCACGGGAAGGGTCACGCCAAAGACCGTGTAGACGCCTGATACCACGAAATAATGGCCGATGCTGATGGCCTTTTCACTCATCCACTCCGGTGCAGAGCCGGCTGCCGGGAGGTCGCTGATGTCGTTGCCCAGGCCGCCGGCCTTCACCACTTCGGCTGCAGCCATCAGGATGCGGCTGTTGTCGACACAGGAGCCCATGTGCAGGACGGGCGGGATGCCGACGGTCTCGCAGACTTCGGCAAGACCCGGACCACAGAACACCTTGGCGGATTCAGGGGTCAGGAGGCCGGCCTTCGCGCAGGCGATGGCATTGCAGCCGGTCGTCAAAACGATGACGTCGTGTTTGATCAGCTCCTTGACAACGGTCAGGTGACCCTCGTTGTGAACGGTGCGCGCGTTGTTGCAACCGACGACACCACCGATTCCGCGGATCCGGCCGTTGATGATGTTGTCGTTCAACGGGGTATAAGAAGCGCGGAAGGTTCCTCCCAGATGGTAGTTGATCGCCTCGTAGCTGAAGCCTGCGACCAGGTCGGATTTTTGGTCGGGGATGATGACCGGCTTCGACCGATTGGGGAAATTCTCGATGGCTGTCCGGACGATTTTCTTGGCATCCTCAAAAGCGGTGTGCTCGTCGAATTCGATGTGAATCGTGTCACCGGAAGCGATCTTGGCCCTCGGGTTCGTCGTGATCACTTTGGTGTGGAAGCACTGTGCGACGTTGGCGATGTTTTCCATGATGCATTGCACGTCCACGACCATGGCGTCGACCGCCCCGGTCACGATGGCGAGTTCCTGCTGCAGAAAGTCGCCGCAAAGCGGAACGCCGTGGCGCATGAGGATCTCATTCGCCGTACAGCATATCCCACCCAGTTGGATGCCATGAGCTCCCTTTTCTTTGGCCAGCTGCACCATTTCGGGAAGCTCGGCCGCCTGGACGATCATTTCGCTCAGCAGGGGTTCATGCCCGTGGATGACGATGTTGACATGATCTGCTTTCAGAATGCCAAGATTGGCTGAACTCTTGATTGGATAGGGGCAACCGAAAAGAACGTCCTGCAGGTCCGTGGCGATCATGGATCCGCCCCAGCCGTCACCGATGGCGGCCCGGCTGCACTGCTCGACGATATTCTCGTAATGCTGGTCCACACCGATGTGGGTCCGATGCATGATCTCCACGATTTCCCGGTCGATGCCGCGGGGCACCACACCGAGTTTCTTCCACAGTTCGTAGCGGGGCACCGGGGCCCGCTTTACAGTACAAACCTCACCCTGCTGCTGGCCCCACTGGCCGAGGGCGGCCTCGCCGACTTCCACGGCGATCTCGTCGATGTCCCGGTCGAGGACCTCGCCGTTCTCGCCCTCTACGGTGATGTCGACCCCGAAGTCAGGCGCGATCTCGAGAAGCTTTTTCGTATCGCGAATGTGATAGTCGTGCGTTTCTTTCCGCGCGGCTGCTAGGAAGGTCTCGGCGACACCCCGCCCATGGTCCGAGTGGGCTGCCGCGCCGGCGGCGACCATCCGGGCGAAATTTCGTGCGGCGATCGTTTCCGCGGTGGCACCGCAGAGGCCTTTGCGGGTGTCCTTTCCTTCGACTCCGCCCTTGGGGAGCGGCAGGCGGCAGGGGCCCTGAGCGCAGTTCTTGCAGCAGGTCCCCTGAACCCCGATATTACAGGGCTTCATGCTCTGGGCGCGGTCGAAAATGGTCTCGATCTCGAGGTCCCAGGCCCTCTCGATCATTTGGGCGCTCGCCGGGTCAACCGTCAGGTCCTGTGCCCTTACCGGGGCTTTTTCTTTCTTGACTGCCTTCTTGACTTCTTCAGTCGTCATTTCGGGGTTCCTCCCTTTATTTTCGGAATAATCCGTGGCATTTAAGGTTGGTTAGCAGTTAAATACGCTTATGAATCCTGTCAATATTGGCCATCATGCGGTCAACCATGCCCGGCTGCTCCTTGGCAGCCGTCTTGCTGGTTACGGTGCTGACCTTTCGCTCCCCAGCGGCCTTTTCGCGCTCCAAGGTCCGCTTGTACCTCAGGGCCTGCAGTTCCTCTTTTTCCTTCGCTTTCTGCTCGTCAGCGGCTTTGGCTTCGGCCTCGGCCTTTTTCTTTGCCTCGGCTTCAGCCTTCGCCTTGGCTTCCGCCTCAGCCTTCGCTTTGGCTTCTGCGTCCGCTTTCGCTTTCGCCTCCGCTTTGGCTTCTGCATCGGCTTTGGCCTTGGCCTCAGCCTCAGCTTTGGCCTTGGCCTCGGCTTCGGCCTTCGCCTTATCTTCGGCAGGGGGCGCTGCAGGCGCGGCCTTCGGTGCCGCAGCGGCGGGCGCTTCCTTTGTCTCTTTTTTCTCCACAGCGGGTTTCGCTTCCTTCTTTTCCGGCGCCGCCGCCTTCGCGGGCTTTTCTTTTGCAGGGGCTGCGCCTTCACCGAGTTCAAGATTCGGCTCGGGGGACAAAGCCAGCAGGTCGGCTTCCTGCAGTTCAAGCTTTTTCGCGATGGGCTGGACGTCCATCGCCATACCGCCGTTCAATGTCAGATCGATGAAAGAACGGACAAGGCGGACGGACTCGGGGTGACGGAGAATAACAATATCCGACCCCGCAAGCAGGTAGCAGACAGCAGCGACCGATTCCATCAGGATCGCACGGTTTTCCGGATCCCCCAAAGTGGGGGCGTCCTGGATGGTCTGCCCGGCTTCTTTGCATTTCCAAACTTCGTTGCCGATGTTGTTGATCAGGGGCAGCTGGAGCTTATCGTCTTCCTGAGTCAGAGCCGCCATGCGGATACGCTCCATGACTGAATAACTGTACTCCAGCCCGTACCCGAGACCACCGGTGGTCGGATCGATCAAGATCTTCTCGCTGGAAACGCCAAGGTTGCCCAGAAGAATATTGAGCTGCTTGGCAAGGTTCACGTCAATGGGGGAGGAAGCTACAATGCATTGGCCATATCCGAGAGCGCTTGCCCCCACTCCCTTGTAGTTGCCTTCCTCTATGGGCGAAAGCGCAACATTCTTGCCTTCGCACAGCTCGGAAATCTTTTTGAGAACCGCTTCATCCTTCTGATTATTGGCGGTTCCCCAGACTACCAGAGGCACGTCAACGGCGTCGGCTACTTTTTTGGCCACCTGTGCGGCCTCTTCCGGACTGCGGTCCATGCCGTTCGGGTCCGTGCTCTTGAGCTGCAGAACGATCAGGTCGGCTCCATACTCCGTAACGCACTTTTTTGCCCATGCTTCTGCGGAGGCGATGACATCCTTAAACGGTTCCACCGCTGCAGCCGGCCACTCCTTGCTGGGATCATAGTCCCAGATCTCCATGGCGATCTTGGGCGGGTTGGGCGCACTGCCTTCAAAGGTGTAAAATGGATAGCTATCCTGCCCACCAAACTTGAGTGCGCCGGAACCGGTTCCAACGGTCGTTACCCCTATCTTTCCTGAGTAGGGTTGCTTGGGAATTTCAAAGGCCAATTTTCTCTACCTCCTTCTTGGATTTAATCACAAAACCTGTGACTGCCCGTTAACGTGGTTTCCATTCCGAGAGAAAGCAATTCTCACTCAGCGGTACATCTCTAAACCGATTTCACATTCCGACAGAGTCGGCGCGATGTTCGAGGGGGCGCTCCGAATAATTCGTAGAACGAGGACGGCAGGGTCTTTTGCCATGCTTTTCCATGAACTCCGAGGGCGCATGATCGGTACCACTGGGTGAAAATGGCTCTTTCTCGATCAGACCGGCTTTTATTTCACGATATAATCCCTGGGAAGGCCTCCACGCTTATGGAGGAGGATGAGGCAGGCCGAAAGATCTGCACTTTGTTGCCTTACGTCTCATTCAGCTTCCTTTCCCAAGATCATTGTGAAAAATAGAACAAAACAGGTCAAAAAAATATGTCTCCGCCAGCATGAGAGAGAGACCTTCGGGGCTGTAAAGTATGATGAAGATAGCCAGCTTGTCAAGTCATTTTTGCTGTAATTCAAAGGGCTTCGTCCCTGGACCTTGATCCAATATATAGTGTTTTTCTGATCTTTAATACAATATATTGTTTCAAAGCCAGGGACTTGCGTACACATCTCTTCCTGCGGTTTTGGCTTCCGGAAAAAGCCGACCGTTCCCAACGGACATCGGAAAAACGAAATTGGGGATGTCATGCATCCATTCACGACCGGCAGCCTCCCTCTCGAACCCCCAGCTCGGCACTGAGCCGGTTCAACGGCGAGCAAAATCCCGTACCCCATCCTCCGGGAGCAAGCTGATTGCAGGCTGCACTTTCCGGACTGTCCAGGAACTGCGGCAAGGTTTGCAGCCGCAAGATGGGAACCATCCGCTGCCTGCCCCGGAGAAAATATCCCGAGTGAAGAGAAACGGCCTTCTCAGATCAGTCCCACCGCTTCGCGGCGGATCCCGGTTTAACTAATATCAATGAAACCAAGCGCTTGCGCGGAGGCGGCCTGGTGGTCGCCACACAAGCAAACGTGCAGATGGACGCCGAGATTGGCCAAAAAGACCATTTCAGGATGGATCTAAACTATTTTTTCAAAGATCGCGTAGGAGGCCTGCAAGGCCTTGCTGTCCCGGCCTAAATCGAATGTTGGCCGTCCTTGAAGGTCGAAGGCTTGAACCAGCGGATCCTCCGGAACAATACCCAAAAGCTCGAGATTGTAGCTCTTCACGGCCTCTGCAACCGCCTGCTCTTGACCTTCCCGCGCCTGGTTGACCACCAGGCATTTTCGTCCGATCCTCAAATGCAATTCCTCAGCGAGTTCAATAATTCTGGCTGCTGCCTGGATCCCCCTTCGTGTACTGTCCGAAACAGCCAGAAGCACGTCGATATTATTCGTTGTTAGACGGCTCAGGTGCTCCATGCCGGCCTCATTGTCAATCACCACATAGGGGTAGTTGTCCACCAACTTTTCGAGATACTGGGTCAGAAGCGTATTGGCCGCGCAGTAGCAGCCGGCTCCCTCCGGCCGGCCCATGACAACCAGGTCGAAACCCTTGGCTTCGACAACCGCCTCCTGAAGCTTCATCTCCATGAAAACATCCTTCGTCATACCCGAAGCCACACCTTTTTTCATCTCTTCCCGTGCTTCCCCGAGCGTACCCTCGATTTTCAGTCCCAATACCTCGTTCAGATTGGCATTGGCATCGGCATCAACGGCGAGAACCGGTGTGCGGCCGGTCTCAACCAGAAATTTGATCAGCCAGCCAGCCATGGTTGTCTTGCCTGTTCCACCCTTTCCAGCCATTGCAATCGAATAACTCATGCGCCTTCCCCTCTCCAAAAAAATATTTGATTTTATAGCAGAATTTTGGTAAAAAGTAAAGATGTCAAGAACTTCTGGAACAGCATTGAAATCACCTCGGAAACCGTTGACTGCCCTATGTGGAACCACGTTTACCAAGCCCTGCGACAGGAAATCGATCCAGATGAATTTCATACCTGGCTTGGTCAAGTAACCTTGAGAAGCCTCAAGAAAGATCGTCTGATTCTCTCAGCGCCGAACAAATTTGTGGCAAGCTGGATAGCAGACCATTATATTCGACAAATCCAGGATACATTCAAGAGGATTTTCGATCTCACCCCCAAGATTGAGATCGAACAACGATCCTGCCCTGCTTTGGAAAAGCCCTCTCCCGCCGCTCTATTCGAACTCCCTCAGGGCCGCAGGGTCGCGGCTGCCGACCAGATGTACACCTTCGAAACATTCATCGAAGCCGAAGAAAACCGATTTGCACGCACCCTTTCCATCCAGATCTGCGAAGACCCGGGGAAGGATTACAACCCCCTTTATATATTTTCCGCTCTGAGCGCAGGAAAATCCCATCTTCTTCGTGCCATCGCCCACAGACTGCTTACGAAGGCGCCTAAAACCCGGTGTCCGTACCTGACCGCAGACGCATTCACTGATTCCATGGTGCATGCTTCCAGAAATCACCGCCTCCCTGAGTGGAGGGCGCAACACGAAGCATTTGATGCGCTTTTACTCGACGACATTCACTGTTTCGAAGGAAGGGAAGCCTCTCAAAAGGAATTCTTGCGACTCTTCGACGACTACCAGCAAACGAACCGTCAAATCGTTCTAGCCGCGAACCAGCCCCCCAACCATCTGACCAAGATCATCCCGGAGCTCCGATCCCGGTTACAGTGGGGTTTATTTGCCGAGATTCTTTCCCCGAGCCAAACCTTGAAAATGAACATTTTGAAAGCGAGCCCCCACCTGGGCCTATTCGAAATTCCCGAGGACGTGCTATTTTTTCTCGCCGGAGATACGCAAGATCTCAAGACATTAGTCGAGCGCTCCATTGCTCTTGCAACTCATCTTTCTCTTCAAAAGGGCCCCGTAGACCTGGCTACCATACGCACCGTCATCAAGCGACCCCACGAAAAATCGATTTCCGTCGCCCATATCCAGGAAATCACCTCTGGTCACTTCAGGATACCGGTCTCCGAACTCGTTTCCGCCAGCAAGACCAGGCGCACGGTCTATCCAAGACAAATAGCCATGTTTCTTGCGAGAAAATGGACCAGCCTCTCTTTCAAAGACATTGGCAAAGCATTTGGAAATAAAGATCATTCGACCGTTGTCTATGCTGTACAACGAATTGAAAAACTGAAATTGTCCGAAACCGCTGTGCTCGATGATATCCGAAAAATCGAAACCTCGCTGGTCTAAGAACCCAGCACGCCGGGCTCTATGGAACACTTGCATATTCAACTACATCCTGGGAAAAAGGGGCATTTTTGCCAATCTCGATATGAATCTGCACGCTTGTTGATGGGTAATTTACAGCTTTCATCACTACAAGCGCTTTATTATAAATTATTTCCAAAAAAACTCATTTCAGGGCTGAAACCTTTGCCTGCTAGCTGCTCTTTTCCCGATGATCATCAACAAAGTGGAAATTTTGGAGACATTTTTTCAGTATGGGTGGCAAAACCTTTCATAACTGTTTCGCCTTTCTGAAACCGACACCGTTTTTGTCGAGACTGTTCTGAGAATCAAAAAATGTGGTCAATCTATATTTTCTGAAATATCAAACTTTTATAACATTTTTCAACAATTTAACCTTTTGTATTTATCTTTATAAGTTGTAAATATATAAAACAATAATAATCAGACCACCCACAGAAAAAGCGACCGGAGGGAAAGGCATGGATATCAGTATTGACAGGGATGAACTTTACAAATCGATTGCCAGGGCGCAGAGTATTATAGAACGAAAAAGCAATATGCCGATCCTGTCAAATATTCTTCTGACCGCTAGAAATGGAACATTGTTTATTTCTGCCACAGATCTTGAATTAGGATTTCAAAACGAAATTCCGGTTCAGATAAACACTGAAGGAAATATCACTATTTCTGGCAGAAAGTTGTTTGAAATATTGAAGGAAGGAAAAAATAACAATATAAAAATACAGAAAAAAGAAAATAACTGGGTGTTTATTACAGATGGTTTTACGCGGTTCAACCTCGCTACATATCCTGCTGATGAATATCCTGTATTTTTCGAACCGGATGAGATTGAACTGGTCGATATACCTGGTGCTTTGCTTTCTGAAATGATCGAAAAGACGGTATACGCCGTTAGTACGGATGAGGCAGGGTATAAGCTTTCGGGGATTTTTATCCAACGGGTGTCGAGACAGGGCAAAGTTTTTTTGAGAATGGTAGCTACCGATGGACATCGCCTTTCCCTGATTGACAAGCCTTTTTTGGCGGCCGAGAATCTCGGTTTGGGTAATGGACTGATGGTTCCCAAAAAAGGGATGCTTGAACTTGGGAAAATGGGGCAGGATGGTGGATCCGTCCTGCTGGGCTTCAAGGATAAAAATTGTGTAGCGAGGAAGGAAAAGGCGTTACTGGTGATTCGCTTGCTGGAATCCAAGTTTCCCGATTATGATGCGGTCATTCCGAAAGAAGCGGTTTCGTCGGTCGAGGTGGCCAGGGCTGATCTTCTTGACGCGATGAAGCGGATGGTGATTTTGAGCAACGAAAGATATAGGGCTGTAAAGATCGCCTTTGAAAACAACCGAATGGAACTCGTATCGACGAATCCTGACCTGGGCGACGCCCAGGAGGCTTTGGATGTGGTTTTTCAAGGGGAACGCGTGGAGGCGGGATTCAATCCACGTTATTTTATCGATATTTTGCAAAGTATGGAGAGTGAGAGGGTTTCGTTGGGATTTTCGGACGAATCGAAGCCTTGTACGTTGAAAGGCGAAGCTGATAAAGGATTTCTTGGTTTAATCATGCCAATGAGGCTGTAAGAATGAACAAGCAGATGAATTCGTATGGCGCCTCCGATATCAAAGTTTTGGAGGGATTGAAGGCGGTCAGAAAACGGCCGTCGATGTACATCGGTAATACTGGACCGGAGGGGCTCCATCACCTCGTATATGAAGTTGTCGACAACAGTATTGACGAAGCGCTCGCCGGCTATTGCGATCAAATCGATGTACATCTTTTTTCAGACGGCACGGTAGAGGTAGTCGACAATGGACGCGGGATACCGGTCGAGATGCATGAGGGCGAGCATTTGCCTGCGCTCGAAGTGGTCATGACAAAACTCCATGCGGGGGGAAAATTCGACAACAAGACCTATACTGTTTCTGGTGGTTTGCACGGTGTCGGAGTCTCCGTTGTCAATGCGTTGTCAGAGTTTCTCGAAGTGGAGGTCTACCGGAATGGCCATGTCTACCATCAACGTTATGAAAGAGGAGAGACAAAGAGCACACTGAAGGAACTGGGAGATACGGAGCGTACAGGAACGAAAATATGGTTTCGCCCCGACTCGACTATTTTTGATAATATTGATTTTGATTTTGAAACATTATCGAAGAGAATGCGAGAACTCTCATTTTTGACAAGCGGTGTTCGCATTAGAATAGCGGATGAAAGGATTGGTAAAAAGAAGGAATTTCATTACCAGGGAGGGATAAAAAGCTTTGTCGAGTATTTGAACAAGAATCGCGAAGTTTTGCATCCAAAGCCTGTTTATATCACTGGTACGAAAAGTTCAATTATCGTTGATGTGGCATTTCAATATAATAATTCATATAAGGAAAATATATTCACATTTGCAAACAATATTAATACACGTGAAGGTGGAAGTCATCTGAGCGGGTTCAAGGCGGCACTTACGCGTAGTATTAACTTGTATCTGCAGAATTCGCCTTTGTCAAAAAATTTCAAAGAAAAGCTGTCTGGAGATGATGTCAGAGAAGGTTTGACGGCGGTCATCAGCGTGAAACTCCCAAACCCCCAATTCGAGGGACAAACCAAGACGAAGCTGGGAAACAGCGATGTAAAGGGATACGTTGAGACACTGGTGAATGAGGGTCTTGCGGTATTTTTTGAAGAGAATCCGTCTGTGATCAAGGCGATTCTAGGAAAGGTGATAGACGCCGCCAGGGCGAGGGAGGCGGCGCGAAAGGCGAGGGATCTCGCGCGTCGCAAGGGCATCCTGGCGGACCATTCGCTGCCTGGCAAATTGGCGGATTGTCAGGAGAGGGACCCGGGAAAAAGCGAGATATTCATTGTGGAGGGTGATTCTGCCGGAGGTTCTGCAAAACAGGGGCGGGACAGACGCTTTCAGGCGATTTTGCCACTGAAGGGAAAAATCCTGAATGTCGAAAAGGCAAGATTCGACCGCATGATTTCGAGCGAAGAGATCCGAACCATGATCGCTGCGCTCGGAACGGGTATCGGCGAAAAGGATTTCAAGGTGGAATCCCTTCGTTATCACAAGGTGATCATTATGACAGACGCGGATGTAGACGGGGCGCATATTCGAACGTTGCTGCTAACGTTTTTTTTCAGGCAGATGCCGGACGTACTGGAGCATGGATACCTCTATGTAGCGCAGCCGCCCCTCTATAGAGTCGTCGATGGAAAGGTTGAAACTTTTCTGAAAACGGAAGTTGATCTGCATCGTCTGCTGTCAAGAAGAATTGCTGAAAGGGAAGCCTTGGTCGCGGAGGATGGAGAAAAAATCAGGGGTGAGCGGCTGCGGGCACTGCTGGAAGGTCTGGCAAAATTCTACGACGGTGTTCGGAGTTTGACGCGCAAGGGGTACAGTGTGAGGTTTGTCGAGTTTCTGGCTGAACATGATGGAGAGGACAAGCGCCAGTTCAAGGAACCGGATGCGATGCTCGCCCTTGTTGAAAAACTAGGGGAGAGGGGATTTCAGGTCGATGATTTGAGGCAGGATGAGGAAACCGGTTATTACCATTTTACGGTCAGGGAAGCGGGAAATGGGGGTCAGCCTTTCACTGTTGACTGGGAGTTCCTGTCGTCGCCTGACCTCCGCAAAGTGCTGAGTGAAGCGAGGCAATTCAGGTTTGTGAGCGGAAAAAGATTCAAATTGGAGGGAAGCGATGAGCAGAAAGTAATAGATAGCCCGAAGGATCTGCTGGACGAATTGACGGACCGTGGAAAAAAGGGTTTGAGCATACAAAGGTACAAAGGGCTTGGTGAAATGAACCCTGAACAGTTGTGGATAACGACGATGAATCCCGAAAAAAGAACTCTATTACAAGTAAAAATTGAAGACTTTGTTGAAAGTGATGATATTTTTACCATATTGATGGGTGACAAGGTAGAGCCAAGGCGGGATTTTATTCTGAGGCATGCAGGAGAAGTGTCGGATCTCGATATTTAGATCATACGGAAATGATCTTTTTGGCCAATCTCGGCTTCAATCTGCGCGTTTGCTTGCGCGGCGACCGCCAGGTCGTCTCCGCGCAAACGCTTGATTTTCCTTATATTGGCCAAACCGGGACCCGCCGCGAAGCGGAGGGACTGAGCACCCGAAGGGTGTGAAGAAAAATTCTCATTTCTGGATCGAAAATTGGATTCTACCGGGAAAGCATTTCCGTTTAGCGCGTCCAGCATTCTGTTATCTTGAGGATAGGTTATCTTGTCAAAATTTAGCTATAAGGTAAGATATGGATCTTGATGTTAATATCGGTGCTGTAAATATCGAAGAGGAGATGAAGCGCTCATATCTTGAATATTCAATGAGCGTTATTGTTGGCAGGGCCTTGCCGGATATTCGAGATGGTTTGAAGCCTGTTCATCGTCGTGTTCTTTACAGCATGCACGAATTAAGAAATTATTTCAATAGAGCGTTCAAAAAATCCGCTCGTGTAGTAGGAGATGTAATCGGTAAATACCATCCCCACGGTGATGCTGCTGTTTATGATACGATCGTTCGCATGGCGCAGACATTTTCAATGCGCTATGTATTGGTCGACGGGCAGGGTAATTTTGGTTCGGTAGATGGTGATCCGGCTGCCGCGATGCGTTATACCGAAGTGAGAATGACGCAGCTCGCCCAAGAATTTCTTTCCGACATTGATAAGGAAACGGTTGATTTCACCGAAAACTATGATGGCTCGTTGCTGGAGCCTGTTGTTTTGCCGACGACGGTGCCCAATCTCTTAGTGAACGGCTCTTCGGGTATTGCCGTGGGGATGGCGACCAATATCCCTCCCCACAATCTCTCCGAGGTGTGTGAAGCCCTGGTAAAGCTGATCGATCATCCGGAAATGGAGGTGAGGGATCTCATGCGATGGCTCCCTGGACCTGATTTTCCGACCGGGGCATTCATTCTTGGCCGAGCCGGTATCCTGGAAGCCTATGGCACAGGACGCGGGATCATTCGAATTCGGGCGCGGGCCTTTATCGAAAAGGCAGGAAACGGCCGAGAGAAGATCGTCATCTCTGAGATCCCGTATCAGGTCAATAAAGGGAAGCTGCTCGAGAAGATGGCTGAACTTGTGAAAGAGCGAAAAATAGAGGGCATCTCCGAGATCCGTGACGAATCGGACCGGGAAGGCATGCGGGTGGTCATAGAGGTGAAAAGGGACGGCAACCCCATGGTCGTACTCAACCGGCTCTATAAGTTTACCCAGATGGAAGTGTCGCTCGGAATCATTATGCTGGCCATTGTCAACGGCCAGCCTGAAGTCCTCACTTTGAAGAAAGTGCTCGAATATTTTATCGCGTTTCGCAGAGAGATTATTATTCGACGAACGATTTTCGATCTCCGCAAAGCCGAGGAGCGGGCGCACATCCTGGAAGGCCTCAGGAAAGCACTGGATTTTTTGGATCAGGTGATCGAAATGATTCGATCTGCGTCGGATCCGAAGGAAGCGAAGGAACGTTTGATAGGTGAATTGGAACTTTCGGAAAGACAGGCACAGGCCATTCTGGATATGCGGCTCCAACGGTTGACGGGTCTCGAGCGTGAAAAAATCAACAATGAATACGAAGAGCTTATCAAGAACATCGAGCGATTCAGGGCGATATTGGGCAATGAGCAACTGGTGCGAGAGATCATCAAGGAAGAGCTGGAAGGGATTCGGGCCAGGCATGGTGACAGGCGCAGGACGGAGATCCTCGAAGACGTCGAGGATCTGGATATTGAAGATTTGATCGCTGATGAAGAGATGGTGGTCACGATCAGCCATACGGGGTATGTAAAGAGAAGCCCTGCCAGCTTGTACCGGGCGCAGAAACGTGGTGGAAAAGGAATGACGGGCGTCAAGACAAAGGCTGAAGATTTCGTCGAACTGCTTTTTGTCGCCTCCTCGCACGACTATCTTCTGTTTTTCACGAATAAGGCGCGGGTGTACTGGCGCAAGGTGCACGAGATTCCGGAGGCAGGCCGGGCATCTCAGGGGAAGGCGATTGTCAATCTGCTGGATCTGCAGAAAGATGAAAAAGTGGCCACGATTCTGCCCGTCAGGGATTTTGAGCAGGGAAAATATGTGGTAATGGCGACGTGCCAGGGGTTTGTCAAGAAAACCGATTTGACGGCCTACAGCCGGCCACGGACGGGCGGTATTGTTGGATTGAAGATCAGGGAGGAGGACGAACTGATCGGTGTGCGTTTGACGAATGGAAATCAGGACATCTTTTTGACCACGCAGTTCGGGAAATCGATCCGTTTCTCGGAGGAAGAACTGCGGCCGATGGGCCGGGTTGCCGCCGGGGTTACGGGGATCCGTATGGACCCCGAAGATCGAGTGGTCGGGATGGATGCTCTGGACGAAGGCGCAACGATCTTGACGGTCACAGAAAATGGGTACGGGAAGAGAACCAAAACAGAGGAATACCGTCGTCAGAGCAGGGGCGGCAAAGGTATTCTGACCATTAAGACTACAGAAAGAAATGGTTTGGTGGTTTTTGCGTATCAGGTGAGTAATCAGGATCAGTTGATGCTTATGACAGGGCAGGGAAAGATCATTCGACTCCGTGTTGCCGATATTTCGACTATCGGTAGGAATACCCAGGGTGTCAAGCTCATTGATTTGGCTGAGGATGAAAAGGTTGCAGGGGTTGCCAAGGTAATGGAGGATTGATTAAAACACGCAAGCTTGCGCTGTTTTTCAAGATACATTGTATTTTTAGGATTTAGCTGGTTTCCATCCAGAAATGAGGATTTTTTTCACACCCTTCGGGTGCTCGGTCCCACCGCTTTGCGACGGGTCGCGGCTTCTTGACGCGCTGCGTCTGCTTAGCCCCATCGCTGCGGGGCGGGTCCCAGTTTGGCCAATATCAAGAAAATCAAGCGATTGCGCGGAGGCGACCTGGTGGTCGCCGGACCAGCAAACGTGCAGATTGACGACGAGATTGGGCCAAAAGACCACTTCGGGATGGAAAATAGCTAGATGGATTATCTATCGGCTTTTTTATGCTGCTTGGAATTAAGGGAGGGGCTTGCCGGGATGTCTGATATTTCCAAGGTTGCTGTTATTGGTGCTGGAAGCTGGGGAACGGCGCTCGCGAACTTGTTGGCTGAAAAGGGATGTGATGTAAAGTTATGGGTGAGGGAAGAAGAGGTCTGTGAGCAGATCCGTGTCAATCGTGTCAATCGTGTCTTTTTGCCTGATATCACGCTCTCGGACCGGCTCGAGCCGGTCCGTTCCCTGGCGGAAGCGGTGAGAGACAGGAAGGTTGTGCTGCTCGTGGTTCCTTCGCATGTTTTTCGGGAAGTCCTCCACCGACTGAAGGAGTATCTCGCCTCTGATGTGATATTGATCGCCGCCACGAAAGGAATCGAGAACGAGACCCTGATGCTGATGTCCGAAGTTGCCGAAGAGGTCTTGGGAGAAGAATGGCGGGATCGATTCGCTTGTCTGGCAGGACCGAGTTTTGCCAAAGAGGTGGCACGCCACTTGCCGACAGCGGTTACCATCGGGGCCCGTCAACTGGATTGCGCACAAAAACTGCAGCCTCTCTTCAATACGGAGTGGTTGCGCGTCTATGGCACCGCCGACCTGATCGGCGTACAGCTGGGAGGGGCCCTCAAGAACGTGATTGCAATAGCGGCCGGTGCGGCCGACGGATTGCATTTCGGTCACAATGCCAGAGCGGCGCTGATCACCCGGGGGCTGGCTGAGATGACAAGGCTCGGTGTCAGGCTGGGCGCAAATCCCCATACGTTTGCGGGTCTTGCCGGGATTGGTGATCTGGTGTTGACATGCACCGGTGATTTGAGCAGAAACCGGACAGTCGGGCTGGAAATAGGGCGCGGCCGGAAGATCGGAGAAATCACTGCAGGGATGCAGATGGTGGCGGAGGGAGTCAAGACCGCGCGTTCCGCTTATACACTTGCAGAAAAAATGAATGTGGAGATGCCGATTACGGCCCAGGTCTACGAGATCCTTTATGAGGACAAGGATCCGCACTCGGCTGTACGCGAGTTGATGAGTCGGCAGCTCAAGGTGGAGCTCGAGCACTGAAGGTGGAGGGAAACGAGATCGAATCTGGAAGTCTCCTGAATGTTGGAGCGGTCCTCGAAAAGCTTCGCGGCTCGAGCCTGTACAAACAGTTTCATTGGCTTGGGACCGTGCCGTCGACACAGGCGCTGGCCAAGCAAATGGGAGAGGAGAATGCTCCGCATGGGACCTTGGTCTGGGCGGAATATCAGACTGGGGGGCGCGGCCGGAGGGGTCGGATTTGGGAGGCGGCGAAGGGTGAGAACCTCATTTTTTCGCTTCTTCTCAGAAGCTCTTTTCCGGCAGATGATCTTTTTTGGGTCACTGCCTGCTTGGGGTTGGCGGTCTGCCAAGGCCTCGAGGCGGTGGCGAGTTTGGCGGGGATGATCAAATGGCCCAACGATATCTTCCTCGAGGGCAACAAGGTCGGAGGGATTCTCACCGAGGCGCGCTTTGACGGAAGTCTAACGCGCTATATCGTTTCTGGGCTCGGCCTCAATGTAAACTGGAATCCGCAGAAGGCCAAGGAAATGCCCTACCCGGTGACCAGCGTCAGCCGAGAAGCGCGCGCATCTATAAAGCGTGAAGATCTGCTTGGAGAGATTCTGCAGGGATTCGAACGAGAATTTTCGTTTCTCGAATGCGGGAAACGGCGTCATATCGAAGAAGCTTGGCTGAGCCGTTTCATCCTTTTCGGTAAACGCGTGATTGTAATACGGGATGACGGTGAATTCGAAGGCATTGTTACAGGCCTGAGAAAAGACGGGGCTCTTTTGATTCAACGGTCAAACGGCATAGAAGAGCCTGTTTTTGCGGGAGATGTATCCTTGCGAATGTAAATGGAGCTTCGACCGCCAAAAAGCTTATTCGCGCATCCTGGCGTAAATCTCGAGTTCTACTAAAGCGGCGACCTGCCGGGCACCTCCGCAAAAACATTAAATTTCGAGGATATCACCATTTTTTAAACATTTTTATTGCATATCGAGGGGAGGAGCATGTCTACAATTCAATTGAAGGGGGAAGATGTAAGGCAAGCAGTAAAATGGATTTCGGAAATTCTCAAGACCGAACCTGGGAGATCTCCGGCCAGGTTGATCGAGGAGGCGTCCATGAGATTTAATTTATCTCCTAAAGATGAACAGTCTTTAAGAAAGTTTTACGAAGAAGAATTCATTTAACGGTGATCAATTCTGCTCGGAAGAAAACGGATCGGAAGAAAAAGGGGAAGCGGCCCCTGATCTACGAAACTTATCGATGAAACGGAAGACAAGGGCGGAGAACAGTGCTGTAAAAAAGAATACACCCACTATTCCGGCAACCATTGGCAGCCAGAATCCCGATCGATCCATTTGTACGATGCCAAACCAAATGGAGATCACAGAAAGGGCAAGTAGATACAGCAAAGCAAAAGACAATGCCCCCGCGAGAAGTACCAAGGAATATTTAGCAAGGACTGAACGATTCACGATTTAGTAAGCTCTTCGAGTCTTTCGCTGATAAAGGCAATCTGCTTTCGAACGGTGTTATCGGTCTTCATTTTTTTCTCTACCAGCTCGGAAGCGTAAAGGACTGTGGAGTGGCTGCGGTTGATCCGTTTTGCAATACATTCAAGCGTTTCATCAGTAAATTTCCTACAGAGATACGCATAAACATTTCGTGGAAATGCAAAAACCTTTTTGCGCGATTTAGACTGTAACATTTCAGAGTCTATTTTGTAGTAGTGACATACCATCTTTTCTATATCTTTAGAGGACAATGATCGGTTTATTGTAACCAGTGATGAGAGAATTTCGCGAACAAGTTGCTGGTCAATCTTGACATTCAGCAGTTCTGATTTTGCTCTAATACACTTAAGGGCACTCTCCATCTGCCGTATGTCCCTTTTCAGCGCATCTGCCAGCATATTTATAATTTCTTTGTCGAGTTTGAGCCGATGTTGGTCAGCTTTCCTGGTGAGAATCCTTGTGCGCGTTTCGAAATCGGGTCGGCCGATAGTCGTGACGAGGCCTGAGGTGAGGCGCGAGGACAGCTCTTTCGACATGCTGGGGATATCTTTTGGGGGCATAGCACTGGTGAAGATGATTTTCTTTTTGTCGTTGGCAAGAGCATCCAAAGTGTGTCCCAATTCCGCCTGAGTTTTCTCCTTTCCACCAAGAAAATGAATCTCTTCAAGTAATAAAACATCGCAGCTTCGCCGGTATTTCTGTTTGAATTGATCTATCTGATTATTTTTCAACGCGACAACCATCTCGTTCGTGAAGTCTTCGGCAGTGACATAATTGACGCGCAAACCGGGATTCCCACGGAGCAGTTGACATCCGACCGCCTTCGCTAGATGCGTTTTACCCAGGCCGGTATTAGCCAGCATCAGAAGGGAGTGGTAATCCCAGCGCTCGTTCAAGGCCATGGCTTTTGAAGCGGAGTAGGCAAACTCGTTACAGGGACCCACTACGAAAGAATCGAAGGTAAAATCACCCAGACGACTAAGTGGCTTTGGACCAGTGGGGACCCCTATAGCGGGCAATGGGAGTTGCAGGGGTTCGTCTTCAGTTCTCGCGGGAGTTGAGCAAGTTCCGGCTGGTTGCACGCGAAGCTGGATCTCAGGTATTGCACCCCCGATTTCATGAAATTTCTTCTGTATGAGCGGAAGATAATTTTCGCTCACCCATTTTCGGGAAAACTTGTTCGGACAACCAAGGACCAGTTGCGTAGCATGATGGTTCAGACAAGTAAGCGGATTGATCCAGAGGGTAAAATGGTTATTCGGAAGTTCAGATTTGAGCAAATTCTTGACCTCCTCCCAAGTGGACTTCATGCGCTACTCCCGGAAAGTAAAATGTTTTGGAATATTCAAGAGGCGAGATGACGATGACAATCGAAAGCGTGGACACTGTTCTAGAAGAAACCCGCTTGCCTGTCAAAGGATGTCGGAGCCGGAGAGGATTTATGGTGCCCCCTGTTTTGAACAAAAAGTAACCCTCCCTTTTCTATAGAAGAATTTCGGGCAAACGTGGTAACTGGCCGGTTCACAAGGGGAAATCTGGTTTTATGATAATTATGTAAAATCAATCTGTTAGCGTATTGTTCAGGTTTGTTGATCCAATTTTTCACATTCTAGAACTCTTTTTTGCTTTGGTTTTCTTTGTTTTTCTTCGAATTTCTTTTTTTACGGTTCGCGAATCTGGACGTATGTCCAAGGACCTGGGCAAATGGTAGCCTGGTCTCGAAAAGCTGAAGGAGAATCCTGGCTCAGGGCGGTTGTAGTCGCGCGGGCTCCCTTTTGAGGCCGCCATTTCACCGCTGGGGAGGCTCCCGCCTTCGTGAAGAGAGAAGGGTGAAGATGGCGGTGCTGATGTTGGAGTCAAAGGGAGCGGACATCGGCAATCCATGATCGGGTGGGGAGCCAGGCTTTCATTCATTCATTCATTAGGTTGAAATGAAAATCAAAAATGGTTCTAAAATTTTTTCGCACTTTGTTTCCAGGATGTTATATTCAGGATTCATCGGAAAACGGTCTTTTTTGCCGATCGTGCCGCTGATCTACGTTTTTGATTGTGTGCGGGCTACACGCGGCCTATGCAGAAGCGTTGGCTTTCCTCGATATGGGCTGAATCGGGACCCGCCTCGCAGGGGTGCGGCCGAGCACCCGAAGGTTGTGAGGAAAATCTGTTGTTTCGATTTGGAAACGGGCATATAGCGAAGAGACGGCTTGGACGATCAGACGGCTCCTGGCGGAAGGATTCGTCGGCAGGGCGTGAGCGGCGTCTCATGAGTTCTGCCGGCTTGACGGATCTGCCAGCGCGCTGCACGGATGCCGGCGGGCGGAGAAGGCCTCCGAGGTCTTCCTCTTTCGATATCGGAATACGGTCGTACTTCCTGCAGAACGATGAGCGGGTGCATGCGGTTTGCTGGCTAGAGGCGGGTATTCTTTGTTTTAGGTCCAGTTCCTGGACTGAAGGACAGACGGTGTGAATGGAGGCTAAGCATAAGAATATGCAGAAGATACGAGTGGCCTTACTGGCTGGGGGGTGGTCAAGGGAGCGGGAAGTGTCGATGGCGAGCGGTGACGCGGTTTATGAGGCGTTTGACAAGGGCAAATATGACGTCGAAAGGATCGACCCCGCCCGGAATCTGCAGACCCTGGTTGGCGGCCCCGGTAATTTCGATGTTGTATTCAGTGTGCTGCACGGGAAGAGGGGCGAGGATGGTTGCATGCAGGGGCTTGTGGAGATCCTCGGTATTCCCATGGTGGGATCAGGCGTTCTAGGCAGCGCCGTTTCGATGAATAAACAGATTGCCAAGGATGTCTATTGCCGGGCGGGATTGAAGGTTGCGCCATATAGCGTTCTCTCGAAGGACGGACCAGTCAAAGTCGGGGAACTTATCGAAAAGCTTGGGCTGCCCCTGGTTGTGAAACCCGTCGAGGAAGGGTCGAGCATCGGGATGTCATTGTGCCGGGACGAAAAAGAAGTCCTGAAAGGGATAGAGCTTGCCTTCGAGCATGGAGAGGAGATCATGGTGGAGGTCTTCCTGGACGGGCGCGAGATCACGTGTTGCGTAATCGGAGGCCAATCGCTCGAGACGCTGCCGTTGATCGAGATCTTCTCGAGATCCGGTGCCGGATTTTTCGACTATGCCGCCAAATACTCACCCGGCGGAGCCGCAGAAATCTGTCCGGCCGTTCTTGCGGACAGCACAGCCGAACGGCTTTCTGTTGCGGCGAAAACCGCGCATCGGGCGCTTCACTGCGGCGTGTGGAGCCGGACCGATATGATCCTCCAGGGAGACGACATCTTTGTTCTCGAAACAAACACCTTGCCAGGCATGACCCGAAGAAGCCTTTTTCCTTTAGCGGCCCGGACAGCCGGATTGAATTTGAGCGATTTGCTGGACAGACTTGTGCGGGTTGCCCTTGAATCAGCAGATGCGGGGGAGTTGTTGGCCGCTCAGCATGGGTAGGATACGAGTGCCTCCAACCCGGGTCTGCAGGAGAACCTTGCCGGGCAATTCATCCGTCACCTCCCCGATCAACCGGGCGTCGCGGCTCTCGGGAACCAGACGGAGGGATGCGAGGGCGGCATCGGCGGCATCGGGTGCCGTGATGACAAGGGCGATGCCTTCATTTGCGGCATAGAGCGGATCGATCCCTAGGATTTCAGCGGCTGAAAGGACGCCCGATTTAAAAGGGAGTGCGTCCTCGTGCAGCCGGATGCCGGCAGCAGAGCGCTGTGCGATCTCATTCAGGGCCGTCGCGACACCGCCGCGGGTCGGATCGCGCAGCACATGGAGCTGTGGGCCGAGAGGGGAGAGGGCCTCCACCAGCTTGTTGAGGGGAGCGGAATCGCTCCTGAGCGGTGTCTGGAGGCGAAGCCCTTCGCGCTGCGTCAGGATAGTGAGCCCGTGATCCCCGATGGAACCGCTTACGAGGACACAGTCCCCGGGTCGGGCGTTTTCCACGCCGACATGGATGCCGGGGGGGATCAAGCCCAGACCGGCGGTGTTGATGAAAATCTTGTCTGCGTGACCTCTGGGCACCACTTTCGTATCGCCGGCGACGATCTTGACCCCCGCGAGGTCGGCGGTCGCCGCAATGCTTTCGAGGATTGCCGAAAGCTGTTCCATGGGAAGACCTTCCTCGAGGATGAAAGCCAGCGTAAGAAAAAGCGGCCGGGCCCCTTGCATAGACAGGTCATTCACGGTTCCGTTGACCGATAATGAGCCGATGTCCCCCCCCGGGAAAAAGATCGGATCGACCACATAGGAATCGGTCGTAAAAGCCCATCTTTCGCCTTCGATGATCAGCTCCGCGCTGTCATCCATTTTTTCCAGAAAAGGATTGGACAAAAATTTCAGGACGAATTCCTTGACAAAGCGTTGTGAGGCCTCTCCGCCGCTTCCGTGGTCGAGCAGAATATGATGATTCGATCCCATGCGTTTCTCCGTCGCGATAGAGGGGGGCGCCGGCGATGGTGAGAGCCGGTCTGGGGGTGCAGGGCCGCTTTGAATACGTTTCCGTCCTGCGGGGGGGCGGCCTTTAAACGGTTTGCTCGTTGGGGCAACCCTTCCACATTTGGAACGATCACAGCAACTCTTGGATATTTATGATAAATAATCTGGTCTCCCGGCTTCTAATATAGGGCGTGCAACCGGGTTGAGGATGGGTGATAAGACCTCCTTCCGAGAATAGTGCACGATACGCGCCATCCCTGCTGCATGTCAAGGAACAAGGCTGCGGGAACCAAGGTTTTCCGCCGTTTACCGCTCCGTTCCACTTTGGTGTTAACAACGCCGGGGGCGGTTGTTTCACGTGAAACCGGCTTTGGTCTTTTCAAGGAATTCGGTTTGTGTTATCAAACAATAAAGCCTCGAATCCGGCCATGAGACACTCACATTTTTCCCTCTGGTTGGAGGAGGCCGGGATCGAGTGATGCTGTGCAGAAAGGTAGGCGGACATGGGAGTGGTCATTGCCATTGTCAACCAGAAGGGCGGGGTAGGAAAGACGACCACGGCCGTCAACCTTTCCGCGTCCCTGGCTGCAGTCGACAAAACGTGCCTTCTGATCGACTGCGATCCGCAGGGGAATGCCACCACCGGACTGGGATTCGACAGAAGGCAGATGGGAAAGGGGCTTTACGATCTCCTCACCGAGGCGGGGAGTACGGAGGGTGTCGTCACGGCCACCGGAATGCCGAAGCTCCATCTGATGGCGGCCACCAGCCTTCTCATCGGCGCCGAGGTCGAGATCGCTGGGATGCCCGATAAGGAATACCGCCTGCGGGAGAGGCTTTCCCTGGTCCGTGGGGGCTTCGATTATATCTTTCTCGACTGCCCGCCGTCACTGGGGTATTTGACCGTCAATGCCTTGACCGCCGCCGATGCGGTGCTGGTCCCGTTGCAGTGCGAATATTATGCCCTCGAAGGACTTTCCCAGCTTCTGCACACCATCCGAGCCGTGAAACAGACGCTGAATCCCACCCTTGCGATCGCCGGGATCTTGTTGACCATGTACGATCAGCGCAATAACCTTTCCCAGCAGGTCGCCGGGGAGGTCAGAGAGCATTTCGGGGGGAGCGTCCTGCAGACCGTCATTCCCCGCAACGTCCGTTTGAGTGAGGCCCCGAGCCACGGCAAGCCTATTCTCCTGTATGATATCCGCTGCAAAGGTGCCCAGAGCTATCTCGAACTTGCAAAGGAACTGATCCAGAAAGGAATCGGCGACAATGGTAAAAAGAAAGGCGCTCGGTAAGGGATTGGCGGCCCTCATACCGGAGGCCGAGAACCTCGAAGGCGGGCGAGGGCAGCACTTTTTTCTGTGCCCGATTGCCGCTATCGAGCCGAGCCCCTATCAGCCACGCCAGGCATTTTCCGAACCCGAACTCCAGTCCATGGCCGAATCCGTGCGCGAAAATGGGATCTTGACACCCCTGCTGGTGACAAAAACAGATCAGGGTTATCAATTGATTGCCGGCGAGAGACGATGGCGGGCGGCGCAACGAGCGGGGCTCGACCGGGTGCCGGTTGTCATCCGGGACGTCAGCGGGGCCGAGGCCCTGCAGCTCGCCCTGATCGAAAACATCCACCGCAAGGACCTGAATGCCATCGAAGAGGCCCTGGCCTGCAAACGCCTGCTCGAAGAGACAGGGCTTACCCAGGAAGCTCTAGCCAAGCGGCTGGGGAAGGATAGGACCTCGATCACGAACCTGCTGCGGCTTCTCAACCTGCCGCAGTCCATTCAGAGGAACGTCATCGATGGCTCACTTTCGATGGGGCATGCCCGGGTCCTGGCCGGGATCAAAGACCCCGCACGCCAGCTTGCGCTGAGAGATCGGGTGATCCAGAAGGGTCTTTCCGTCCGGCAGCTCGAAGACATGGCGAAGACGGGAAAGAAGCGCCCGGCCTTGGGCATTCGCGATCCTTACCTGAGTGCCTTGTCGGAGGATCTGAGGCGCTCCCTCGGAACGCAGGTCGAGATCAGAAGGCGGGGGAAAAAGGGGCGGATCGTGATCCATTTCCACTCCGATGAGGAACTCGACCGTTTGCTACAGCAGTTCGCCTGAGATCTTTTGCCCCCATTTCGGCTCACGGCCGCGGATCAGCCTCAGGATGTTCTGGCGATGTCGAAAGAAGATCAAAGCCGCGCCAATGACGGCTCCGAGCACGACCGAGAGGTGAAAATCCTGCAGATGGAGGGTGATAGGTACGGAAGCGGCGGCAGCCAGAGAGCCGAGCGAGATGTATCTCCATTTCAGGACCAGAACCACGAAGATTCCGAGGCCTGTCAAGCAGGCAACCGGAGAGAGGGCCAGAAAGACCCCAAGGGCGGTTGCTACGCCTTTACCCCCGGCGAACCGTTGAAATACGGAAAACTGATGCCCCAGAAGGGCTGCCAGGCCAACGGTGATGCCGGCATACACCGCCGCGTCCCCCGAAACCAGCCGCTGTGCCGCGGCCACGGGAAGAAACCCTTTGAGCATATCGAGGACAAGCGTCAAGAGCCCCCATCCAATTCCCAATTGACGGGCGACGTTGGTTGCGCCGATGTTCCCGCTGCCTGCATTCCGCACATCGATATGGCCGGCGAAGTAACCGACTAGACGGCCGAATGGAATGGAACCGAGAAGAAAAGCGCCGATACCGAGGAACAACAGGGTGCCCATGAATTCTGATCCCCTCCGAGGTTGAAGGGCGGGTTCGGGTGTTTGCCGCAGTACAGACGGAAAAAACCGCATTCAGATCAAGCCTTCCCCCTTGTAAATCACGCCAGATTGTAATACAGGGTAACTCAGGTTATTGTCAATGCGTCCCACGCCATTTTCCTCAGGAAAGGTTGCGCCATGAAGATCATGGTCATCGATGGGCAAGGAGGCGGAATCGGTGCCGCCATCATCAAGGGCATACGGGAGAATTTGGGGGATGCGCTGGAGATTCTCGCCCTGGGCACCAATTCGATCGCTACATCCAGAATGATGAAAGCGGGTGCCAATCGGGGAGGAACGGGCGAAAACGCGATTGTCTCAAGCAGCCGAAAGGCCGACATCATTGCAGGACCGCTGGGCATTCTGATTACAGACGCCATGATGGGTGAGGTGACTGCCGCCATTGCGGCGGCTGTCGGTTCATGCAGCGCCAGAAAGATACTGATTCCTTTGACCCAGGAACCCGTCAAGGTGGTGGGCGTATCCGGAGATCCTCTCCCTCATCTGGTCCTGAAGGTCGTGGAGATGATACGGGAGGTGCAGTCAGATGTGTGAATCCAAGGCATACCTGTTCGAATCAGGCCGGGAGAACCTGGTGCTCGAAAGCGTCGATTTGTTGGAAGAGAAGCCGGAGGGGGTGCGGATCGTCAATCTCTTTGGCGAGGAGCGCCTCCTGAAGGCGCGTGTCAAGACCCTTTCGCTCGTCGATCACAAGATCATTCTCGAGCCCCTTTCATGACGCGTTGAATGAAGCAGCTGCAGGCCCGGGCCTGCGCAAGACCGGGCGTTTCGTGCGCGGGGAGGCGCTGGGTCCGCGCCGCCGATAGACAGGTATGGGGCTACGGGCAGCCCCCTATCGGGCAATGCCCGCTGCATCGGCCATAGCCTTTGGCAGGTTCAAATAGAAGATCCCCTCGACCCGCTTTCCGCGGCGGAGGCATCCGTTCCCGTAGATCGTGCATTTTCTGGCCATTTCCGTCCATGCCTCCGCCTTCCGGCCGGGGTCGAGGACCCCGCTTCGCAGGATCTTGGCAAGGGCCACGATGCGGAAGCGGTCCATGCCGCGAAAGCGGGCGGAGAGCTGGTCGGGATGGCCGCCGTAACGCACGGTCAACTTCTGCGGTATGAAATGAACCGGCCAGCGAGCACTGATCCGGAGCCAGAGATCATAGTCCTCGCAGGCCGGCAATCCTTCATCGAAAAATCCCACCTGTTCGAACAATGTCCGTTTTACCATAACAGCAGATGGACTTACCAGGCAGCGCTCGAGGGAAGGCTTGAAGATATCCCCGTCCGGCTTCAAATGCTTTTTTTTCGGATTGACGCGGCGTCCGTTTCTGATCCAGATCTCATCCGTCTGGCTGATGAGCTCAGAAGGTCTTTGCAGCATGAAGGCCGCTTGGACGGCCAGTTTTTGCGGGAGCCAGCAGTCATCGGAATCGAGGAATGCGATGTAGGATCCTCTGGCATACCGGATGCCCGTGTTGCGTGCCGCTGAAACGCCGCGGTTCCGATGGTGGGTGAGGAGCGTCAGGCGATGCCTGAAAGACGCGAGAAGTTTCGGGGTTTCGTCCGATGAGCCGTCGTCCACAACGAGCAGTTCAACGGGGTGATCGGTTTTCTGGCCGAGCACCGATGCAACAGCCCGCTCCAGGACCGCCGCCCGGTTGTAGGTAGGGATGATGACACTCAGGACCATCATCGGAAGAGATAGGCGCAGAAGGCGATGATCCCGGCAAGAAAGAAGTTGCTTTCGACCAGGGCCTCCATGATCAGAGCCGAGCGGATCCAGCGTTTTTCGAAAGCTGCGAGGCACAAAATCATTCCGCCGACGGGGATCAGCATCCAGAAGGCGAAGGCACCCGCCCAGCCAGCGATGGCACTGACCACAAGAAAAACACCCAGAAAGCCGAGCACGACCCGCAGCAGGAGGGTCGCCTGCTTTTGACCGATGGTCAGGGGCAGGGTTTCCTTCCCGACGATCAGGTCTCCCTGCAGATGAAGCAGATCGAAGAGCCCGGACCTGCCGTAGCTCAGCAGCAGGACGAAGACCATGGACACTGCAACCGCCGAGTATGGGCCCGGATCGGTCGAAAAAAGCGGCAGGATGTTGATCACTGCCACCCGTGCGAAGGCGTCGGCTAGGCTGCGCGAACCGGGGATATCCTTGATCCGGAAATAGGTCCGCCTGCTCCGAAGCCGGTCGGGAAAGATCGGTAGGCTGTAGATGAGGCCGATGACGATAAACGCCGCCAGGGCCAGAAACGTCGGGAGGCCCCGTGTGAGGGCCAGCAGGAGCGCGGCGGCAGCGGCGGCGACCCCGCTGCCGAGGAGCACCCCTCGGTGTGTGGTCAAAAACTCGGCCCCCTCTGGATCGTTGTAGACGCCGGCGCCCTTGTCGACGATGCGATTCAGTCCGTGCACGGCATAGAGATACAGCATGGCGATGAATGGGAAAACGATCTCCGGGGGTGGACCCGCCAGGAAACCTGCCGCGTAGGCGAAGCAAAACGCCCCGCCGGCAACGAGGCCGCTGGCGAGGACGAGGGATTCGAAGACCTTGCGGCACCCATTCAGGAGGCTGGACTCGCCTTGCCCGCGCACCCTCTCGATGGTCCGCACGACATTCTGTATCATCCAGTTAGGGGTTGAAGCGCCTGCGGTGACGCCGATGCAGCTCATCGGTTCGAGCGCCTTGAGATCGAGGTCTTTTTCGGTTTCCACATGAAAGGTCTTCAGGCCTGATTCACGGGCCACCTCGGCTAGCCGCTGGGTGTTCCCGCTGTGATACCCCCCGACGACGACCATGGCATCCACCTGGTCTTTGAAGGAGCGCACCTCCTTCTGGCGGAGGTGGGTCGCGTTGCAGATCGTGTCGAAGACGAGCAGATTCGGAAACCTCGCTTTCAGGGCGGCCACCACATCACCGAAAACCGCGTCGTTCTGAGTGGTCTGCGCGACGACGAAAGGTTTTTGGAGGTCGGGAAGCTCGGCAACCTGGGAGGCCACCTGGATGACCCAAGGAGGCGTGACGCTGTAGCCCATCAAGCCGATGACTTCGGCGTGGTCCGAATCACCGACGATGATGCATTCATGCCCCTTGCGGGTATGCAGGCGTATAAGACTTTGAACCCGCGCCACCTTCGGGCAGGTGGCGTCCAGGATCTCCATCCCGGTCTCTTTGAGCCTTGCCCTTTCTGCGGGCGGGATCCCGTGGGCCCGGATGACGATCCGTCCGCCGCTGAGACCCTCGAGATCTTTTAAAACGGTGACGGACTTGGTTTTCAAGAGATCGAGAACCTGGGTGTTGTGGATCAGGGGTCCGTAGGTGTAAAGCGGCCGGTCGTCCTTCTGATTGGCTGCGGTCAGGACGAGCTCCATGGCGCGCCTGACGCCCATGCAGAAACCCGCTGTTCTCGCAAGCTTGACCTTCAATGCGCCGCTCCTGCCGCCGTCAGCTTGTCCAGGAAGAGGTCCAGGGCGTCCATCAGGCTCGAGGTATCCGTGATGGAGGTGATGGCGCCCCGGAAGCGGCTGCTGAACGGCAGGCTTTTTGTATACCAGAGAAGCAGCCCCCGCATGCGGCGGGCCGCGCGGGTGCCCCCTTCAAGTTTGCTGAGGAGTTCAAAGTGCGTCAAAATCGCCTCCCGGCGCTCATCGAGGCCCGGAGCGGTCGCGGCGAGCCCGGCGCCGAGTGCGCGCACCTGTCCGAAAATCCATGGGTTTCCAATGGCCGCGCGTCCGATCATGACCCCATCGCAGCCGGTTTTTTCCATCATGGCGATGGCGTGAATCGGCTCCGTGATGTCTCCGTTGCCGATGACCGGGATGTGAAGGCGGGCCTTGACTTCTCCGATGACATCCCAATCCGCATTCCCGCAAAAGCCTTGCGAAACCGATCGACCGTGCACCGTCACGGCGTCGACGCCGCATCCCTCGGCGATGCGGGCAAGGTCGAGCACCTCACGGGAGCGGTGCGACCAACCTGTACGCATCTTCACCGTGAGCGGCACCGGGCAGCACCGCCGAACACGCGCAAGAATCCGTTCGAAGAGCGCAGGTTCCTTCAACAGCGCTCCCCCCGCTCCGGTTTTGACGACCTTCCGGACCGGGCAGCCGGCGTTGATATCCAGGACGGCCGCTCCTGACCCGACCGCGATCCGGGCGGCTTCTTCCATAACGGCAGGGTCGGCCCCGAAGATCTGAACGGCCAAAGGAGCTTCTTCATCGAGGGTTCTCATGTAGGAGAAGGTCTTTTTCTGCCCCTGGATCAGCCCATGGGCGCTTACCATCTCTGAAGTCACCATCGCCGCGCCGTGGCGCCGGGCGAGGATACGGAAGGCGAGGTCGCTGATGCCGGCGAGGGGGGCCATGACAACGCAAGACTCAAGCAAAAGGGACCCGAGTCGGAACCCTTTCACGATGCCTGTCCGCTGCAGTCCCTGTGCCTGCTGCAAATGGGTTTGTAGCACTGGCGTCATATTCGTTTAACCAAGATGTCCTTCAGGCGCAGGCCTCTGGCCGGGTGAGGAGTTCCCGCAGGAAACGCACCCAATTTCCGCCCATGATCTGTTCAACCTCCGTGGCAGTGTAGCCATGGGAGGCCATTATCCGGGCCAGGCGCTCCAAGTGCCCGATATGTTCCATTCCTTGACAGAAATTGTCGAAACCAAAAAAATCGGATCCCAGGGCGACTCCGTCGGGCCCGAAGGTCTGCACCAGCAGGTCCACATGCCTGAAGATGTCTTCCAATCCACAGGGTCGTGAAGCGGTGAGCATTTCCGGGTTGAAGGTCACGCCGACCACACCGCCCCGGATCATGATCTCCCGGGCCTGGTCCAGGTCGAGATTTCTTCTGAGAGGGCAGAGGTCCCTGATGCCGGTATGGGAGTCGACCAACGGTCCATCGAAAGACCCGACGAGCTCCCAGAAGCAACGCGGATGCAAATGCGCGACATCTACGGCGAGGCCCAGGCGTTTGATCTCGTCGAGAACCCCGTGTCCGACACCCGTCAACCCCGAAGCGGTTTCGATGCCGTTTCCCTGGGCCAGGCGGTTCGATCCGGCATGCGTCAATCCGACCAGAAGCACGCCATTGTACCGGAGACGAGTCAGGCGGGCCGGATCATCGGCAAGGGCGTCCGCGTTTTCCAGAATAAGAAACGTTCCCAGCACGCCTTCGGCCGTTTGCAGGGCCTCGAGATCTTTGCGGGCTTTGAGGATGCTTAATCCCTGCAGCCTTTCGAGCGTCAAGGCGAGGAGATGGTCCAGATGCACCCCGGCTGAGCCTGGGCCGTTGAATGCATCCTCGCAATAAAGCGCGGTGCCGAAGAGGCGGACACCCCCTTCGGCGGCCCGCTGGACTGTGAAAGGGCCTTCGGAGAGACAGGCGAACGGAAGGCCGCAGCCTTCCCGCATCATGTAATAGGGCCAGTCAGTGTGGCCGTCGACCCGGAGGCCTTTTTGAATCAAGAATCAGACCCTCCCTGCGCCGTCCCGAGGTGACGGATATGACCAGTCGTCTTAAATGAAGAAAATTCTTCGTTTCGGGATGGGTGACCGGTCCGGCAGAGGACAGGTATTCCGTAAGGAAACGAAGGAAAGGTTGATGATCCGTCCACGGCGGTGATTTCAATAGTCGACACTCGGAAAAAGCCTCCGGTCCGTGTGCGGCAGAAAGAGAGAGGCAATGTACTCGTCCATGAACGGCTGATAGTTCGAAAGCTCGATATTGGTCATGGACCGGGAGATGGTCATGGATTTTTCCATCGCGGCTTCGGACAACAAACACATCCGGGCGCCGGTCAGGGAGCTGTTTCCGATGAACTGGATCTTCTCCCGGTCGATATCCGGCAGGAGACCGATCGCGACCGCCTTGGGGATGTTCAAGAAGCTCCCGAACCCCCCTGCGACGTAGAGGCTCTCGAGCTGGTCGAAGGGCATCCCGATATAGTCCATGAGCGCCTTGATCGCGGCGAAGACCGCGCCTTTCGATTTCATCAGATTGTCGATGTCCGATTCGGTGATCACGAGGATGTCCCCGGTCTCGGTTTCATCCCGCTCGGCGATGGTGTACTGCGGGATGTCGTCGACGAATGTCAGCCGTGGGTCGGACAGCTTCCGATGAAACTTCCCATCCGGGGTGATAATCCGGTTCTTCACCAGCTCGTAGATGATGTCGATCAACCCCGAGCCGCAGATTCCGCGGGGGGCGAAGTTTCCGATCGTTTGATATTGAACCGCGCCATTTAGTATCTGGACCTTTTCGATGGCGCCTTTGGTGGCGCGCATGCCGCAACGGGTGCCGCCCCCCTCGAAGGCGGGGCCGGCCGATGCCGAGCAGCAAACCAGCCAATCTTTGTTCCCGATGGCGATCTCTCCGTTGGTTCCGATGTCGATCAAACCGCGGACCGCCTCGCTCTCCGCTATGCCGGAGGCCAGCACACCTGCGACGATATCCCCGCCGACGTAGGAAGCCACACTCGGAATGGTCTCGAGGATGGCGTTTTCATGGGTGTTGAGGCCGACCTCCCGGGCCGAGATCTGAGGATAGATATAGGCCGTGGGGACGTAGGGTTCCAGCCGGATGGAGCAGGGGCTCAGTCCGAGCAGAAAGTGGCTCATTGTCGTGTTTCCAGCGGCGACGATGGCCCGGATGGCTTCGGGCGCGATCCCGTTGCGGCTGGTCAGGTTGCGGATCAACTGGTTGATATTGCGGATGACGGCGGCGTGCAGGGGATCCAGCCCGCCTTTTCCGCAGGCGAAGATCATGCGCGAGATCACGTCCTCGCCGTAGGATGCCTGCATGTTGTGGGTGCCGTCCACATCGAGGACCTGCTGCTTGCCGAGATCGAGCAACTGTGCGACCACAGTGGTGGTGCCGACATCCACCGCCAGGCCGTAGCAGGGCTCCATGCTGGTATCTCCGTGCTCGATGTCGATGATGCGGTAGCGTTCGATCTCCCGCGCCAGGCTCACGGTCACCTTCCAGTCATTCTGACGCAGTTTTTCAGACAATTTTCGGAGACACGGAAGCGTGATTTCGTATTGATGCCAGCCGAGGATCTTGCGTATCCCGCGGAAAAGCCGTTCGACATCGGCCATGTTGTCTTCCAGGGTGGGCTCCGGAAGCTCCACGTAGACCTTGCGGACCAACGGCCCCGAAGGCTGCTCTTCGGATGCCGCAGCGCCCGTGGCAGAAGACCGGTCGCTTTCTCCGGTCATGATCTGCGCACCCTCGATCCGGGATTCGGGAGGGATCAGCACGTCGAGGTCATCGTGCACTTTCGTCTGACAGGCGAGGGTGTACCCCTTGGCGAGTTCTTCCTCTGAAAAAAAGGCCCTGCTTTGATCATCCCTATCGATCTTGCCGCCGGTGATCTGGACGCGGCATTGCCCGCAGACCCCCTCACCGCCGCACAGATTGTTGATAAAGACCCCGGCGTCCTGCGCCGCTTTCGCGATCAGCGTACCTTCTTCCACCTTGATGGAGATATTGTCGGGCTGAAATGTTATGGTAAAGTCAGTCATGATCTATGACCCCCTTATGTTGTCGGTATGACCCGGATGCATGATGGCAGGCTTTGGGAAATTCATCTCCCCATATGGGTCAAAATAAGATATAGTTATGCGGTATACAGCATTTACCTGGTATTAGAAAGGGGTTTTTGCTGCAACGGTTCCAAGGTGATCCTGTGCGTCGATCCTCCGTCGAGAACCACTCCCCTGGAGAAAAACTGCAGCTGAGGCAGGTGCTTCTGGATGGACACCCATCTCGAGCGATATTATGCCAGTAAACGGTTCAGTGAAGCAACCCGCATCCGCAAGATAAGCCGGCCCTGGGCTTGAAGCCGTTGATTCCGGACGTTTCGTACCCGGGTAGGACTCGTATCGTAAACCCCAAATCGTTTCCAAGGAGGAGATGGGATGGTGTCGGACGCATTGGGAAGGGCTCTGAGGTACCGTTGGTTGATCTTCTGGATTCTGGCATTCGGCTATGTACTGGTCTATTTTCATCGGCTCTGCCCGGCTGTCGTGGCAGTGGACATGATGCGCGACCTGAATGCCGGCGGAGCCCTGACAGGACTTCTGGGCGCCGCCTATTTCTATCCCTATGCACTGATGCAGCTGCCTGCGGGGCTCCTTTCCGATTCATGGGGACCGCGAAACACGATTACGCTTTTTTTCCTGGTCGCCATCGCAGGCTCGTTCATCCTGGGTTTCGCTCCCTCTGTCTTTCTTGCGATTATAGGGCGCACACTGGTCGGGCTCGGCATAGCCATGCTGTTCGTCCCGACCATGAAAGTGCTGGCCGAATGGTTCGAGACGAAGGAATTCGCCACAATGACCGGGATCCTGATGGCGATGGGAGGGTTGGGCTCCCTGATCGCGGCCGCCCCTCTGGCCTGGGTCAGCAACCTCATCGGTTGGCGGATGTCCTTTGTGGCCGTCGGTGTCCTGACTCTCATTTTGGCGGTTCTGGTCTGGTTCTTCGTCCGCGACAAGCCGCAGGACATGGGCTTCGAGCCTCCGATGGGGGCCCCGAAAGTGAAACCGGAGGCGATCGGTCTGATGCAGGGGGTCGCGAAGGTCGTCAAGGAACCCTTTTTCTGGCCGGTGGCGGTCTGGTTCTTTTTCGATTGCGCGGTCTTTTTTTCCTTCGGCGGGCTCTGGGGCGGGCCGTACCTCATTCAGGTCTATGGGATGAGCAAGGGAGAGGCCGGCCGCATCCTCTCGATGCTCGCCATCGGCATGATCTTGGGCAGTCCACTGTTGAGCTACGCATCCAATCGGGTCTTCAAGGGCCGCAAGCCGGTGCTCATCCTGTCGAGCACCATCCTGGTGGCACTGACCGCCGTGCTCGCCTTCGCCACCGCCTCGATCCCGACTGTCGGCCTTTATGCCGTCTGCCTCGGGCTCGGCGTTTTTTCGAGCGCCGTCGTGGTGATCGGTTTCATCACGACAAAAGAGCTTTTTCCTGTCCAGATGGCCGGAACGGCTACAGGCCTGGTGAATCTGTTTCCCTTTGCCGGCGGAGCGGTGTTTCAGCCGCTCCTTGGATACGTCCTCGAAAAAGGGGGCCAGGGGGTAGGAGGGGCTTTCACCCTTGCCGCCTACCGTCAGGCATTCCTGGTGCTTTTTGTCTGCGGCGTGATCGCCTTTTTGGCAAGCCTGTTCACCAGGGAAACCTTGGCGCGGCAGTGATCCGGCAAAAAAGCGCTGCGCCCACGAGCGACCGCCTCCTGCGCGCGGGTTTAGAGGATCTGGACGATATCGAGGTTCGGGGGGAGTTCGGAACGGACCTTGTCGACGGCCTCCCGAGCCCCCAGGACCTTGATGTAAGCCGAGTCCCGAAGAGCCTCCAGGATGTCACCGAATTCCCGGAAGTGCCGCTGCTCGGTCCCCAGGATTTCCTCCCGCATCTGTTGACGCGACGCGTCGGTATCTCCGGTCAGAGTCCGGAGCAGAGATACGAATCCCTTCGCGTCGGGGAGCAGATGGCTGTCCAGCTCCCCGATGGTCCCGATGATCGCCTTCTCGCGTTCGTCATCGGCAAGCGCTCTGTTTTTCAGGAAATCGGCACTTGCGTCGAAGGCCTTCAGCGTCGGGACGATATTCGGGTCCCTGTAGGACACAAAGGTCAGCGCGCCTGAAAAGCGCTCGAGGCTGCAAAACGCCCCATACGCACCCCCGAGGACCCTCACCTGGTTCCAGAGCCAGGCATTGCGCAGGTAGCGGGCGATGACCAGCGCGGAGCCGTGGAAGCGGTAGCCTGTTTGGAACAGATCCGTGCCCTTGCCGACGTAGTTGACCTGAGAGGGCACGGTCATTCCTTCAGCCGACGGAAGGCGTTCCCAGTTCCATGGGGCTTCCTCCACCGCCCTGTCGGGGATGTCCGCCGTCAATGCTCCGAGAGAGGCCTTCGCCTGCTCCAGCAACCCTTCCTCGGCCGTCAGATTGAGCTGAAGCAGCCGGCGGCTGATCAGCGTCTGCCGGATTCTTTCCAGTTGTACGAGGACCTTCGGCCAGTCAGTCTGGACATCGCGCGCCAGGGCACGCAGAAACAGGATATATCCGATGCCGCCCATGCTTTCAGCCGCTCGATGAGCCTCGCTGAAATGGGCCTTGAGGCGCAGGGCGACCGCCTGGTGGCCTGCGGGGATCAGGTGATGCTCGGCCCGGGCCTTTTCCTCTAAGGTCATCTGACGGAACCGTTCCTGGTTTTCGAGCGCCGGTTCCAACAGGATGTCTTTGAGGATGGCGACGAGTTCCGGGATCTGGTGCGGAAGGGCCTTGGCGCGCAGAAAGAGGCGGGCTGCAGCCTCCCGGCGGTCTTTCTTCGCGGAGAGGAAGCGCTCCGGCCGGATGCCCCCGGTCCGTGCGCTGATCCGGCGTGAGAGGGCGGCGAAGTCTTCCTTGCTGGTTCCCATTTCAAGCAGCGCACGGCTGAAAAGCGGGACCAAAGGAAGCGAATCGGGCGGTAGCGCGTGAAGGTCGAAACCGAGATCGAGGTAAATGATGCCGTTCGTAGGCAGTTCGTGGCAGAGCAACGGGACGCCGTCGAGGTCCTGGGATGTGGCGGGGATGAGCTTGTTCTGCGTATCGAGGTCCTGGAGGCGCAGCCGGGGAATGGCGGCCAGATGCTCTGGAGGGTCCGGCCGGGTCTGCTCGGTCTTGAGGCTCTTCGATTGGTCGGCCAGTTCCTGAAGTTGGCGTTGATCCAGTCCTTGCTGAAACCGTTCGAGCTCGGCTGCTTCGGCTTTTTCCCTTCGCTCTCCCAGCTCCGGGTCGGGTTTGAGGGTCAAGGTCACCCGGTGCGGATTGTCGATAAAATGCTCGGTGAGCAGGTCCTCGAAATAACCCTTTTCTCCCTTGGCCAGCGATTTGACGGTCTCCAAAGGCTCCTCGAAGGCCAGAAGCGAGAAGGGATCCCCGTCATACAGCCAGGTGGTCAGGGACCGCAGCATGAGCAGCAGGCCGCGGGGATAGTGGCCGCTGTTGTTTTCACGGAGACGGAATTCGATCGTATTGAGGGCCGCTTCCGTCATCGACGGGTCGATCCCTCCTCGGGCCAAACTCTTCAATGTGTCCAGCACCAGGGCTTCCAGACGGCTGGTGTGATCCGGGTCGATTCCCTTCAGGCCTGTCGCGAAATAGATCTGGCGGAGTTCGGTTCCAAGGCCCTCCCCCGCAAGGTCTTCGCCGAGAGACGATTCGATCAAAGCCCTTCGCAGCGGGGACCCGGGCATCCCGAGCAAAATGTACTCGAGGATGTGCAGGGCGAAGTTAAGCTCTTTTTGGGTGGTTTCACCGAGAAGCCAATTGATCGTTACCATGCCTTTGGAGGCGGAGTCCGGCTCCTTTCCCGCCACGATCGGGCGGACGACCTGCCTCGGCCCTGAAAAGGGCTGTTGCAGCGGGATGGCCGACTCGACCGGAAGACGGTCGAAGTCTTCCAGGTACCCTTGCAGCACGGGCATCATCTCTTCGGGGGCCATGTCTCCGTAAACGAAGATGCGGGCGTTGGAAGGATGGTAATAACGGTGGTGAAAGGCCAGAAAATGCTCGTAGGTCAGGCGGGGAATCACCCGCGGGTCCCCGCCGGCATCGAAGGCGTAAGGGTTGCCGGGGAAGAGTTCCTGCAGGGTGTAGGTTCCCAGCAGATTGTCCGGAGAGCTGTAGGCGCCCTTCATCTCGTTGAAGACAACACCCTTGAACTGCAGGGGTGCACCCGGTTCCTCGAGCTCGAAATGCCAACCTTCCTGCTTGAGAGTCGTTTCGGTGAGCCTCGGATGGAGTACGGCATCGAGGTAGACATCGATCAAGTTGAGAAAATCCTGCCGATTCTGGCTGGCAACGGGGTAGCAGGTCCTGTCGGGATAGGTGAAGGCGTTTAGAAAGGTCTGCAGGGAACCCTTCAGGAGTTCCACGAATGGCTCTTTCAGCGGATACTTCCGAGAGCCGCAGAGGACCGAATGCTCCAGGATGTGGGGCAGGCCTGTGCTGTCGGCAGGGGGGGTGCGGAAGGTGATGCCGAAGACCTTGTTCTCGTCCTCGTTCAGGAGGTAGAGAAGCTTGGCTCCGGTCCGGGTATGTTCATACATCCGCCCATGGGTTTTAATCTCGTGGATATCACGTTCATGGATGAGTTCGAAGCCGTATTCAGGGGACATGAGAACCTCCGGAAATGATGTCGGCGCCCGTCGAAGGCCGATGCGCGCCCACATACAGAATGCTCGGACCGGAGGTCCCGCGTCAAGAGAAACATCCTGCGCATCGACCTGGATACAACTTTTGCTTGAACGGACAAAAGATACCTCCTATGATACCGGCTTCACCAGTTTGAGCGGTGTCCATCCGGAGACGGGCGTTGGGCGCCTTGGCGTTTTGAGACCTGAGCGGCCGGTTTCGGCTTTCGCTCCCTCCAGTCTCGGGTCGCTTCCCTGTGGGATTGGTGCGGCTCGGCGCCACGGCCGGGGCGGCCCCGTGCAAGCAGGCGGCGGTTCGGCCGAAGCGCAAGGATAGGGTTTGTCCGTTCGGCGTCTGGGTGAGTGAAGAGTCTTATTTCCGGGACGGAGACCAGGGGAGGTTGACGGGTATGGCGGCCAAAGGGTTTACGAGAAGCATTCAGGAGATCAACGAAAAGATCAGGAAAGGCCAGGTTGTCGTCGTCACGGCCGACGAGATGACCGAGATTGTGAAAAGCGAAGGGGTGCAGAAGGCAGCGCGTGAAGTGGACGTGGTGACGACCGGGACCTTTTCGACCATGTGTTCTTCAGGCGCCCTGATCAATTTCGGCCATACCAAGCCGGCCACCAAGGCATCGCAGGTTTGGCTGAACGACGTGCCGGCCTATGCAGGACTGGCGGCGGTCGACATCTTCATCGGGGCCACGGAGCCGGTCCGGGACGACCCGCTGAACCGTGTGCATCCAGGGCAATTCAAGTACGGGGGCGGTCATGTGATCCAGGACCTCATCGCGGGCAGGAAGGTGAACCTGGTTGTAACGGCCTATGGGACCGACTGCTATCCCAATCGGGAGGTCAAAAAACGGGTGAGCCTGGAGGATTTGCCTTATGCCGTTCTGCTGAACCCGAGAAACGCCTATCAGAACTACAACTGCGCCGTCAATCTGAGCGGAAAGACCATTTACACCTACATGGGGGTCCTCAAGCCCAACGCCGGCAATGCAAACTACGCCACGGCGGGACAGCTGAGCCCCCTCTTCAACGACCCTCTGTACCAGACGATGGGGCTGGGGACGCGCATTTTTCTGGGCGGGGCCCAGGGCTATATCGTCGGGCCGGGAACCCAGCACAATCCGAACGCGAAGAGGCATTCGAACGGAACCCCCTTGACCCCTGCAGGGACCTTGATGGTCATGGGAGACATGAAGGCGATGAATCCCCGCTGGATGGTCGGGGTGAGCATCCTCGGCTATGGATGCTCGCTGGCGGTCGGACTGGGCGTTCCCATCCCGATCCTGAACGAGGAGATCGCACGGCACTGCGGCGTTTCGGATGACGATATTTTCACCCAGATCATCGATTATGGGGTCGATTACCCGAAAGGCGAATCGAAGAGCCTCGGGCAGGTCAGCTACGCCGAGTTGAAGAGCGGCTCCATCCGTTTCAACGGCATCGATATCCACACGGTTCCGCTATCGTCCTATATCCGCGCGCGCGAAGTGGCTCAGAGCCTGAAGGGTTGGATCGAGAGCGGCGAGTTCCTGCTCACGGAGCCGGTGACCGGCCTGCCCGGTCCTTCTCTTTGACGAAGGGCGGCACGGGCCCGTTTCGAACGAGCAGAACAGGTCCCGAAGATGACAACGAAAGACAAGGCGACGGTGGAAGTCCCGGATAGCCTGGATCTGGGCATAGAAACGCTCGGACCCTGCCGCATCCCCTCTCCTATGAAGGAGATCCAGTTCGTACAAGACAACGAACGGATCCTGTTTCATTCCAACCTGAAGGCGTACGACTGCCGCTCCGGCATGCTGAACGATCCCCCCTGTTTTGAAATGGCGGGACCGCGCCGGGAGATCTATTTCGATCCTTCGAAACTCAAGTGCGGCATCGTGACCTGCGGCGGCATTTGCCCAGGACTGAACGACGTCATCCGCGCTACGGTCCTGAGCCTGTCCCATCACTACGGTGTGCAGGGTGTCTTCGGCTTCCGCTACGGTTTCGAAGGCCTGATCCCTCGATACCGCCACACACCGATGGAGTTGACGCCGCGAACGGTCGCCGAGATCCAGCAGAGCGGCGGCACGATCCTCGGGACCTCGCGCGGGCCGCAAGACATCTCCGAGATGGTGGACACGCTTGAGCGGATGAACATCGGAATCCTCTTCACCATCGGCGGGGACGGCACCCTCAGGGCGGCGAGGGGCTTTTCGGAAGAGATCGCCCGCCGTCGTCTGAAGATCAGCATCGTCGCTATCCCGAAGACCATCGACAATGACATTGCCTATGTGGACCAATCCTTCGGCTTCGAGACCGCTGTCGCCGAATCGCGACGCGCCATCTACGCGGCCCATGTCGAGGCGCTCGGCGCCCGGAACGGGATCGGTTTGGTCCGCCTGATGGGCCGGGATGCCGGGTTCATCGCCGCCAACGCGACCCTCGCGAACAGTGAGGTGAACTTTTGCCTGGTTCCGGAAGCGCCGTTCAGTCTGGACGCTTTTCTGAAGGCGTTGCAAGAGCGCCTGATCCGGCGGCAGCACGCCGTTATCGTGGTTGCGGAAGGCGCGGGACAGGACCTTGTGGGTGGGACCGGTGAGAGGGATGCCTCCGGCAACCGGCGGCTCGGCGATGTCGGTCTTTTCCTCAAGGAAAAGATCCTTGCCTATTTTGCGGGAGCAGGGATGGAAGTCACCCTGAAATACATCGATCCAAGCTACACCATCCGGAGCACGCCCGCCAATGCGCATGACTCCGTCTTCTGCCTGCTCTTGGGGCACAATGCCGTCCACGCCGGCATGACGGGCCGCACCAACATGGTCGTCGGCTACTGGAACGGGGAATATACCCACGTGCCCATCCCTCTGGCCGTTTCCCGGACCAAACAGATCGATCCCAGGGGTCGCTTCTGGAGCAGCGTGCTCGAATCGACCGGCCAGCGCATCGGAAGGGTGTGACGTGATCCTTCTCCCTGCGGTTATGCGTTTCCAGACGGCTGTAAGCCCGTGCGAGCCGATTGCCGGCCGGCGCGCCCGCCTCCGGCGGGCATTCGGATGATCCGCGCCGCTGCAGGTCCGCAGTTGAAAAGCAAATCAAGGACGGAGAGGTTGGACAGGAAAGGCCCCCAGAGCTGCGGGTACACGGGAGGCCTGATGCGGATCGGCGCCAGTCCGATGCCTGCTTCCTCGAAGAGCGAACGATCGAGATATTTGAGAGCGCCTTTCTGGGCAAGGAAGGTGGTGGCGCCCAGGGCCTGGGCAACGGCTACCGAAAGATGCGGTTCTACGGCATCGATGTTCAGCTCCGAGAGCAGGGGCATGCGGGTGTCGATTCCCAGGCATTGCGCAAGATAGCGTAGCAGTTCGAGATTCATGTCCAAAAGGAATTCATGGTTTTTTCCGTATAATCTCTCCAGAAACGCTTTGTGCTCCTCGAAATAAGGCGCCCGGCCGTAAGCCGCCCGCAAAGTGGTCAGGTGTTTGCGGCGCCACCGCCCCTCGTTGCACAGACGCACCTCGCGGATCTTCTGCAGACCCAGCCCCTTTTTCCACACCGGCACCGAGAGCCAGACCACGCCCTGATCGTTCTTGAAGCGGTTGCGCGTGAGCCAGGTGCTTCGCTGCGGGAATTGAACGTCATCCATGAATACCATGACGTCGGAACGGACGGCCTTGGCGAAGAAGGCCGCGTGAGGGGCGAAGTAGGGTTGGACTGTCGAGACGATCATGGCCTGATCCACGTTTCTAGATGGTTTTCTCCTGATGTTTCGATGCGTTATCGATTTCACGCCCGCAGGAGGTCCAGGATTCCCCTCGATGTGTATTCCGCCACATCCGCCAACCCGTCCAGCGGCATGAAATCTGTCGCGTTGGATGAAAAAAGACAGGTGGCAGACGCCGGGAAGTCCTCGTCCTGGAGGTAAAAGATATAGCCGAGCAAGATCTTGGGCAGCGGCTGCAGCAGGAAGGCGAAATCGCCTCCCGTTCCCGTGCAGGTCTCTCCGTGGAAACGGGCGGTGATTTCCGCTTGACGTTTTTGGATGGCGGAAACAAAAGGCAAAAGGATCATTTCGGTGTGGGTCCGGAAGGCCTGCTGATAAGGCATGCTGCCCGGAAGATCCTTGAAGGCGCGCAGCGGGTGGATCGATGGCGCCCCATTTGTGGCGTGGAGCGCGTAAAGGGAGATGAGGAGATCCCTGGGGTCTTCAGGTTCCCGTCCGCCGAGGGTGATGCCCTGCCGCGTCACCCGGCAGGGTTCCCCGAACGCCTCGAAAGAAAGCGACCCGTCGTTTTCCATCCGTGCAGCCATAGAGGCGGCAAGATCCGCAGCCGGCCGCAGGAACGCCTGTTTCAGGTTTTCTCGCATCATCGATTTATAAGAACTCATCGGACACGCTCCCGTTTTACACCCTGTAAAAAAGGTCAACATCAGCAGTGCAGTCGCGGCCTGTCCCCTGCCTCCTCTATACACCGCTTTCGATTTGGATTCAAACCCCTTAGACCTCTTTTCATCCCCGGCACAGAGATGGCACCTCCTTTGCTTTGGAGGAAAAGGTTGACAAAAGGGTCTTCGTCCGTTTTAGGTGTGCGGAACATTTGACAGGGCGAGCCCGCGTGGCCGCGTTTCCGCAGGGGAACCCTTTCATGGGGACGGAAAAAATGCAAGAGGGAGGATGGTATCGATGGCAAGACGATGGAGTTGTTTCGTGGTATGGACCGCGCTGATCTTCGTCGGATGGATGGGGACGCATGCGGGCGCGGCCGGTGAGGTGGGCCAGGAGGAGCTGCTCGAGCGCCTCGACGCCTTGACCAAGTTGATAGAACAGCAGCAGCAGGAAATCGAGCGGCTGCGGCGGGAGGTCGAAAATCAGCGCGGGGCGATTACGCGCGTCGAAGAGACGCAGACCCGGGTCGAAGAGACCCGCAAGGCGGAGGTTCAAGAGGCCGTGGCGACCGAGGTCGACAAGCAGGAGAGCAGCTGGAAAGACTCTATCCCGCGATGGATCAGGACCATGAAGGTTTCCGGGGATCTGCGTCTCCGCTACGAAGGCATCTACGGCCGGGGCGAGACCCAACCGGACGGCTCCGTGAAGGATCTGCCGAATCGCGACCGGTTTCGACTGAGGGCGCGCCTGTTTTTCGATGGGGATATCACCGAAGAGGTTTCCACGCACTTCATGATCTGCACCAACCAGGACGCAAACCGGGAGGCGACGACGACCAATCAGAGTTTCACCGACGACTTCAACGACAAGGGGATCTACCTTCATCGAGCCTACGCCACTTACGAGCCCAAATGGCTGCCGGGCCTCGAGCTGACAGGCGGAAAATTCAAGAACACCTTTCTGCACACCGACATCATGTGGGACCCGGATGTGAACCCGGAGGGATTCTATGAACGTTATCGGTATGCGGGCCTCAAGCATTTCACCCCGTTCGTTCAGTTCGGGCAGATGGTGGTGAACGAGGTCAAGAACGAGAGCGACGACGCGATGCTCTACATCTACCAGGCCGGCTATGTGTGGGAGGCGGGCGCCGTGAAATGGACCATGGCGGGCAGCTATTACGACTGGTCCAACCTCCAGAATTCCAAATACCTGCACACCGCGGATTATGCGGGCGGCGGCGGTAATACCTTCGTGCTGGACGACAAGGGAATGCTCCAGTATGCCTATGACTTCAACCTGTGGGAGGCCTATACGACCGTCGATTTCACGGTGAAATCCCTGCCGGTTCAGCTCCTGGGGGACTACATCGTCAATGTGGCCGACCGGGTTCCCAGTGATGAGGATTCCGCCTACTATGCGGGTTTCCAGGTGGGCAAGGCCAAGAAGAAGGGAGAGTGGGCGGTCACTTACAAATATGCGCGGATCGAGCGGAACGCGCTGATAGGCTCCATGAACGATCAGGATTTTTATGGGGCGAACCGAAAAGGGCACAAGGTCAAAGTGATGTTCCGCCCCTTGAATCATGTCCGCTTCGATATGGCGTATTTTTACACCGACCCGGTCAAGGACTGGGACCCGAGCGACATCACGTTCAACAAGAACAAGGAGCGTATGCACGAAGACAGAGTGCAGGTGGACTTGATCTTCGACTTCTAGCGGGTTTCCGACCGGAAAGGGTCTTTCTGCCCAATCTCTGCGTCAATCTGCGCGGTTGCTCGTGCGGCGCACGATTCGTGCGCCTTCGCGCAAGTGCTTGATTTCCGTGATCCTGGCCAAGCCGGGACCCGCCCGGTGGCGCTGGGGCTAGGCGTCCCGAGGCTCAGGTGGCGGGGCGGGCCGGCCATGACTCAGAAGTTGAGGTTTCCCGGAGTCCTCGGGAAGGGGATGACGTCGCGGATGTTGCCCATCCCGGTGATGAACTGGACCAGCCTCTCCAGACCGAGACCGAAGCCGGCGTGGGGGGTGCTGCCGAAGCGGCGCAGATCCAGGTACCACCAGTAGTCATCGACGTGGAGACCGCTCTCTTCGATTCGCTGAAGGAGGGTATCGTAGTCGTCCTCGCGCTGACTGCCGCCGATGATCTCGCCGATCTTGGGAACGAGGACATCCATGGCCCGGACGGTTTTTCCGTCCGGGTTCAGTTTCATGTAGAACGGTTTGATCGTTTTCGGATAATCGGTGAGGATGACCGGTTTCTTGAAGGTTTTCTCGCAAAGGTAGCGCTCGTGTTCCGATTGGAGGTCCGTCCCCCACGCGACGGGAAATTCAAATTCCTCACCGCTCTTCGACAGGATCTCGATCGCCTCGGTGTAGGACAGCCGCTCGAAATCCTGGGTGGCGAGGGTTTCGAGGGTGCCGATGACGCTCTGATCGATGAAGCGGTTGAAAAACTCGAGATCGCCCCGGCAATGATCCAAAACGTGGCGAAAGAGATACTGGAGGAACTCGACGGCAAGGTCCATGTCGCCTTCGAGTTCACAAAAGGCCATCTCGGGCTCGACCATCCAGAATTCGGCCAGGTGGCGGGAGGTGTTCGAGTTTTCCGCGCGAAAGGTGGGGCCGAAGGTGTAGACGTCTCCCAGGGCCAGGGCATAGATCTCCGCTTCCAGTTGGCCGGATACCGTCAGGTTGGCAGGCTGACCGAAAAAGTCCTCCGAAAAATCCACCCGGCCCTCCTCGATGGGGACGGCGCCGAGGTCGAAGGTGGTGATGTGAAAAAGATCACCGGCCCCTTCGCAGTCGCTGCCGGTGATGATGGGGGTGTGGACATACAGGAAGCCCCGCTCCTGAAAAAAGGTGTGGATGGCGTGGCTGACGGCGTTGCGGACCCGCGCCACGGCCCCGAAGGTGTTGGTACGCGGCCGCAGGTGGGCGATGGTTCGCAGGAATTCGAAGGAATGGCGCTTTTTCTGCAGGGGATAGTGTTCCGGGTCGGCCCAGCCGAAGACGCGCAGGGCCTCGACCTTCAGTTCGACCCGCTGCCCTTTCCCCGGAGAGGCCTGGAGCAGACCCTCGACTTCGAGAGAGCAGCCGGGCTGGAGCCTCAGCACCGTGCCTTCGTAATCGGCCGTCTGCGCATCGGCGATGAGCTGGAGATTTTCCATGCAGGATCCGTCATTGAGCTCGATGAACGAGAAACCGCCCTTCGAATCCCTCCTGGTCCGGACCCATCCGCAAACCTTATAGCGGGCCCCGGTCGTTCCGCCGGACAATATGTCTTTGATCCGTGTCCTTGCCAATGGTTCCCCCTGAGTGCAGCGTGTTCGGTCCATATCACTCCCGGCGGGAAGGGCCTTTCAGCGGCGTCCCTTCCCGTACCGGAGGTCGAAGCAGGTGCGAACGGCTATGCCTTGCGCTCGAATTCCCGCATGAATTCCACCAGGGCCTTGACGGCATCCAGACCGGTGGCATTGTAAATGGAGGCGCGGCAGCCGCCAACGGAGCGGTGCCCCTTGAGCCCTCCCAGGCCGGCCGTCTGCGCATCGGCGATGAAGCGCTTTTCGAGCTCTTCGCTGGGCAGGCGGAACGTGACGTTCATGAGGGAACGGCTGTCCTTGTCGGCCGTGCCGCGGTAGAAATCGGACCGATCGAGCAGATCGTAGATCGTCTTACCCTTTTCACGGTTGAGGAGTTCCATGTTGGCAAGCCCCCCGACGGTGTCTTCCAGCCATTTGAGAACGAGGTCGATGACATAGATCACGACGCAGGCCGGCGTGTTGTACATGGAGTTCTTCTCCGTGAACGTCGTGTATTTCAGCATCGCCGGGAGATCGGCGGGGACGCGCTCGAGCATGTCTTTGCGGATGATCGCCAGCGCCGTCCCGGCCGGGCCGATATTCTTCTGGGCGCCGGCATAGATGAGGCCGAACGGTTGGGGGTCGAACGGACGGCTCATGAAATCCGAAGACATGTCGCATACGAGGGGTACGGTGCGAGGGTTCGGGAATTGCGCCCACTGCGTCCCTTTGATGGTGTTGTTGGAGGTGAAATGCAGGTAGGCGGCTCCCTCGTCTATGTCGAAGGCCTTCGGGATGTAGCAGAAATCTCTGTCCTCCGAAGAGGCGATCACATGGACCTGTTTCTTCAGCGTCTTGGCTTCCTTGATGGCCTTGGTGGACCAGGTCCCGGTGTTGATGTAGTCGACCGGCTGGCCGTCCACGGCCAGGTTCATGGGGATCATGCAGAACTGAAGGCTCGCGCCCCCCTGGATGAAAACGACCTCGAAATCATCCCCGAGATTGAGAAGCCGCCTTGTTCTCGCCACGGCGTCGTTGATGACCTCGTCGAACCACTTGCTGCGGTGGCTGACCTCCAGGATCGACATGCCTGATCCTTTGAAGTCCAACAGTTCCTGCTGCATTTCCTCGAGGACCGGCAGGGGAAGGGCCGCCGGGCCGGCGTTGAAATTGTGGATGCGTTTCGTCATGATTTTTCTCCTTGTAAAAGAATATGGTCCATCCGGAAATGGTCTTTTCTTCACCCTTCACCGATCCGAATCGGTTCCGCGCACCTTTCTCGAGGGCCCCTGCCTTTACCGGCAGGGGCCCCGGGATCCACTCAGTTCTTCTGCAGCTTTTTCAGCATGTCCTTGACGAGGGTCATGGTTTCGCTGTCCTTTTCGTAAGGCGGTCTTCCTTCGAGATCCGCCTCGATGATTCCTTTTCCGTAAGGGATGAAGCCAAGAAAGTCGAAATCGGGCATCTGCGTCAGCAGGAATTCCCGATCCTCGGGGGAGCGGATCTTGTTGCCGACGAAGCTCAGTTTCTTGATCCCGACATCCGCTGCAAGGGCGCGTATCTGGTGGGCCGTTTCGATGCTGCGCCGGCCCGGCTCAACGACGACGATCAGCCGGTCGACCGACATGGCGGTACCCCGTCCCAGGTGCTCCAGGCCAGCCTCCATGTCGAGAACGACGGCCTCGTCGCGCGAGAGAACGATGTGGCGCACCAGGTTCTTCAAGAGCGTGCTCTCTGGGCAGATGCAGCCCGCGCCGCCCTTTTTGACCCCGCCCATGACCATGACCTTGACCCCGTCGACCTCTACGGAGAGCCTTTCCGGAAGGTCGTCCACTTTGGGGTTCAGCTTGAAAAAGGAGCCCATCGTGCCGACCTTGGCCTCGGTCCGCTCTTCGATCAATTCTTTCATGTTGGATATGGGGACGATGTCTTCGCTGTTCTTGACACCCAGCGCCTGGGCGAGGTTCGCGTCCGGGTCTGCATCGATGGCCAGGACCCGTTTGCCTTGATCGGCGAGGGCACGGATCAGAAACGCGGCGAATGTGGTTTTTCCCACCCCGCCTTTTCCACTGACGGCCAGTTTCATGGTTGCCTCCTTGGGCTGTTTTTACGTCCAGACGGGCAAGGTCGGATCGACCCCCGCATGCTTCGCGCCTCGTGTTGACACGGGCCTTGGCTGCGGGCCGAACCGGGGGTCCTGCTCGACAGATGCCGTCAAGCCTTTCTTTCCGCCGGTTCGATGCAGGGGCCACAGGGTCGGCGGCGCCTGAGTGAGCGTCTCTGGACAGTTACCGAATAAATTACCAGAATAAGAGATAAGCTTAGAGAATTTCAAGCATAAAATAGCCGTCGTTTCCTTGACACCTGGGCGCGCTTGCCGTATGGTTGCGCCGGGTTCGGAGAAGTTGGACGCACCGCCGGGGAAGTGGCTCGTGAGCTCCCGGCCTCGGCCGGCCCACCATGACGGAACGGATTTCTGCGAGACGCAAGCCAACAGGTAGGAGCAAATCCGTATGACCCTTTTTTCAGTGGATTCTCAGACGTGCAGGAGGGACGGCAGCTGTGCTGCGGTATGCCCTATGAAGATCATCCATTTCGCGGAGGACGGTTCCCCGCCTTGGCTGGGGCCGGATGCCGAAGAGCTCTGCATCGCCTGCGGGCATTGCGTCGCGGTCTGCCCCCATGGGGCCCTTTCCCATCGAAAGGTGCCCCCGGATGTCTGTCCGCCAATGGGGAAGGACTGGCCGCTTTCTCGGAATGCCGTCTCGGCCCTTCTGCGGGGTCGACGTTCCATCCGGGTCTTCAGGGAGCGCCCGGTCGAGCCAGGGCTGGTCGAGGAACTGATCGCGCTTGCAGCGCATGCCCCGTCCGCACACAATATGCAGCCCGTCAGGTGGCTGGTGGTTTCCGGGCAGGAACGGATCCAGCCGATTGCAGGCTTGGTCGTCGCTTGGATGAGGTCATTGATCGCGGCCGCATCGCCCCTGGCTGAAACGTTCCATATGGCGCGGACCGTTTTGCAGTGGGAATCCGGCAAGGATCCGATCGCCCGGCAAGCCCCCTGCCTGGTGGTGGCGCATGCGGCGAAGGACGCGCGGCTTGCGGCCACCGCCTGCACCATCGCACTGACCTATCTCGAACTGGCAGCCCCTTCCCACGGGCTCGGGGCGTGTTGGGCCGGTTACATCAATACGGCCGCCAACCTATCGCCGCCGCTGTTGCAGGCGCTCGATCTGCCGGAGGAACACCTTTCCTACGGGGTCATGATGCTCGGGTATCCCAAATACACGTACCATAGGATCCCGAAGCGCAAAGCCCCCTCGATCATCTGGCGCTGAATAAGAGAAGGCGGGCATTCATCTCTGGCTTGCAGGGTGCGCCCGTGTCAACAGATCACGGCCAGGAAGACCTGCAGGCGTCGATTCCGGCTCCGCGGGCGTGAGGCGGCATGTGCGGGCGCTTTGCGGAGAATTTTTTCAGCGCAAGACGGAGGGTCGCCGCTTGTGAATGTTTTCTTTTGACAGGTCAGGGGCAGTATGCTAAACCGCATTCGGTGAATTTCACTCTAAATTCTATGGAGGTGCAAGATGTTCGAAATCTTGAAACGGCAGGAAATGGCCGGCGGGACAGTCGTTCTGAACGAGATCAGTGCGCCCGCGATCGCCAGGAAGGCCAAGCCGGGACAATTTGTCATTCTGAAGGCCAATGAGACCGGAGAGCGTATCCCTCTGACCATGGCCGATACGGACCCGAAAAAGGGCACCATCACGATCATTTATCAGGTGGTGGGCAAATCCACCACGCTGTTCAAGTCGCTGCAGGTGGGCGAGCGTTTTCAGGATGTCATCGGGCCGCTCGGGCAAGCGACCCATCTCGAAAAACTCGGGACGGTGGTGTGCGTGGGCGGTGGAACCGGCGTGGCCGTCCTGCACCCCATTACACGCGGATTGAAGGAAATAGGCAACCGTGTCATCGCGATCATCGGCGCGCGCACGAAAGACCTGCTGATCCTGGAAGACAAGATGAAGGCGGCTTCGAACGAGCTGCACGTGTGTACGGATGACGGCAGCTACGGCCATCATGGGTTTGTGACGGATGTCCTGAAGGAGATCCTCGAAAAGGAAGACGTCAAGATGGTGGTCGGTATCGGCCCGGTTCCCATGATGAAGTTCGTCTGCAAGGTGACGGAGCAGTACAAGGTCAAGACCCTCGTCAGTCTGAACGCCATTATGGTCGACGGCACGGGGATGTGCGGCTGCTGCCGGGTGACCATCGGGGGCGAGACCCGATTCGCTTGTGTCGACGGTCCTGAGTTCGACGGCCACAAGGTCGATTTCGACGAGTTGTCGCAGCGCCTGAATGCCTACAAGGAAGACGAGGCTGTGGCGATGCAGCAGTATGCCTGCAAGTGCCAGGCGGGTTGAAAAGCCTCTCCGGTGAACGACGAAGCGTAAGTCCCTGATAGGGTTTCAGATAGAATGGAGGATATGATGGCGGAAACGACGGAAAAGAAGGAAAAAGTGCCCAGACAGCCCATGCCGGAGCAGTCCGCAGAGGTGAGGCGGAGGAACTTCGAAGAGGTTCCGAGAGGATACACGGCGGAGATGGCGATGAAGGAGGCCGAGCGATGCCTGCAGTGCAAGAATCCGGCCTGCATGAACGGCTGTCCCGTGTCGATCGAGATCCCGGCCTTCATCAAACATGTCAAGGAGGGCGATTTTACCAAAGCCGTCCGTAAGATCTGGGAGCGGAACGCCCTGCCGGCGGTCTGCGGCCGGGTGTGCCCCCAGGAGATCCAGTGCGAAGGCCTGTGCATCCTCGGGAAAAAAGGCGAGCCTGTGGCGATCGGCAACCTGGAGCGCTTCGTGGCCGATTGGGAAAGGGCGAACGGAAAGGGCGACCTGCCGCCCAAGGCCGAGCCGACCGGGAAGCGTGTGGCTGTCGTAGGGTCCGGACCTTCAGGTCTGACCGTCGCCGGCGACCTGATCCTGAAGGGCCACGACGTGACGATCTTCGAGGCCTTCCACAAACCGGGCGGCGTGCTTGTCTACGGGATCCCCGAATTCCGGCTCCCCAAAGAGATCGTGTACTCGGAAGTCAATTTTCTCGAGCGGCTCGGCGCAAAGCTGCAGTGCAACTCGGTAGTCGGGCGTACGGTCTCCGTTGACGAACTGTTCGAAGAGGGGTTCGATGCCGTCTATATCGGGGTCGGGGCAGGGCTGCCGAGTTTCCTCAACATCCCGGGCGAAAACCTGATCGGCATCTATTCGGCCAACGAGTACCTCACACGGGCCAACCTGATGAAGGCCTATCTCTTCCCCGAGTACGATACACCGATCGTGCGCGGGAAGGATGTGGCCGTGCTGGGCGCCGGTAACGTGGCTATGGACTCGGCCAGAACGGCGATGCGGCTCGGGGCGGACCGGGTGAGGATCGTATACCGGCGTTCACGGGACGAGATGCCTGCCAGAAAGGCCGAGATCCATCATGCCGAGGAGGAAGGGATCGAATTCCACCTGCTGACGGCGCCGACGCGCTTTATCGGGGATGAAAACGGACGCGTCAAGGCCATGGAATGCCTCAAGATGGAACTGGGTGAACCGGATGCCTCGGGCCGCCGCCGCCCGGTGCCGGTCGAGGGCTCCAAGTTCACCCTGGACTGCGACCTGGCGGTCATTTCGGTCGGAGCCGGTGCGAACCCGCTGCTGACGCGGAGCACGGAAGGACTGCAACTGACGAAGTGGGGCTACATCATCGCTGATCCCGAAACGGGAAAGACGACCAAGAAGGGCGTGTGGGCCGGAGGCGATATCGTCACCGGGCAGGCCACCGTTATCCTGGCGATGGGCGCCGGGCGTATGGCCTCCGATTCGATCCACAAATATCTGACCTGGGGCTGGTAGCGCACCTCTTCATCCGGGGATGGCGCTGCACTGTTTTATCGGCATGCGGGGGGGTGCGGCCGGGCATGGCTCTTCCAATCCACTCCCGAGGCCGGTCCGCAGGCTTTGCAGGGGTGGTGTCCGGTCTGCGGATGACGGGGAAAAGAGCCCTCCGGAGTTGAAAATGCGCGTGTGCAGAGGATCGTTCTGCACAGACAAAACTCATCGGCTTGAGCCCACTGAGATCGGCGAGCTGGCGGGGTACCGCAGCACATCCGGTGTCCCGCCGGCTTCCGTTTTGTGAAGAGCTGCGGTGTGGGGACCCTGCGAGTTACAGCTGGCTTTCGAGATCTTCAAAGGCGTCTTCCAGTTGATAGAGTAGTCGATCGAGTGCATCCAACTCCCGCTGGAGGAGCGTTTCCCGGGCCTTATTGCGCAGGTCGAGCATAACGGGGAGAAGACGTTTCAGGGCAGGCTTCATCTGCTCCGGGACATGCGGGTCCCGCGCAAGCATCTCCAGGCGGTCGACCAGAGCGTAGAAAGACGGCTCGGCTTCGAGGACCTCACCGTAGCCGGCAAGCCTCAGAAAATCTGCGATGCGGGGAAAATCTGAAGCGAAGCCGGCCTCATAAACCGGTTGGATACGGATCTCGATCTGCATGAATCGGCTCATGGCGAACCCCTTGTCTCTGCGTCAGGGGCCTCGGGGGGGTTGGAACGACCCCGAGACTTGGGTAAAAAAACACGGTTGAGCCTGTCTTGAACATGTTTTTCTGTGACCTTCAATGCATCTATGCCTGTTGGCCGAAAGAGGCAGGGCTGGACGGGTCCGGGAGTTGCCAAACCTTCCAGGCGGTCTACTGCGAAAAAAAGGGGAGGCATGTCCACAAGAACATGCCCTGCCGGGAAAAGACTCCACGCGCTGCAAGCCCCGGCTCCGATGATCGCGCCAATCCCCTATAACGCGACGCCGCTCAGATATTGCGAGATCGCGCCGTCATAGCGGTGGGTCAGCGCGAAAACCTTTTTGGCCAGTTCAAAACGTGTTTTCAGGGTGGTCTCTCCACCCGACGACGCCATTTCATCCAGGACCCGGGGGTAATCCGCTGGATCGACGATCACCGTGACATCCCGGAAATTTTTCGCTGCAGAGCGCAGCATGGCCGGTCCGCCGATGTCGATATTTTCTATGGCCTGCTCCAAGGTGACTTGAGGGTCGGCGACCGTTTTTTCGAACTGGTAAAGATTGACCACGAGCATGTCGATGGTCTGAATGCCGTGGCGCGACATCATGTCCCTGTGTTCGTGGTTGTCTCTCAACCCGAGCAGTCCGCCGTGGACCTTGGGATGCAGGGTCTTGACCCTTCCGTCCAGCATTTCCGGAAATCCGGTGTACTGCGAGATGTCGGTGACGGTGAGGCCCCCGTCCCGCAGGGTTCGGGCTGTTCCGCCGGTGGACAGGATCTGGACCCCGAAAGGGGCTAGAGCCGATGCAAAATGGACGATACCGGTTTTGTCTGTCACGCTGATGATGGCACGCTCGATCTTAGCCATGGTCTGCCTCCTGATGTGGATATGATCCAGGCGCGGTGAGGATCTTCAATGGCTGCTGCGGCGTGAGGGGTATCCGCCGTTTCGGCCGGCCGGTTCGAAGCGCAGCCGTAGAGGGCCGCCCTGGAAAGGCGCGGGTTCTTGTTGAAATAAGCCCGCCCTCGATGATCGTTTCGCCTCGGGGCCTGGGGCGCATCCAGGGCGAGCACCCTGTATAATCCAAAACGGGATTTTTGGCAACCGCCTGATCGGTTCAGTGCCGGCGAAGAAAAGGGGCCTCCGCTTCCAGGCGAAGAGACGGAGGCGATGCCCCGCAAGGAACGGTGACCGTGGGCTGCTCTGGAGACCGGGCGTGGGCGATCCGCGGGCGGGTGCAAGGGGGAGCGTCTTTATGGCCTGTTCAATCCTGGTGGTTTATCACTCCCAGGGAGGCAACACGCGCAAGATGGCGGAAGCCGTTGCGGCTGGTGCAGGAGAGGTGGAGGGTGTCCGCGTGGTTCTGAAAGAGGCCTTCCAGGCTACGCTTGCGGATCTGGTTGACTGCGACGGACTGGTCCTCGGCTCGCCCGAGTATTTCGGGTACATGGCGGGGGCGGTCAAAGATTTCTTTGATCGAACCTACGAATCCGCCAGAGTCGAAAGAAAGGTTTTCAAGAAACCCTATGCGGTCTTTGTCAGCGCCGGGAACGACGGGCGAGGCGCTCTTGCGGCGATCGAGCGGATCTGCATCGGTTATCCACTCAAGAAGGTCTGTGAGGCGGTCATCGCCCGCGGAGAATTGACGGAACAGAACCTGGCGCAGTGCCGCGAGTTGGGGCAAACGGTGGCGGCCGGCTGTGATGCAGGCATCTACTAGCCAGTTTCCACCCGGAAATGGTCTTTTTGGCCAATCTCGTCGTCAATCTGCCCGTTTGTTTGTGCGGCGAATTACAATTCGACTCAGCGCAACCGATTGATTTTATTGGTATTGACGAGCAAAGGGCTGCTGCGAAGCGTTGGGGCTGAGCACCTGCAGGGTGTGAAGAAAAAATCCTCATTCCCGGATGGAAACTGGGTTCTACCGAGAAACCATTTCCGGATGGCTGCTAGCCAGCCTGCAGCCATTCAGGTTCCAGGCGATCAGGGCGCGCCGAGAAGAAACCGGTTCCGATGGCATTCATCGGGGTCGAACCTGGTCTCAAAGGCCCGCTGCATGAAGAAAATCAATTGGTCTTCTTGTCTTCGGGGAATCTGGGGACAGGGAATTTGAAGAATTCGACGCCCTCCTCTTTGAGCATCTTTTCCTCTTCGTCCGTAGCTGAACCGCGGATGTTCCTTTTTTCCGAAACGCCATAGTGAATCTTGAGGGCCTCTCCGGCAAACTGCGTCCCTACGTCGTCAAAGGTAGCGTGAATGGATCGCAAGACCGCCATGGCGAGTGCATGGTAGTCGACCGGTTGGGATGCATCGTGGGAGGGTGCGGGAGAGGCCTTCTTGATGGACACAGGAGACATGATTCTTCGGATGTTGGAATCCTCGCAATACGGGCAGGTGATCAAACGCCTGGCGTTCTGATCTTCGAAGGCCTCGATGCTGTCGAACCAGCCTTCGAAGACATGGTCTCTAGAGCACTTGAGATCGAAAGCGATCACAGCGGCCGCCTCAGCGTTCTGTGTAGAGAACGGCGAGAATCTTCGCCGGTTTGTCACCGTGACACTTCACCAGGTGGGGAACGGTCGAATCATAGTAGATGGCATCGCCGGTTTCGAGCACGTATCGTTCGTCCTCCAAGTAAACCGCCATGGCGCCTTCAAGGACGTAGATGAATTCCTGACCGTCGTGGCTCGAACGTTCCTCTTCGGTCTCGGCGGGTGCCAGCACTACGATGAAGGGCTCCATGTGGCGGTCGACCTTGTGCGGGGCGAGCGAGATGTATTCATACCCGTACCGTTTGCCCTTGGTGGAATCGTAGCGGGACACGATCTTCCGGTCCTGATGGTGCACGATGGTAAAAGGGCGGTTTTCCTGGCCGGATATGAAATAGCCCATCTTCATTTCGAGGGCCTTGGCCAGCTTGATCACCGTGCCCAGGGGCGGGGCTACGGCACCGTCTTCAATGGAGGCAAGCAGACCCACGTCCAGATCGGTTCGCCTGGAGACATCCTCGAGCGTGAGCCCCCGCTTCTGCCTTACGGCGCGCACGCGCTGACCGACGTCGACTTCGTAGTCCGCACCTTCACCAGGCTCGCCGGGGATGCTGTCCATGAAATCCTTTTCCTGGCTTTGCCTGGCGAACTGCTCGTTGATATCGCTCAGAAAGTCCTGGTAGGTATCCCGTGCCTCATCGCGGTTCCGATCCTCGTCCATAACGCCGACCTTCCTTTCCTTGTGGTTGGGGGAAGAGGGCTTCATTACGGATGCCCATTGTCTGCAGCGAAACGGGCGCCCAGCTCCAAGGCCTTGCTATTCGACTCTATCATGCTGTGGTAACGCCGGTCAAGCGCACCATAAAGGGCCTTCTTGAGCGAGCGGACCCGGACGACGCCAGTGCGGCGAACAGCCGCGCCAAGCACGACCATGTTGGCCAGCCGTTCGTTCCCGAGCTGCAGGGCCAGCTCGCGGCTGGGGACCATAAGGCAATCCACCCCCCGGAACTGCGCCGCTTCTTCAGGGATCAGAGAGGCATTGACGACCAGCGTTCCGCCTTTGCGAACACGGGGTCCGAATTTGTCAAGGGAAGGACGGTTCATGACAATGGCTGAAACCGGCCGCTGGATGATGGGCGAACCGATTTCCTGGTCGGAGACGACGACGGTGCAGTTGGCTGTCCCTCCACGCATCTCGACGCCGTAGACCGGCATGTAGGTCACCCTCTTCTTTTCACCCATCGCGGCATAGGCTAGGATGTTGCCCATGAGCAGAACGCCCTGGCCCCCGAAACCCGCTATGATCGTGTCAAAATACATTAGGCGTCACCCCCCTTGAAGATGCCCAGCGGGAAATAGGGGATCATCTCTTCCTTGACCCGCTTGTTGGCGCGCTCCGGCGACATTTTCCAGTTCGTCGGACAGGCGGAAAGGATCTCCACGAAACCGAACCCCTCGCCGGTGGTCTGAACCTCAAAGGCGCGCTGCATGTACTTGCGGGTCTTCACGAGGTTCTTAGGGGTGTCGACCGCCCCGCGGGCGACAAAGGTCGTGCCGGTCAGTCCGCCCAAAAGTTCCGCCATCCGGATGGGGAAACCGTTTACGGCTGGATCTCTTCCAAACGGTGTCGTCGTGGTTTCCTGACCGGGCATCGTCGTCGGGGCCATTTGGCCGCCGGTCATTCCGAAGACCGTATTGTTGACGAAGATGACCGTGATGCGGTCTCCGCGGTTGGCGGCGTGGATGATTTCGGCGGTCCCGATGGCTGCGAGATCCCCGTCCCCCTGATAGGTGAAGACGAAGCGGTCGGGCCGGGCCCGCTTGACACCGGTCGCGACTGCTGCTGCGCGTCCGTGCGGGGCCTCGAGCACATCGACATCCAGATAATCATAAAGAAACACCGAGCAGCCGACGGAGGCCACCGCGATGGACGTTTCCTGCAAGGCATACCGATCGATGCATTCGGCCGTCAGGCGGTGGATGATGCCATGGTGACAGCCCGGGCAGAAGTGGAACGGCACGTCAATGAGGCTTTGGGGTCTTGAAAAAACCTGCTCCATTTATGCGATCCTCTTTTTGTAGACTTTGGCGATTTCATGAAAGATTTCGTCCGGCGACGGGATGGAGCCGGGCGGTCTGCCATAGAAATCCACCTGGTTCTTCTTGTGTCCGACGGCCAGTTTGACGTCTTCGACCATTTGGCCCGTACTCAGTTCCACCGCCATGAAATTTCTGATCTTCCGGGAGATCTTTTCCAGCGCAGCATAGGGAAAGGGGTAAAGGGTGATCGGTCGCAGGAGGCCGATCAGCATGCCTTTTTCACGGGCCATACCCACAGCGCTCTTCACGATGCGTGCCAGTGAGCCGAATGCGACGACGAGCAGCTTCGCATCATCCAAATTCTGGGTTTCAAAGCGGATCTCGCGCTTCATCTGCTGATACTTGCGGTAAAGGAACCAGTTGTGGTCCGTGAGTTCGCCTTCCGAGAGGTAGAGGGATTTGAGGATCCGGCGGGGCCGCCCGGAGGCGCCCGTAAGAATCCAATCCTTTTCGGGGGGGGTTCCTCTGTATGGGCGTGTTTTCAAGGGTTCTTTGATCTGCCCCAGCAATGCGTCGCCCAGGATTAGAACCGGATTCCGGTATTTGTCGGCGAGGTCGAAGGCCCGCATCGTGAGGTCATAGGCCTCCTGGACGGATGAGGGGGCCAGAACGATCGTCCGGTAGTCCCCGTGCCCGCCGCCCCTGGTGGCCTGAAAATAGTCGCCCTGCGATGGCGAGATCCCCCCGAGGCCGGGTCCACTGCGGCTCATGTTGACAATGACACCCGGTATCTGGCTGCCGCACAGGTAAGAAATCCCCTCCTGCTTCAGGGAAATGCCCGGGCTCGAAGAGGAGGTCATGGCCCGTGCTCCGGTGGCGCTTGCGCCCAGGAGCATGTTGATGGACGCTATCTCGCTTTCGGCCTGTATGAAAGTGCCCCCGACGGCCGGCAGATGCTTGGACATATACTCCGGGATGTCGTTCTGGGGAGTGATGGGATAGCCGAAATAAAAACGGCATCCGGCTTCGATGGCGCCCATGGCGATGGCTTCGTTGCCTTTTACGAACAAAGTCTCCAAACCGTTTTTCTCCTCAATGCCATCGCTTCCACAAAGGGAAGGGAGCGATGGGAATCTCGAACTGCTTCATCTTCCGCCTGAAGACGACGGTTTTTGCCCCTGCGCCAATGATCGAGGGCTGTGCAATGCTCTCGGGCTCGAGGTTGTCCTGTTTTGTCTTCAGGCCTCGTTTGGTGGTGCGGATAGTTCCACTGGCCTCCAGGGAGGGCAACGTTCCCTATCGATAGTTCTTCACCGGTGTCTGCCGCCTGAATCTTCAGGATTTCCCGAGCAGGGTTGGCATGGCAAGCCGCGCAGCGGGGCGAATAGGTACCCCGTTCTCGAAGATGACAACCCCTTAAGATTCAATCCATGTTCCCGAGGTGTACCGGCTGCCTGAGATGCTTCGCAGAACACGGGTTTCCGACGTCTGAAAACCGATTCAGCGCCGGACAGGGGACACCATTCTAAGCGTTTTTACGAGGGGATATCATTTGTACACCGTGATCACCACATCGGGGCACATCTCAGCGCACAGTTTACAACCGGTGCATGCCTCCATATCGCTGATGTGAGCGGTGGGATAACCCGACAGATTGATGGAGGAGCTGATACTGAGGAGCCCTTTGGGACAGGCCAGTACGCAGAGTCCACACCCCTTGCAGCGTTCTTCTCTAAATTTGATCAAGGCCATGATTCAGCATGTCTTTCTACGCAGTTTCCGAGCCTTCTTTTCCGGATCGGGGACAGTCGGTTCGACAGGGTTGGTTCCGGATCTAAACCTATTACGTTTCGAGGACGAAAATGACCTCCAGGCGCACGCGGAACTCTTTGATTTGTCCTTCTTCTACGGAGACACGCTGCTCGATGACACGCAACCCGGTGATTCCCCGCAGAGTGCGGTTCGCCCTTTCGAAACCGACCCGGATGGCTTCATCGAAACTGTGGGGTGACGCTGCGATAATCTCCGTTACCCTTGCAACACGTTCCATGTCTACCTCTCCTGTTTCCAAATCGAATCCTCTTCGTAGCTTTTATTGGGCGTCTTCCCAGATGACGGGCGTGAGCAGCCGTTCGTTGTTCCGCATATCCTGTCGAAGAAGTCTATGCAATCGGGCATAGCCTGGACCGGGGGTGCCGTCTCCGATGGTGCGGCCGTCGAAGCGAACAACCGGCAGGATGTCGAGAGACGTTCCCGTGAGGAAAACCTCCCGGGCCTGATAGGCCTCCTCGGGGGGTATTTCGCCGAAGACGGCGTCTTTGAGGTGTCCCTCCTGCACCAGCTGCCGGGCCAGCTCGAAAACCCGCTGCTCGGTGATGCCCGAAAGCGTCGTGTCCAGTCCGGGGAATTTCAGAATGCCCTCTGCCGTGACGATACCGAGGTTTTCCGTCGAACCCTCGGCAAGAAATCCCTTTTCATCCAACCCGACGGAATACCCGCAGCCCGCCTCGACCGCCTCCATCTTCATCAGAACATTGGGCAGATAGTCACAGGATTTGATGGTGGCAAAAAACGATTTTTTGATGGGGATGCGGCTTGTAATGATGGAAATGCCCTCCCGGTAGTGGGCTTCTGGCAGGCCTTTGAACCGGATCACGTTGACGTACAACTGGCTTTCAGGACAATCGAACGGGTTGGCGGTGAAACTTCCCGGACCACGCGACACCATTAGGCGGATCAGGCAGTCCCTTTGGCCGCCTTTCCGTACGAGAAACCGGATCAGATCTCTAATATCGGCATAGACTTCGGGCGGGGAGAGGGAAATGGCGCGGGCCGAACGGTTCAGCCGCTTGAGATGCTCCTCCATCTGGTAGATCTTGCCGTCGACGCAGCGCATGACGTCGAAGACCCCGTCGCCCCGGTGGACAAGGTGGTCGTCGACAGGGATCAACATCAGGTCGGGATCCGTCGTGAATCCTCCCCACTGGGTCGAGTACATCGTCAGGTAATTATGCTGCCAGGGTTTTTCCCGGGCGCTGATACGGTCGAAAAAATCGGTTCTGGTGATCTCTGGAAGTTTCATCATCGATGACGGGAAGACCCCATGATCCACGGTGTACAGATCCCTGCCACCGGAGCGTTGAATAAGGTTCGATGCCTGCCACTCGAAAGGCCGATAAGGAAACGGTTTGATGCGTATCAACCGTGACAAGTGCTTGACACCATTATAACCAAAAACTACCATACTAGCCGATCCGGTCAGAAAGCTAAACAATTAAATTCTAAAAATCAATCAATTTTTGTGTTCCTGTCTTGAAAGGAAGCTGGAGCGTGCGGGTCGGCCCCCGGGACCCGGTTGTGGAAAGCCGGAGGTGCCGCTGATCGTCCACGGTTGAGCCGGGGCCCCGAAGCTCGACCATGCCAGAAAGGAAGCCTTCCCATGAGTGAAAGACAATTCTTGGTGGATGATATCACCATCAAGGACACATGGCGCATGTTCAACATCATTGCCGAATTTGTCGACGGCTTCGATGTCCTGCCGGACGTGCATCCGGCGGTCACCATCTTCGGCTCCGCGCGCGCCAAACCCCAGAGCCAGGCTTATAAGATGACCGTCAAGACCTCCCGGCTGCTGGTTGAAAACGGGTTCAACGTCATCTCCGGCGGAGGCCCGGGGATCATGGAGGCGGCCAACAAGGGCGCGGCCGATGCGGGTGGCAAATCCGTCGGCCTGCACATCGAACTCCCGAACGAGCAGCAGGCGAACCCTTATTCGAATATCAGATTGAATTTCAAATACTTCTTCATTCGTAAGGTTATGTTCGTCAAATACGCCGTCGCTTACATTATCATGCCGGGAGGTTTCGGGACCCTCGACGAACTTTTCGAGGCCCTGACGCTGATCCAGACGGAACGGATCCGTTCCTTCCCCGTGATCATGATCGGCTCGAAATTCTGGGGAGGTCTGGTGGACTGGATCAGAGACACCATGCTCAAGGGGAAGACCATTTCGCCCTCAGACCTCGACATTTTCCGGGTCGTGGACACGCCCGAGGAGGCCGTGGGGATCATCAAAAGGCGTGTCATTGTCTGAGCTGACCTCCGAAGAGAGACGAATGGTCACGGAGTGGGCCGAGGGCCTGCGCTGTCCCCTGGGCGATCGGGCCCTTGGCCTGTTGGGGGCCTATCTCGCCGAGCTTTGGGAGTGGAATCGACGGATGAATCTGACCGGCCTGCGCTCCCGCGAGGAAGTGGTCCGTGAATTGCTCCTGGATTCCCTGATGGCCGGATCGATTCTCCCCGCAGGAGGAAGCCTGCTCGATATCGGTTCGGGTGCGGGATTTCCGGCTATTCCCATCAAGATCTGTCAGCCGGCCGTGATGGTCCATCTGCTGGAAGCCAATGCGCGGCGGGTCTCGTTTCTGCGGCATGTCATCCGGGTGATGCGGCTCGAGGGGATCGAAGTGTTCAGGGGCAGGGCAGGGGAAGACTGGTCAAAACGCAGCGCCGGCGGCTACTCGTGCGTTACGGCACGGGCTGTAGCGCCTCCCCCGCAGGCTTTGCGGCTGGGGGCACCCTATCTCGCTCCCAGCGGCCGAATGCTGCTTTTTGCAGGAGAAGACCTGACGGCTGTGGTGAACAGCATTGATCCGCAATTGCAAATCTTTTCAATCCGTTTGGAGCAGGTGCTTCCGTACCGGCTGCCTCGAAAACCGACGCTTCGCCACCTCCTGGTCTTGGCGAAACGCGACGCCGACGACCCTGTAAGAGAAGGCCATTAGATTTCAACCTGGCGCACACCACCCGTTGCTTCACCGCGCAGAGGCCAGCCGCCCGGCGCTTTCGGGGGTGCAGCGTTTGGTCTTCCGGATAGGCTCTGGGTGAAAAAGGCCTCAGTGCGACGATTCCAGTGCATGGAAAACCGTTGCAACCTGGTTGTCGATGTACTGATCGAGGGTCAAGCGGTTTTTGAAATGCCAGTGTTTCAAAACCCACATGTGGGCCATGATGATGATGTTGTAGGCCATCAAATCAACGTCGACCTTTCTGAAAAGGCCTTGTTCTATGCCATCCTCCAGAATGCCCGCGAAAATCCGGCTGATATCCACCTCCATTTGCATGATGCGCGTTTTCGATGCCCGATCCAGTGAGGCGGATTTCTGGTAAAAAAGAAGCACTTTTTCCTTTTCGCGGTCCAGAATTCGATGGTAAATGACCAAGGCAATCGCCAGCTTTTCTTCCGGGTCCTGGATGTCTTCAAGCTCGCGGGTCAAATTTTCACGGAAGGCTCCGAGCAGGTCTTCCATGATGAGGCGCATGATCTCCGACTTGTTTTTGACGTAATGGTAGGTGACAGGCAGGCTTACTCCGGCCGCCTCGGAGATTTCCTGTATCGATGTGGAAGCGAACCCTTTCCTGGCATAAAGATTTGCCGCCGTGTCGACAATCTGACGACGCACTTTGTCTGATGAAGCAATTTGATCGAGGACCGTCAGCTTTTTAAATGTTCTATACATGGAAGCTCTCTCATGAAGGGTGAAATGGATCGGCAAACAGGTGATGCGGAGATTTCCCCATGTCGAACCAGGTCTGCCCGGTTCCGGTCCAGAAACGAGTTGTCCAGCCTTTTTCTCCGGTCGGAGAGGGAGGAGCCCTCTGCGGTGACGGATAAGATCACCCCTTCGGCCGATCGCTTCGATTTTGACCAGGTCATCGTTTCTGGACTGAACCGCGCCGGTATTCCATATGCATTCTCAAACAGAAGCCGCCTAATCCTTGGTGTACTTGAAGGAAACGTTCAGTCTTGCCCGATAGGATGTGATTTTTCCGTTTTCCACCGTAACGTCCAGTCTGGTTATTTCAGCGACCCGAAGATCCCGCAGTGATGTACCGGCGGTGTCAATCGCGGTCTTGGCCGCTTCTTCCCAGGACACATCACTCGTCCCCACCAATTGGATGATCTTGTAAGTGCTTCCAGCCATTTCGTTTCTCCTTTCCTCTGATGTGAAGGTTAGCGCCGATCAGAAGACCTTGGAAAGAGACCACCTCCTTTCCCATTGAGGATGGTTCCAATGCGGGCTCGGCCTGGTGCACCGGCCGCGCAGACGAAACAACGGCAAAAAGAACCGTATTCAGTTTAGCACAAAAACCGCTCTTTTCAAGGGAATCTTTCCGCCGGGACCCTTGTGTCCGGAGGAATCATGCCGCTCGCAGCCACCGGGAAACCATCGAAATCCAGTTCAGGCTCCACACCGGTAAAGAAGGGTTTTTCTTCACACGCTGCGCGTGCGCAGTTCCACCCCTTCGCGGCGGGTCCCGGTTTCTTCACACCTTTCGGGTGCTCAGTCCCACTCCTTCGGGGCGGGTTCCGGCTTGTCCCCTATCAAGGAAAGCGAGCGTTTGTGCGTAAGCGCCAGATGAGCCGTCGCACAAGCAGATCTGCCCGTTGGCGTCGAAAGGGGAAAAAAGATCATGGCAGGATGGAGTCCGGCTCAGCCGGCGGGAAATCCCCAGTCCGCAAGTTGCGCCAGCATCCGTTCCCGGTGGGTTCCCGGCCAGAAACAGCGGCGGCAGACGGGGCAAAAGCGGATGGCCCCATGGTGAATCGCCTGGACATAGTCGGGCACCGTTTCTGAGAGATTGTCCGGAGCGGGTTCCAGAGGGGCGTTGCACCGGATGCACCGGCTGAGCCACTGGGATGACGGGGGATCGATTCCGAGGCTTTCACGCAGCTCCATCAGCTGGGGTCCGGTACGTTCGGCCCGGATGAGCACGGCCCCGGGATGAGAGGCGACGCGTGCCTGCTGCCTCGAGAGCAGGATCCGATCGTCCATGGGGAAGTCGGCGGGAAATCCAGGGCCGTAGCTTCTTTGATAGATCGTATCGAAACCGAGCACCCTCAGCCACTTGGCCAGGCTGCCGAGCATACAGTCGGCGACGAATCTCATCTCTCACCTCCACGTCAGTCTATCTTTGTTGACCGGGAAAAACAATTGTTATAAACCGTAGATCGGCCGCACCTGGTCGAGGAAGTGACCCGGGCGGGCCGGCTGGTTGGGGGTGTAGGAGTTCGCCCCCGACGGGCAGGAGGACTTGGGCAAGAAGAGGACATGAACGGGGTCCGGAATAGCGGAGAGTCCGAGCTTCAGACGCTCGGGTGCAGACCGTCCGGAGACCCTGCTGAAAGGCCAGGCGCCTGGCTCTGGGCCGAAGGCTGCTCTCCAAGACCCGGGCGGGGGTGGAAGGCCGCGTGCGGGTCGGTTTGAGGCGCCAAGCGGCTGTGATGAACTTTCCATCCGGGAATGGTCTTTATTAGCCAATCTCGGCGTCAATCTGCACGTTTGCTTGTGAGGCGACCTGCAGGTCGCCTCAGCGCAAACGCTTAATTTCCTTGATATTGGCTAAAAATCCTCATTCCCGGATTGGAAACTGAGTCCCACCGCGAAATCATTTCCGGATGGATACGAACTATGAGGAAACCAAAATGGAAAAGATGGTAATAGAAGGCGGCCGCCCCCTCCGAGGGGCGGTTTCCGTGAGTGGAGCGAAAAACGCCGCCCTTCCGATTATGGCGGGCTGTCTTCTGGGGGGTGGGCGGCATGTGCTGCGAAATGTCCCCCGGCTGCGGGATATTTCCACGATCGTCAGGATCATGGAGCAGTTGGGGGTGCGCTTCGATGAGGGCGAGGATTTCCTGGGGGTGGACGCCTCGGATTTGAGCGGCTATGAGGCCCCCTACGACCTGGTCAGGACGATGCGCGCCTCGATCCTGCTGCTCGGCCCGCTTCTGGCCAGGCAGGGAAAGGCAAGGATTTCTCTGCCCGGAGGCTGCGCGATCGGAGCCCGGCCGGTCAATCTGCATCTGCGGGCGCTGGTGGCCATGGGTGCGGATATGCATCTCGATCAAGGATATATCCACGCCACGGCCGGCCGGCTGAAAGGGGCCGATATCTTTTTCGACATCCCCACCGTGACCGGCACCGAAAACATCATGATGGCTGCTGTACTGGCGGAAGGCCGGACGGTCCTGCGGAATGCCGCCAACGAGCCCGAGGTGAAAGATTTGGCGGATCTGCTGCGTGCGATGGGGGCGCAGATCGAGGGCGACGGCGGGGACATCATCACGATCGAAGGGGTCGAGAGCCTGAAGGGCGTCGAGCATACCATCATTCCGGACCGGATCGAGACCGGGACCTTCATGATTGCCGCGGCGATGACGGGAGGGGATGTGTCGATCAGCGGCTGCCGGCCGGAACACGTGGGCGCCCTGATGGAGAAGCTCAAGTCCGCGGGGGTCGGCGTGGAGGTCGTGCCGGGTTGCATCCGCGTACAGGGCTCCGAAGAGATCCGCGGGGTGGATATCAAGACCATGCCTTTCCCGGGTTTTCCGACGGATCTGCAGGCGCAGTTCATGGCTCTGATGTGCGTCGCCCGCGGGTCGAGCCTCATTCGCGAGACGATTTTCGAAAACCGGTTTATCCATGTGAGCGAGCTCAAGCGGATGGGCGCCGACATCGAAATCAACGGCAACCAGGCGCTGGTCAGAGGGAGGGAGCGTCTTTCAGCGGCCCCGGTCATGGCAACCGACCTGCGTGCGAGCGCCTGCCTGGTGCTGGCGGGCCTGGCCGCCGAGGGCGGCCGGACCGAGGTCAGCCGGATCTATCACCTCGACCGGGGCTACGAGGCGCTGGATGTGAAGTTTCAGGGCCTCGGCGCTGCGATCTGGCGCGAGAAAGAATGAAACAATGCACCGGCCGCTTGTTCCCGTTCTTTGTGCATGGGTGGCCGGGATTCTGCTGGGGCACCGGTTCCACTTCGCCGGGGGTTATTTTGTCGCGGCCCTGGGCGCCGCCGCAGCTGTTTTCGTGCTTTTGACCCTTCTTTTCCCCAGGGGCCGCCGTGTGATGTTTCTGCTCCCTGGAATCGTAGCGGCTGCGGCCCTCGTCGAGAGCATCCACCATCCTTTGCCGATCCTCGATGTCCTGGCTCCCCAGGAGCCGCAGCTCGGGCTGGTGGGGACGGTTCTGAATCCTGTCCGTGCCGAAAATGGGCGCGGGCGATTCGCGCTGGCCGTAGAGCGAGTGATCATCGGTCGGACCGCTCTGAGCGCCGACGAGAAGGTTCTCGTCTCTGTTTACGGCAAGGGGGTTCCCCTGCGCGCAGGAGAACGCGTTCAGTTGCCAGCACGGCTTCGCGTTTTCCGCAATTTTGCGAATCCCGGCGCCTATGACTACGAAGGCCAAATGGCCTGCCAAGGGTTCAGCTGCCGGGCGGTGGTTTCGGACGGCCGTCTGGTGGTGCCTCTTGGGTATGGGGAACGGCTCCCTGTCAAAGCGTTTTTCGAAGAAGGACGCGAGCGTTTTCGGGGGCTCTTGATCGAACGGCTCGATGAGCGGAGGGCGGCGTTTTCTCAGGCGATTCTGCTGGGGGATCGGAGCGCTGTCGATCAAACAACGCAGGACCGTTTCAATGTCAGCGGCCTGGCGCACATCCTCGCCGTCTCCGGGCTGCACATGGGTTTGCTGGCTGGGTTGACCTTTTTCGGCTTGCGCCGTTTGCTGCTTTATTCCCCGCATCTGGCGCTGTGCGTGCCGGTGGGTGTCCCGGCTGCATCGGTCACGGCTCTCACCGTCCTGGTCTACCTCGGGATGGCCGGGTTTCAGGTGTCGGCCCAACGGGCCGTCCTCATGGTCTTGATTTTCCTGGGGGCCGGGCTCTGGGGCCGATCGCGGGACAGGTGGTCCACCCTGGCGTTGGCTGCGCTGTTGATCCTCGCGGTGGACCCCCAAGCCATCTTTTCCATCTCCTTTCAACTCTCTTTCGGGGCGGTCGCGGGTCTGCTGTGGTTCATGCCCGTTTTCACGGACAGGCTGGGTCTCAACGCGCCTCGAAAGGGTTCGGAAGGGCGGGGTTCGCGACGCGTATTCGGATATTTTGCCGGGCTCGCGGCGGTTTCTTTGTGCGCCACCCTCTTCCTGCTGCCTTTGACGGTTTATTACTTCCACCGCTTCCCGTTGGTGGTGGTTCCCGCCAATCTCTCGGCTGTTCCCATCTTGGGGTGCTGGGTATTGCCGCTGGGGTTGTTCGGCGCCTTTTTACTCCCGTTTTCGGAGGAGGCGGCCGGGGTTCTGGTCGAAATGTCCGGCTGGGGCCAGTCCGTTGTCCTGTGGCTCGTCCGTTTCTGGGCGGATCTGCCCTGGGCAGGCGTGTGGCTGCCTACTCCGAACGGCTTCGAGATCGCCCTTTTTTACCTGGGACTGCTCTCGCTTTACTTTTTTCGACGAAGTCTCTGGGCGAAGCGGCTGGCGATGTCGGTCGCCTTGCTGGTCCTGTTCGATTCCGTCTATTGGGTCAAACGGGTCTACCTCAACGAGGATATGCGCGTTACCTTTCTGGATGTGGGGCAGGGCAACGCGGCCCTGGTCGAATTTCCCGGGGGAAAGAAAATGCTTGTCGACGGGGGCGGTTTCAGCGGGGGAACCTTCGATGTCGGGCGTATGGTGGTGGCGCCCTTCTTGTGGCAGGCGAAGATTCGACAATTGGATTACCTGGTCCTGAGCCACCCGGAGGCGGATCACATGGGGGGCCTCCCCTTTATCGCGGCATCATTCTCACCGTCGGAATTCTGGTACAACGGGGATACCGCAGACAATGACCTCTACCGGCGCCTCGCGCTGACCCTCGAGGAGGAGCGCATCTTCCCGCGGCTGCCGCCCGCCGGACCGGACGCGACGATGATCAACGGGGTGAGGGTTGAGGTCCTGCAGCCCGGAAAGGACGGGATGGAGCCGGAAGCGGAGGGACTTGGTTTCAACAATCGTTCTCTGGTCTTGAAATTGTCCTATCAGGGCTTCGCCTTTCTGTTTCCGGGAGACATCGAAAGACCGGCTGAAGCGCTGCTGGCCAACCGCTGCGGGGAGGCCCTCAAGAGCGATGTCCTGCTCTCCCCGCACCATGGAAGCGCCACCTCGAGCTCCGATGTTTTTCTCGCTCGGGTGCGCCCGCGGATATGTGTCATTTCGTGCGGGGCCGGCGGTGATTTTCCCGACGCACGCACCCTTGCGGGTTACTCTGCCAGAGGCTGCGAGGTGTTTCGAACCGATTGCGACGGGGCCGTGGTCTGCACCGTTCGGGAGGGGAGGCTGTCGATGCGCACCTATAACGGGAGAAAGTTGGAGTTGAGAGGGGCTCCCGGGGAGGGCCTGCTGTAAGAAAACCCTTGTTGGGTGATGGAGGCGGCCCCGCGCTGGATGTTCATTTCAAGGTGAGCAAAAGAGGGTTGTGGCGCGGTCCAGGACGGGCCGGTCGGGTTTCGGAAAGCTGAAAACCTCTCGGGAAGGCCCTTTCTTTGCCGTCGATCCGGCCCCGGCCGCCCCCACTCGACGCCGTCGGCGGAAAGGGGCAGGTGCGAACCATTTCAGGGTGGATGTTGCTTTATGGGATCAGGAAAAACGAGGCATCTGTTTGTCTGTGGGAGCTGCGGCTACCAGGCGCCCAAGTGGCTCGGGCGGTGTCCGGATTGCGGATCCTGGAACAGCTTCATGGAGGAAACCGAGGTCCAAGCCGAGGGCCGTCGGGGCGGGCGCCGTTCGTCCATCGGGCGGCCGGAGCCGATCACATCCATATCCCTCGAGAGCGAAATGCGCTACGTTGCGGGGATCCCGGAGTTCGACCGGACGCTCGGAGGAGGGGTGGTGCCGGGTTCGGTGACCCTGATCGGCGGCGAGCCCGGGATCGGCAAGTCGACGCTGATCCTGCAGATTCTTGCAAAGCTGACGGAGGGCGGGAGGTCCGCCCTCTATTTTTCAGGGGAGGAATCGGCCCAGCAGATCGGGCTGAGGGCCGAGCGTATCGGGATCCGGGCCGATCGGCTTTTCGTCTTGACCGGGACGTGCATAGACGAACTGCTGAAGCAGGTGGGGGAGCTGAAACCCTCGCTTCTCGCCGTCGATTCGATCCAGACCGTTTATTCACAGGACATGGGGGCGGCGCCCGGGAGCGTCGGGCAGGTGCGGGAGGCGGCCCTGCGGCTGATGGACCTGGCGAAGGGGTCGGGCATCCCGGTCTTCCTGATCGGGCACGTCACAAAAGAAGGGGCCATCGCCGGGCCTAAGGTCCTGGAGCACCTTGTGGACACGGTCCTCTATTTCGAAGGGGACCGCGGGCATCTTTACCGTATCCTGCGGGCCGTGAAGAACCGTTACGGACCCTGCAACGAGATCGGCGTCTTCGAGATGAAGGACGCCGGCCTTTGCGAAGTGGGAAACCCGTCGCGCATCTTTTTGGAGGAGCGGCCGGAAAACACCTCCGGCTCCGTTGTGTTCCCGTGTCTGGAGGGCACGCGTCCGCTGCTGGTCGAGATTCAGGCGCTCGTGGGGCCGAGTTCGTTCGGGACGGCGCGGCGGACGGCCTCGGGAATGGATCAGCACCGCATCGCGCTGCTCGTGGCGGTCCTCGAAAAGCGTCTGGGAATGCAGCTGGCGGAGCAGGATATCTTCGTCAACATCGCCGGCGGCCTGCGGGTCGATGAGCCGGCGGCCGATCTTGGACTCGTTTCCGCCTTGATGTCCAGTTTTCTGGACCGGCCGGTGCCGCAGGACTGGGTGTTTTTCGGGGAGGTGGGCCTCGCCGGAGAGGTGCGCGGCGTCAATCACCCCGATCTGCGCATCCGTGAAGCACGGAAGCTCGGTTTCAGCCGCTGCTGCCTGTCCCGCAGCCGTCTCGAGGGGCTTCAGGCGGTGGAAGGCATGCAGTTGACCGGCGTAAGGTCGATCCAGGAACTCTTCGATGTACTGTTCGGGTAGGTCGGGGCGGTCGGCCTTCTCCGCCCCCTTCCCTAAGGGATTCCGCTGACGAAGACGGACTTGCGACCGGAGTGGAAGACGGGCCCGCAGGCTTGGTGGAGGAGCGCGGGAGAAGCCCCTGTGTTGTGCCTCGAAAGGCCCCGGGTTTCCATCCGGGTTGCCGCGTGCGGTCTTCACGCTCCGCCCGGACGCCCTGACAGGCTACGGATGGCCAGCCGCGCGGGACTCGCCTGGCGCTTTCAGGCGGAAGCGCCAGGCGCAATACCACTCCTCGGGATGGGGGCCCGGCGGACAGCCGATGCACTCGGTCTCGATGCGGGGATCGATGGCTTCCGCGAAATAGGTGTATTCGACCAGACCGACCGAGGTGCACGGGTAGTCGTCCAGCCCTTTGCGTTTGCGTGCCGACTGGACGCGGCAGTCATTCATCTGGAAGACGAAGCTTTCCGCCCCTTCGTCGATGATGGTCTGCACGTTCACGCGGGCGTAAGTGCGAAAACGCAAGGCTGTTTTCAATCCTTCGAGGCCCGGTCGCTCGGGCAGGTGGAGCAGCCTGCGGATGGACCAGGCCTCGAAGGGCGAGTACCGCGTCCAGCAGGAATCGTTGCAGCGCTTGGCATCGTTCATGCCATGGGCGAATTCGACGGCCTGGAACCAGATGCCGTCATTGGCAAGCCAGTTCTTGGAGACCTCGTCCGCCGCCTCGAGCAGCTCTTCCCGGGAGCGTTCCAGGAGGGGCTTGGGTATGCCCTCGACCAGCTCGAAGTTGAACAGTTTGGCCATCCGCTTCATTTGCACTGCGTAGGTTTCCTGGTAGGCCGTTCCCAGGACACCGAGGGCCTTGGGCATGCCCATCTGGTGCTCCACTTCCCTGAGCCAGAGCGTGTGGTGCACCGCGATGCGGTGGAAGATGTCCAGCACGAACCGGGCCAGGTCTTCCTTGCCCATATCTTCGGGTCTCGTGATGTCCTCTGCCATGGTCTCGTCTCCTGGTGTAAATGGAATCGGCCGCTCCGGCCGCCTTCTCGATGCAGAGCGCCGGCTGGTCTCGTGGCGGGTGGAACCGGTGAAGCGGTGGTGTTTCATGTGAAACATCACCGCTTCATAGCATGAATCCGCGCTCTTTGGCAAATCGATTCATTCAGCGAATAGGGTATCGAAATACAACATATTGACTTTTATGGGGCCATCTGCCACAGGATATAGTATTTCTTCTTTACAAAAGGCCTCAGATAGGCTATAAAATCCGAGCGATAGCCTTTTTCTGCCGATGTGTTGCTCCGTCTGAAGGAAGGATCGGCCTTACAGGAGGCGCACATGCGTATCAACAAGCTCTCCATCCGCGGGTTCAAATCCTTTATGGACCGGGTCGACATCGCTTTCCCGAAGGGGATCAGCGGGGTGGTGGGGCCGAACGGCTGCGGAAAGAGCAACATCATAGACGCCATCCGCTGGTGCATGGGGGAGCAGAGCCCCAAACAGCTGCGGGGCCTGCGCATGGAGGACGTGATTTTCAACGGCGCCGGGGATTACAAGGCCTTCGGGATGGCCGAGGTGTCCCTGCTCTTCGATAACGAGGACGGCGCGGTGACCCATCCCGCCTTCCGGCATGATCCGGAGATCGCGGTCACCAGACGGCTCTATCGATCCGGAGAGAGCGAGTATCTCATCAACGGCGCCGCCTGCCGGTTGAAGGACATTCAGGAGCTGTTCATGGACACGGGCCTTGGCAACAAGGCCTATTCCATTATCGGTCAGGGCCGGATCGGCAACATCCTGGAGCAGCGGCCGGAGGAGACCCGGGTGATGCTCGAAGAGGCCGCCGGGATTACCAAATTCCGCCGGCAGGCGGAAGTGACGGGGAAGAAGATCGAACTCACCGAGGAGAATTTGCGGCGTGTCGAGGATGTCCTTGGGGAGGTGGAACGGCAGATGCGCTCCCTCCAGCGACAGGCGGCCAAGGCAAGGCGCTACAAGGAGATCTCGGAGGAGATCGCCCGGTTCGAACTGACCCTGGCAAGCAACGCTTATCAGCAGATGCTCGGCCAATTGAAAGATCGGCTTCAGGCCTCCGAGGGGCTCGTCGAGCAGGAGATCGAGCGGACTGCCGCGCTTGCCCAGGCCGATGCGAATCTGTCGGCGCTCGATGGGATGAGGCAGACGGCCGAGAGCGATCTCAGGGATCGCAGACGACGCTATGAAGTCTTGAAGGAAGCGGTCCACCGTCAGGAATCGCTCCAGGAAACCCTCGGATCCGAGATCCGGATGCAGCATGAGATGGGCGAGCGTCTTCTGCAGGAAAAGGAAGACATCGTGCGGCGCTGCCGGGAATTGGCCCTCGAGCGCCAGGCCCTCGAACGTGGAGCGGAGGAAAAACGCCTCGCTATAAGGGAGATGGAGCAGGAACTCGGCCGTCGACGCGAGCACGTGAAGTCGCGCCGGGAGGCCTTCCAGACGCTCAAGGACGAGTTCGAGGCGGTCCGGGAGGACATCCTGTCGCGGGACAAGCGGCGGGCGGGCCTCAGCCAGGAGTCCGGCTACCTGGAGAAGACGATCGAGCAGATCGTCGATCGTCGTTCGCGGCTGGAGACGGAAAAAGGCGAACTGAGCCAGAAGATGGAAAAGGTCATGACAGCCTCCGAGACGCGGGCGCTTGCCCGTGAGGCTGTTGCGGAGCGGCTGCGGGAGCTCGAGGATGCCATCGCCGGGGAGACCGATCTGCTGGATGAGCTCAAGCAGGTTGGAAGGCGGGTGGAGACGGAGTTCAAAACGGCCGAAAAGGAGTGGACGGTTTTCCAGACCCGGCTTGGGAGCCTTCAGACGCTTCTCGACAATTACGAAGGGTACCAGAAAGGCGTCCGCAACATCATGAGGGCGCAGGATCTCGCTCCGCACAAGGAGGGCCGGATCCTCGGCCTGGTCGCTGACATGATCGACGTGCAGCCGCACTATGAGCAGGCGGTGGAGGCGGTGTTGGCGGAGAACCTCCAGTCCGTGATCGTCGCGACGCAGGAGGACGGACGTCAGGCGGTCGAATATCTCAAGCAGGAGGACCGGGGGCGAAGCAGCTTCGTGCCGATCGAGGACCTGAACGGGGAGAACGGCAACGGCCGCAAGATGTATCCCGGCGCCCACCCCCTTGTGAGCTTCATTTCCTGCCCCGACAAATATGTACCGCTCTTTGGCACCCTGCTGGGACGGACGCTGGTGGTGGACGACCTCGAAACCGCCCTCAAGGCCTGGAAGGCAAACGGGAAGGATTGCTGTTTCGTGACGGTCGACGGGGACATGGTGGATGAGCGGGGCGTTATCAGCGGGGGGCGCTTTTCGCGGGTTACCCAGGGGCTGCTCGCACGCAAACGGGAAATGACGGAATTGAAGGCCCAGGTCGATGCGGGGCGCACCCGTGCGGAGAGCTTGAAAGAACGCCTTGAACAGATCGAAACGGAGGTCGAGGACCGGCGCATGGCGGTCGAGGCCCTCGACAAACGCAGGTGGGATCTGCGGGATGAGCGCAACGAACTCGACAAGGCCGTCTTCCGCCTGAGCCAGGAAGTCGATCAGCTGCAAAGGATGTCCGAAAGAGTGAGCGAGGACCTCGAACGCAAGGACAAAGAATTGATCAGGCACCGGGCTGAACTTGAAAAGGTCAGGGCCGCCCTGGATCTGTGCGCCGCCCGTCAGGCCAGGGAGGAGGCGGCTTTCGAGGAGAAAAAGGCGGAGGTCGAGGCGGCTGCGGAGGAGATCGATCGGCTGAAGGAGGCCTTCGCGCAGGCGGAAAGCGATGATCGGCTCCTGCGGGAAGAGCGCAGGGGGATCCTGCGTGATATCGAGAGGCTGGATGCCTATGCGCAAGAGGCTGCCGGCCGCCTGGCGCGCATCGACGAGGATCTGGCCGAAGGCCTGGAAAAGAAGGCCGGAGCCGAAGAAAGACGTGCGGCGGTGGCCAGGGAACTCGGATTGGCTTACGCGGATCTGCGCGAGATGCAGGGCTGGATGGAGGAGAAGGAGCGCGCCTTTCAGGGGTTCGTAGAGGAAATCAAGACCGGCGAGGCCGCCGCCGGGCGGATCAGGGGGGAGATACAGGATCTCAGGGAACGGATCAATCGCCTCCAGATGGCCCATTCCGAGATCCGACTGCAGATGCAGGCCCTCGTGGAAAAGGTGCAGGAGAACTTCAATCTGGATCTGGCCGCCGTTTTCAGGGAGCATCTCCAGGAGGCGGCTTCGAAGGTCGACCTGGAGAACGAAATCAAGGAAAAAAAGGCGCGGCGCCTGGCCCTTGGCGAGGTGAATCTCGTGGCCATCAGAGAGTATGAGGCCTTGAAGGAGCGGTACGATTTCATCCAGGGACAGCGGCAGGATCTGATCCAGTCCATCGATTCCCTCCGGGCGGCCATCCGGAAGATCAACCGGACCTCTCTCGAGCGGTTCCGTGAGACGTTCGACCAGGTCGATGCCAAGCTGAAGGAGATTTTTCCCATCCTCTTCAACGGCGGCGAGGCCGGGTTGAAGCTCACCGACGAGGAGCGTCCGCTCGATAGCGGCGTCCTGGTGGAGGTGAAGCCGCCCGGGAAGCGGCTGAGCCACATGGGGCTCCTCTCAGGTGGAGAGAAGGCCCTGGTGGCGATGGCCCTTCTCTTCGCCATCTACATGATCAAACCCAGCCCCTTCTGTCTGCTCGACGAAGTGGATGCACCGCTGGACGAGGAGAATGTAGACCGTTTCAACCACCTGCTGCTCGAGATCAAGCGCGCTTCGCAGATCATCATGGTGACGCACAGCCGGAAAAGCATGTCCATCAGCGACCGCCTGTTCGGTGTTACGATGGAGCAGGCCGGGATATCGAAGCTCGTGTCCGTGGATCTGGAAAGGGTGAGGCGGCACTGAACCGAGGGGTCACCGCCGGCCCGCTCCAGTGGCGCCGGCAATCTCCAAGGCTGCTCGGCCGGCTGGCCGCGGGCATTCTCTTGCCGGGTTCCTGCCAGCGAAAGGCTGGGACTGAGCACCCGAAGGGTGTAAAGAAACCGGGACCCGCCGCGAAGCGGTGGGACTGAGCACCCGAAGGGTGTAAAGAAACTTCCCTGTTGTTGGATTGGAAACATTCGCGTATATGATAAGCCTTTACGGGTGGCATCCAGGCCGTCCGGAATGTCCAACCGGAGCGAGGCGAAAGCGCGGCTGCCGTCCGACAGCCGATTGGAGGATAGGAAGCGATCGAGGATCAAGCCAGGGGTTTAAACGACCATGTTTAAATTTTTTACGAAGAAACAAGACGATAAAGAGCAACCCGTAGACCGGGGGGAGGTTGTTCCGGCCAGTTCCCTCCACCCGTCTCCGCCGTCCGATCAAGAGGGTTTTTTTTCTAGGCTCAGGGCGGGGCTCTCAAAGACCCGGAACGGATTTACCGGGAGACTCGACCGCCTGTTCCTCGGGAAGAAAGAGATCACCCAAGACCTTCTGGAGGAATTGGAGGAGATCCTGTTTACCTCCGATATCGGGGTGGCGACGACCCAGGAACTGATCGCAGAGGTGCAGGCGAAGGTTGCCCGCAAGGAGCTCAAGGATCCCCAAAAGCTGAAAGAGGCCCTCAAGGGGATGATCTCGGCCTTCCTGGAGGTTCCGCCCCGGCCGCACACTGCTCCTCTGCCCGGCGAACCGCTGGTGATCATGGTGGTGGGTGTCAATGGGGTGGGGAAGACGACGACGATCGCCAAGGCGGCGCATCGTTTCCGGAGCGAAGGGAAGAGCGTGATACTGGTGGCGGCCGATACGTTTCGGGCCGCTGCTGTCGAGCAGTTGTCGATATGGGGGGAGCGTGCCGGGGTTCCTGTGATCAAGCAGCAGACAGGGGCCGATCCCTCGGCGGTCGCCTTTGACGGTGTGGCGGCGGCCCTCGGCCGGAAGGCGGATGTGGTGTTGATCGATACGGCGGGCCGGCTGCACACGCGGACGAACCTGATGGAAGAACTTCAGAAGATCAACCGCGTCATCGGCAAGAAACTACCCGGTGCCCCTCACGAGGTCTGGCTGGTTTTGGACGCCACGACGGGGCAGAACGCCATCTCGCAGGCGCAGCTTTTCAATGAGGCTGTAAGAGTGACCCACATCGTCCTCACCAAACTCGACGGCACCGCGAAAGGCGGGATTGTCGTGGGTATATCGAAACAGCTTGCCATACCCATCAAATTGATCGGCATAGGGGAGAGGATGGATGATCTCAGGCCTTTTGTCCCCCGGGACTTCGTGCAGGCCATCTTCGAATAGCCTCTTCATGAAACGTCCTCCGCATTCGAGCTCGTTTCGGATGCGGAGGACGATAAGGTGCCGGAACACAATGAAGCGCGCGGCCGGGATCGGCCGATTGACGGTTTTTACTCCAAAAAACGATCTGTTTTCGAATCCGTGAAGAGGATCACAAGGCGCGCATCCACTCCGGCCGCAAGCCTACTTCTCCTTTCAACGCCGCATCGATAATGTCGAGGGCTTCCTGTTTGCCGCGGGGCAGCCGTGCACGGACCGGCAGGTAGTTGGAGGCGTGGTTCGAGAAGAAAAGCCCCCGGGTCAGATTCGTCTCGGCGATCATTTCACGCAGCTCCATGAGGGTTTCACTTTCCTCCAGGAGTTCAAAGCGCCCTTGCTGGTATTCCTCGTACAAAACGGTGCCGGGGATGAGCATGACGGTGAGGGCGCCGATATAATCGGGATCCATGGCGCTCAGCAATCTGCCCGTAGCGCGGGCGTGTTCCAGGGATTTCTCCCGGCCGGCGATGCCCAGCAGGACCGTGACGGAAAGCTTCATCCCGGCCGCTTTGACCTTCCTGCCCATGTCGATCAGGTTCTGTGCCGTCGTTCCCTTGCAGATCTTCTCGAGGATTTCCTCATGGCCGCTTTCCACCCCGAGATAGATGATCCCGAGGCCGTTTTCGCGCAAAGCGATCAGCTCCTCCGGGGATTTCATCTTGATGCTTTTGGCGTTTCCGTACGCCCCGACCCGTTTTACCCAGGGTAGATGCTCCCGGATACGGTCCAAAATCCACATGAGGCGTTTCTGGGGAATGATCAAGGCGTCGCCATCCATCAGGAAGACCTTGTCCTGCCGCTTCATGTACTTGGAGGCGAACAGGATGTCGCTCAGGATGATGTCGTCGTCCTTGATCTTGAAACGTTTGTCCTTATAGGTGCCGCAAAAGGTGCACTTGTTGTGGGAGCAGCCGGTCGTCACCTGCAGCAGAATGCTGTAGGCCTCGCTGGGGGGTCGGATACAGCTGCCTTCATAGTGCATCCCGTCTTGTTCGGTTGTGCAATCCATCGTATGGTCCTCCTCAAAATCCAGTCCGCCGGCCGGAAGTCTATGACGGAACGGCCTTGGCTTTCAGTCTGTGCCGCCGCACGGACAGGCTGCAACCACCTGCCGGGCTGAGTGATCCTCCGGTTCCTATCTTGCAGGTGCGGAATCGAACGATCCAAATATATTCAATATAAACGTTTATATCGGGAAGTCAAACCATCCGGGCTCTGTGCCCGCCCGGAGGGAGGTTGCGTCCCTGCACCCGCGAGTCGAGAGCGAAGGCTGCCTCCGCCGGGCGGGACCGATGATTTTACCCTCGATCGAAGGCCAGCCGCTTCGGTCCTTCCCGGAAGAGGACCTCCATCTTGCCTGGTTCGACGATGCGGGTGACGAAGCCGATGCCGAAGACGGGGTGTTCCAACACGTCCCCGGAGGAAAAGACGGACTGGATGGAATAGGGCTTGGGAACGGCGTCGGGATGCGCGGCCCATTGCTCCTGCCACTTGACCGATTCGGGATCCGGCCGTTTTCGGACCGGTGTCCTCGGCTTTTTCACCCGTGATTCCGGGGTTGCACCTTCGTGCGGGCGGTGGTAAGCATGTTCCTTGCGGCACGTCAGACAGATGACCCTTACGATCCTCTGCCTGTCGAGGGCGACGATGACGTGCATGAGATCCATCTTGCAACTGGGGCAATGGGCAACAACTTCCTGTGCGACCTGATATGACATGGATACCTTTCCTGACAAGGCTTTGGCGACGAGACGCAGTGGCGCTTGAAAAAACAGCTGTCCCTCGCCGCTCAGGCTGGACGTCGATGGGCCTGTTTGATGGAGATAAATCCGGCAGGCGGTGCGAGGCGCATATGAACGCAGAATGCTCTTTCTTTATAAACGCAGCAGGACGCGAGGTCAAGTTCAGTCCTCCTTTTGAGGCTTTTTGTTCCAGGAGACGGCATTCCAGCAGAGGGCTGGGCAGGGTCAGGCGGCCGGTTGGCTGCGACAGGAGAAGATCAGGTGACGACGCTTATCGATTTGTCGCTCGAGATTGAAGAAGGCATGCCGGTTTACCCTGGGGATCCGGCGACCCGAATAGACGTTCTGGAGGCGCCGGAATCGACGGGAGAAGGCTGGACGGTTCACTTCATCCGTATGAGTCTTCATGCCGGGACCCATATCGAGGCCCCTTCGCACAGCATACCCGGTGGGAAGACCCTCGACGACTACCCCCTCGAGGTCTTCCGAGGTCGGGCTGCGGCGATCCGGCGGGAGGAGATAGGATGGAGGGAGATCGATGCGCCGATCCTGCTGGTGCATACAGGGGAGGATCCTAGGGCGGATATTCAGGACCGGGGAACGGCGGCGCCCTTTACCCCAGACGAGATGCGGTGGATCGCGGATCGGGGTGTCCGTCTTGTGGGATTCGACGTCATGAGTGTGGGGGATATCCATGTCCACCGCGCCCTCCAGGAGAGGGACATCCTGATTGTGGAATCGATGCGGGGGCTTGATGCTGTCTTGCACCGGTCCATGAATGTGTATCTTTTTCCGCTCCGGATCGTGCGTGCGGAGGCATCGCCCGTCAGGGCGGTGGCCGAAATCGTTTCGTGAGGGCGATGAACCGGAGACTAGGCAGAAAAGGGTTCGTTTCCTGATGGAATTTCAACCGAAGGGGCAGGCTTGAGGCGACTCTGTCCGTGCGGTTCCGCTTCCGCCTGTGATGCCGGAGCGTTCGGTCGTCACGGACCCGGGCAACCCCGCCTCGGCGTTTCACAGGGCGCTGCACAGCCGGGGGGTGGATCGACCGAGCGTGTTTCTCGACAACGTTTTTCCGAGTGGAAAAGCGATAACGTTATCCATGAATCAGTGAGCGAGGAGGGCTATGATGGCGACGCAGCCACCGAAAGAAGTCAAGATCAATTTTCCACAGGGTCTTTATGGAGGGGTCTATTCCAACAACATGGCCGTCGGGCACAGCCGCGAAGAATTCATTATGGATTTCCTGATGGTTGCGCCCCCAGCCGGCGCCGTTACCGCGCGCATCATCGTCAGTCCGGGGCATATGAAGCGGATTGCAGCCGCCCTCCAGGACAACCTGCGCAAATACGAAGAAAAATACGGTGAGATCCAGCAGGCCGAGGAACCGAAGCCCGACATCCAATTCAACTGAAGACCCGGGTGACGGGGCGAGGAGCCGTGCCCGCGGCGCTTCTGACGGCAGGCGCCCGCCGCCGCTGGTTTCGGCGGTTAGAGGTAGAGGTAAACAATCAGGATGGAGGTTGCCAGCGAAACGATAGCCGTTGTGATGGCCTCGGTACGGGCCTCGGGCGAACGCCCGAAGATGGCGATGGCCCCACCCAGCAAAGACAAGGCGAAGGCGATAAGACAGGCCCCTTGTAGGATGAGGACGGCCTCTTTCCCTATGTGTATGAAAAAGGAGATCAGGAAGGCAAAGCCCACCAGCGCGGCGAGTGTTTGACGGTCGCGCGGTCTGCCGAGCATGGCGGCGAGGCCGCCGATGACGGCCATGGCAAATGAAAGAACGGCCATCAGGTTCTGCATGCAGCCACTCCCTGAGGTTTGGCGGTTGTGGACCCGGCTGCTCGTTCGATTGGTCGATGCAGTGGGACGGAGTTTCCAGGCCGAAAATGGCGTCTTTTTTTGCTGCGGAGGATCAAAGCTCGGAGCCGTCCGCCTCAGGGCGGGATGAAGGCATTGTATTCACAGAGGGAAGCGTGAGGATAAACGTCGAACCGCCCGACTGAAAGCAGGACACCCTGTCGGCGATATGAGGGCAGCGGTCCACAGCGCCCGGGCAGAGATCTCTTTCATCGGGGATATAGCGGCAGCGGGTGCTTTGGCACTCGATCAGGAACCCGAACATTTCTCCGTATATCTTGGTTCGCAGGAGGTCGAGCCCTTTGCCTCCGGCGCCGAACAGGTAGGGGCTCCTGGTGGAATAGAGTTCGGTTTCCCTGGCGTGATAAAAACCGCCGAAGATCTGTTTCAGGCTTTCGGCCGTAATGCCTGTCCCTGTATCGGTGACGCTGATGCGGGCTGCATCGGGGATGATCTCCACCAGCACACGGATCCTTCCCCCGTCCGGCGTGTTTTCGACGGCGTTGCGCAGGATTCCTGTCAGGACCTTCTCGATCACGAGAGGGTCGATGGTGACGAGGGCGTCGCCCGGGATTTCTTCTTCAATCTCCACGTCGCGTGCAGCAGCCTTTTCACGCGTGATGCGGACGGTCTTATGGAGGATGTCCGAGATCGGCACAGGACCCGCCGCCGGGGTCCGGAACCGGAAATCCTGCTCGATACGTTCCCGGATCAGATCCAGGGCACGGCGTTGCTCAGGGTTTTCCTCGGCGACAAGTTCTATCAGGTCGAGGGCCTGATCGACCCATGGCGACAAACTGCAGGACTGCGCCAGTGGACGGCCTTTGACGATGTCTTCGACCTCCATCTGAATGGACAGCAGTCGATCGAGATTGCGTTGGACCCTGTCTGCCGCTTTTTCATCCCCCGGTCGGACGAGGCGTTTGAAGGAGGCCAGGACAATCGACAAAGGGGTCTTCAACTCATGGGAGAGGTGCGCCAGGACCCGTTTACGGGCACGATCCAGGGATTTCAGTTCGGTGATGTCCTTGAACACGACCACGATGCACCGTTCCTCAGGCGAGTCGTCGGAAACACCGAGGAAAGAGGTAGTCACCGCAAGATCGAGCAGCCGTCCGTCCCTGCGGCGAAAGAGGACCTCCTGATAGCGGCGGGTCTCCCGCTTCTGGATGCCTTCGAACAGGATGTCGTTGAAGGCGTCGTTTTCCTGCTCCTCCATGAAGAGCTCCAGGTACGTCTTGCTGAACAGCTCTTCCGGTTGAATGTTCAGCGTTTCGAGCGCAGCCGGGTTGGAGTGAACGATGTACCCCCGGGCATTCAACACCAGAAGTCCGTCGCTCATGCTTTCGATGATGGGAGCAGAGAGATCTTCTTTCATGGAAGGCATTTCTTTTAGGTTTAATTGCGTCAAAAATAAGTGCAACCATAATCAACAAAAACGAGCATGTCAAGATGGCTCGTTCAGCTATCCGGAAGGTGTGAAGAAACCGGGACCCGCCACGCAGGGGTGGGACTGAGCACCCGAAGGGTGTGAAGAAAAATCCCCATTTCCGGATTGGAGACCGGGTTCTACCGGGAAATCATTTCCGAATGAATGGTAAGGTTGATGACCTCTTGAAAAAACCCGCCGGCAGGCTGCGGAAAAATCGTTTCGAGAGGCCAAAATTTTGTCTTGACAGGCATTCAGCATTGTCTTACGCTTTCTGACTCAAGTAGTGAAAATTTTAGTGTGAGCACGAAGAACCGATGGAACGAACGGATCTTTTATCCCCAACGATCATGATGGCGGAGCTGGCTAGCCGGGCCGCCGCGGCTATGACTGCCGGGTGGCCTTCGGTCCTGGGGGGTGAAGATCCGCTTTGATTGGCAGGGTAGATCGTTTCAGGGCTGTAGGCAGATGCGCCGCAGCCCTTTTTTTGTGCGCCCGGCAGGGCGCACCGATTTGGAGTCGGTATCATGAATGCGCGCCGACTCCATTCGACGGCCCCGTTTTCGGGGGCAAAATGAGCACTTTGCCAGGCTGACCGCCTGATCGCCTTCTGTCACAAACCGGTAGCAGTCATCGGGTTGCAGGCGGTGAGCTGCCCCGTTTTTGGTGGATCCTTGAATCAACCTTGCAGGCATCTCCGATTGAAGGGCCTGTCATTCCTGGAAAGGAAAAAGGTATTACGGTATGCGAACCCATATTATCCATATCGGCGCCGGTGAACTCAACTACGAGATCCGGAACATCATCCGTGTGGCGGAGCGGCTTCAGGCGCTGGGCGTGAAAATCAACCTGGAGAATATCGGTGATCCGGTTGCCAAGGGGGAGAAAATCCCGGAGTGGATGAAACGGATCGTGGCGCGTTTGGCCATGGAGGACTGCTCCTATGGTTACTGTCCGACCCAGGGCATTCTCGAGACGCGCCAGTTTCTGGCCGAGCAGAACAATCGCCACGGCGGGGTCCGGATAGCTCCTGAGGACATTATTTTCTTCAACGGGCTGGGCGATGCCATTACGAAGGTCTACGGGTTCCTGGCCCGGACCGCACGTATCATCACGCCTTCTCCGACCTACACGACTCATTCGGCCTCGGAGGCGGCCCATGCCGGTCTGCCGGCCATCACCTACGGGCTCGATCCGCACCGCGACTGGCGCCCCAACCTGAGGGAGCTTCGCCAGAAGGTCAGGTACAACCCCACCATAGCCGGCATCCTGGTGATCAACCCGGACAATCCGACCGGGGCGGTTTACACGGATGAAGACCTGATGGAAATCGTGCACATCGCCAAAGAGTTCGATCTGTTCATCATTGCGGATGAGATTTACCAGAATCTGGTCTTTGAAGGGCATCGGACGCTGCCGCTTGTCGAGGTGATCGGAGATGTCCCGGGTCTCGCCATGAAAGGCGTTTCCAAGGAACTCCCCTGGCCGGGCTCCCGCTGCGGCTGGATCGAGGTTTACAATGGAGGCCGGGACCGCGATTTCGCCGCCTACACGCGGAGTATCCTGAACGCCAAGATGGTCGAGGTCTGCTCCACGACCCTGCCGCAGAAGGCCATCCCCGACATCTATCGCCACCCGGAATATCCGGTGTACCTGGAAAGCCGCCGCCGGCGCTATCAGCGGTTTTCCGATCTGGCCTACGAGCGGTTGAGCGCGATTCCGGGCGTGGTGGTGAATCGGACCAAGGGCGCGTTCTATATGTCCGTCGTTTTCGAGCCCGGTTTACTGAATGGCCGGCAGTCTTTGCCTTTACAGAATGAAGACATCCGGGAACTCATCGATGAACTGGTCGAGGCCCCCGGCGTTGCCCTCGACAAACGCTTCGTCTACTATCTGCTGGCCGCAACCGGCCTGTGTGTCGTGCCTTTGACCTCTTTCAATTCCGAGCTGAATGGTTTCCGGTTCACCCTTCTGGACCCTGACGAGGAGCGTTTTCAGAACACTGTCGAGACGCTGGCATGGGGGGTCCGGCAGTATTTGTCTTCGTCCGGTGAAACGGCGAAAATCCCCGGGGAGGCGCTGGTCATGAAGGCGCATGCCGCGGCCCGATGATGGAATTCCCTGAAGCCTCGGACCGGGCGGGTACGACCTGCAGGTGCGGCGGCTTGCTTCGCGTCCGCTCTTGAACCAGAGAGGGGGTGCGGCACCCTTTCCCGCAGGGGCGGGACGGAGCACCGGCAGGGGGTGAAGAAACGGGGACCCGCCCCTGAGGCCCTCCGTGTGGAACGCTCCGCAGGACAAGATCGCTTTGCCCCGCCGTCTTTTTCACCCCGCCTTTCCTTCCCCCTGGATCTTCAAAAGGCCTGCCAACAAGGTCCCGGTCAGGACCAGTGCCCCCGTGATCATCATACCGGCGGGAAAACGCCCGCTGTCCCCCAGCATGCCGATCAGAAGAGGGATGCAGCCTCCGCCCATGATGAATGCGGCGGGAATGGTCAGTGAAACAGCGATATTGCGCGTGCTGGGGGGACCGATGGCGGACAGGGTCGCAAAGGCCGGCGGAAAGAAGCAAACCGCCACAAGGGGCTGCACGAAGATCACGACGATGAGCCAACGGCCCGGGGCGAGGCCGAGCAGAAGGGTCGTCAGGCCGGTCAGAATGAAGACCGTTCTCAGGGTGCGTTTGGCCCCCAGCCGGTCGCAGGCCCACCCGGCGACGAAGGCCATGCCGATGCTCAGGATGCGCGAAAGGCCGATCAGGCTGTTTGCCACACTGCGATCCATGCCGTGTTCCGCCACCAGATAGAGGGGAAGCATGGTATAGACTCCCATGGTGGCGCCCAGCCCAAGCGTGAAAAGAAGGATCATCACCCAGAAATCGGAGAGGACGAGGAGGTCCTTGAAGGCCGAGAAGCTCGGGGCCTTGCCGGGGAAATCTCCCCCCCTTCCGAAGCGGGAAAAGGCCGCCGCCGACAGGAGCGTGGCGGCCCCCAAGGCGATGACCACATTCCGCCAGGAAAGCCACTGAAGCAGGAGTTCGGCAAGGAGGGGCGCCAGCACGAAGCTCCCGTTGGGCGCCAGTTCATGGATTGCGAGGGCCTTTCCCCAATGCCTCGGGCTTACGAGGGCGGTAATGGACGCGATCCCGGATGGCAGGTACAGACCGGCGGCCATTCCTACGACGAAAAGCCCGAGGCGGATGCCCCAAAGGCCCTGGCTCGAAGCGATGGAGAAAAGCGCGGCGCTCAGGCATACGGCGGAGAGAATGATCGTCCGTCTGTGAAGGATGCGGGCGGATATGAACCCCGAGGCGAGCAGCGTGGTGAAATAGCCGAGGGAGACCAAGAGAAAAAGCGATCCCGCGTCCGCGTGCCCGATGCCCAAATCCTGTTCGATCGTGGGCAGCAGCGGCGCGAAGATGATGCGGGACAGGAAATTGATGAAGAACATGCCCGTCAGAAAGAGGACCGGGCCCAGATAGGCGGTGAAACGGCTGGCGCCTTCGTTTGCCGAGGAAGCAGGTGATTGCATGCGCGTCCTTTTTAGTTATTTTTAGATCCGGAACCGGGCCTCTCGGCCGCCGTGCGGACCGGCAGCGGCACCGCCGTCCGGGCGGTCTTTCTGCAGGCAGCTTCTTGCGTGAAGGATTGCTTGCTTTTCCTGTTCCGCTTTCCTTCAACCGATCTATGCCAACACGTCGAGGCTGCGCGGCGCAGACAGCCGTCCTGAAGATTTCGACGCCTTTTCGGGTATGACCGTGATCTTTCAGGCCCGCGAAGGCCTCGACAGCGGCCTGAGACGCACGAATCCAACCTCGAAACCAGGCGGATGCGCCAGGCTGCGGCTGGATGGGGTGAGCAGGGTCTGGGATCGAGGGAGGCGGAACGACCCCCCCCCTTCGGAGGATAGCCAAATCGGCCGCAGGGGTCAATCCGGAACTGGTTTCAATCCGGATCCGGCCGAAGGAAAGGCCTGCTCTGTAAGGCCGCTTCCGGAAAGGACCTCGGTTGCGGCGAAATCTTGACGGTCTTGGACAGGGGAAGAATCCGTATGCGGGGCCTGCCTCCGGAGAGGGGCGGCAACCGCCGGAATATGCCTTGTCCAAGGCCGGCCGCTGGACCAGGAACAGCAGGCCGTCTGCTTCCCGGAGGTCGATCCGAACGGATCACGGGCGGATGGCCTCGATCTGCTCCAGCGGGATCCAGCCCCGCTTCTTGTCGGAAAGGTGGACGAGAGCCCAGCCGCCTTCGCATCGCTCCATTTCCAGGATCGCTCCTTCACGCAGAGGGAAAAGCACGGTGTCCCCCTCTGCCGGCCCGGCCAGGACGCCGGCCTCCGGCACCAGGACCACCGCCCGGCGGTCGGTTGCGGCCGCATGCCATTTCAGCGCGAGGGACAGGCCGACAACGAGCCAGAGGACCCCGAAGGCCATGAAAAGGTAATAGAGCCATTCCCGCGAGACCCAGAAGCGCAGCAGAACGATGCCCCAGAAGAGGGCGTTGATGACGGCGAATCCCCAGAAAACCTCTCCCAGAGAGAAGGCGCCCAGCCAGAAAAAAACCGCCTGCAGGGAACCCTTTGGTTCGCTGGGAGGATCGACCAGCCGATCACGGGCGAACTCCAGATTGTGCACCAGATCGGGGTCGCGGGGGATCAGATCGCGCGCCCGTTCGTAATGGAGAATCGCGCGGCCTGGCTTGTCCATCTTCAGGTACGCGTTGCCGAGGTTGAAATAGATGTCGCCGGTCCGCCATCCTTCGTGGATCAGCGCTTCGTATCCTCGGGCCGCCTCGGCGAAGCGGGCTTCGCGATAGGCCTGATTCGCGGCGTAAAAGCGCTCATCCGGGCTCTGTTGGATCGTGTCGGCTGCGGTCGAAAAACCGGCCGGCAGGAGCAGCGCAAAGATCAGGGCGCAAGCTGTCGAACGTCTCACGGCAACTCCTTTTCGATCTGCCTGATCAGGTCCGGAATGTCTTCCCGGGTGCCCGTGGCGGTCTGTCGCTTTCCGGTGTAAAGGGCCCCATCGACTTCGGCCGCGAGGGCGCTGAACCGCGCGGCAAGATCTTTTCGGACCCCGCGGCCTTCGAGGATCGCAGCCGCTTCATGGGGCGTCAGGACCCCCAGAGCGAGCTGAAATCGGTCGTTCAGATAATCCCGCAAGGCGGCCGCGAGCTCTTCGGCGGAGAGGCCGCCGTTCCCGAAGCGTGCAAAAAACCGGCGGGCGGCCTTGCGAGCCCGCAGGCGGGATGCCGCCCGGCTGGTCCGCTGACGGAGGCGGACCACGATGCCCGCTACCCCGACGGCCAGGGCGGGGCCGAGGAGGACCAGGCCCGCGTGCAGGGGGTTCGGCGGTAGCCGGTCTCCACTGGACAGGGTGATGGGGGCGGTGTGCACAGGCAGGATGTCCTGCCCCAGCGCAGCGGGCCCCGTTCCGTCTTCGGGCGGCGGGGACGTTCGGATAGCCGTAATCTGCGATCCCGCTTCCGCTTGATTGCCGGGCGAAACCTCCAGCGCCAGAGGCGGGGCTTCGATCGTGCGGTACCGGCCGGCGGACGGATCGAAAAAGTCGAGCGCGAGCGGCGGGATGGCATAGCGGCCGGGCCTTTCCGGGACCAGGGCCCATTTCATGGTTTTCACAGCCTCCGGGACCTCGCCCCCGTCGCGATATTCCAGCGAAGGCTGGTCGCCGTAGGTCTTTACATGTTCGATCGCCGGCAGACTCAGATTGGGGATTCGTTGAGCGTTGCCGCGCCCCTCGATCGTGACCGTCAAGGTTGCGGACTCCCCCGCCCTCAGGGAGGCGGGATCGAGCCGGGCCTGCATCCGGAAATCCCCGACCAGGCCGCTGAACCGGCCGGGCCGCCCATCCTCCGGAAGCGGGGAGACCTGGAGTTCGACGGGGCCGGAGCGAACCGTCACAGGCCTTCCTCGGCTAGAGGAAAAGAGGGGGTCATCGAAAAAGCCGCGCCGCGGGTTCCGGCCTGCTTCATAGAGGGTCATCCGGATCCGGGACGGGGGGATTGCGTAGCGGCCAGGGGCCGATGGGGTCACCGCGTAACGGACCTCGACGGCCTGCCAGGGTTCACCTTCGATCGTCGTGCGGTATTCCGATGGTTTCCCGAGCTGCTGGAACGAGAGATGGTCCGACTCCGGCAGGACGAGGGACAGGTCTCCGGCCCTGGCCTTGAGATAGAGCCGGAGGACGTAGACTGCGCTCTGTTCAACGTATACGTGCGGCCGGTCGAGTTCGGCCGTGAGAAAAACAGGCCCCGAAGAGGTTTGGTCATTGCCTGAAGGAGATTCGATGGTCAGCGTCAGAATGTTGCTCGTATGCTGGATGCCGTCGATCGTGAGGCTGGCCGGCCCGATGGTGAAACGGCCGGTCTTTTTTGGTTGAATAAAGTAAACATGTTCTGAGCTCTTGAGGACGCCCGTGTGATCCATCCGGATCTGGCTCGAGGTTCCCCCGCTGGTCACGACGAAGTCTTCGAGGCCCGGGATCTCTGCCGGGCGCGGGGTATCCTCGGCACCGGCGATGTGGACCGTCAGTTTGAGGGTGTCGTTGAGGGTCGCTTCACGGCGATCCAGATGGATGGAAAGTGCAGACTCCTCGGCGAATCCGGTTGCAGGAGCGCCGGACACCCATAGACAGGCGACAAGCATGACCGCGATTCTGAAAAGATGCGTCATTCCTACCAGTCCTTTCCCGATGCCGCCCCGCTTCCCCTGCGGGACGGGATCTGGAAGCGGAGCGCTCTGCCGGGGTTTTCCCTGACGTTGTCCAGAAGGGCCCGGGCCTTCTCACGGTCCATAGCGGCAGCCGACCGGGGCGCCGTGTCCCGTGGGGTAGGAGGCTCCTGAAGGTCCTCCCGAAGGCAGAGGTCCCCTTCAGGAGTCGGCTGCCGGTTTTCCGCTGGTTGAGCCTCGCCTGCATCGTGAGGCTTCCGATCAGGATCCTCCGACTGTCGAGTTTCTTCAGGCGGCGCCTGCTGAGGAGGACTTTCCCCGGCCTTGTCCGCCGGCCCGTCTTCGGCGCTGCCGGGGGCCTCACCCGGATCCTCTTTCGAATTCGATCCTTTCGTTTCTGTAGGCTTATCGGTCGATTCATCGGGCGGCCCCTGATCGGAGTTTCCTTCTCCTTGAGACGGGTTTTGGCCTTCCGTCCCCCCCTGCGGCCGCTCGTCCTCCGGGTTTCCCGATTCCTTTTGTTTTCGGAGCGAGCGCAGAGCGAGTTCGAGATTGTGGGGGGCGTCTTCATGATCCGGGTCGAGCCGCAGCACATCCCGGTAATATCCGGCGGCGGAGGCGAAGTCCCCGTTTTTCAGGGCGACGTTGCCAAGGTTGTAGGCCGCACGGGCGCGCAGCGAGGGATCCTCGGTGCGTCGCAGGACGCTTTGGAAGGCAGCAGCCGCCGCTTCCAGGTCGCCGGCCTGGAACGCGGCGCAGCCCCGGTTGTAGCGGTAGTGCAGGGACTTCGGATGGTCCATGTCGAGGGCGGCATAGCGCTCTTGCGCCTCCTCGAAGCGTCCGGTGCGGTAGAGTTCGTCCGCGTCCTGGGCATGGGAGACAGCTCCTGAACCGAAGAGGAAGAGGATCGCCAGGACGTTGACCAGGGCCAAACGGCAGAGCGGCCTCGAATGACCGGAATGCTTCACCCGGCGCTTGCTCGAGCCAGAAAATGACCCAGGTTTCTTCTGCAAGACAAGGGTCGATTCCATCAGGGGGTCCTCCGCTCCGGGATCAGCCCCTCCACGATCAGAAGTAAGGCGGCGAAGCCCAGGAAGATCGCGAATTGTTCATCCTGGACCTTGATTTTTCCGCTTTTCAGGGTGCGGGCTTCGGTGCGGTGCTTGATGCCTTCGAAGTAGAGAAGGTCCAGGTCGAGATCCCCGGCCACCGAGCGGACATAGGCCCCCCCGGCCGCCTCCGCCATGCGGCGCAGGCCGTCTTCATCGAGTTTCGATAGGACGAGGTTTCCGTCCTGGTCTTTCAGAAAGCCTCCCCCCTCGTCAGCGGGAATCGGGCCCCCCGTGGGATCCCCTATCCCGTACACAAAAAGTCTGATGCCGTTTTGCGCCGCCGCCTTCGCGCTTTCGAGCCCACGGCTCTCATGGTCTTCCCCGTCAGTGATGAGGATGATCACCTTGTCGGTGTGATCCCGCCCGTCGAAGGCCGATGCGGCGGTTTCGATCGCGGCCCCGAGGTCGGTGCCCGGGACCGGCAGGAGGTCGGGCCCGAGGGCGTGCAGGAACATCCTGAGGGCCTCGTAATCGAGGGTCAGCGGGCATTGCGTGAAGGCGGCGCCGGCAAAGGCCGTGAGGCCGACGCGGTCTCCGGTCGCCACGTCGATGAAGTCGAGGATCTCTCTGCGCGCCCGTTCGAGCCGGTTCGGCTGGATGTCCTCCACCAGCATGCTGCGGGAGACGTCCACCGCGAACATCAGGTCGACGCCTTTGCGCTCGACCTCCTCGTAGCGGCTTCCCCAGCGCGGGCCGGCGAGGCCCAGGAGCATCAGGGCGATGGCGGCGAGGAGCAGGAAGGCCTTGAACCCTCTTCGGCCGGGGAGGGCGGTCCCGGCTATCCTGGCCAGCAGAGGCGGGTCGGCGATCTGTTCGAGGGCCCTTGCCGTACGGCGGTGTCTGACGGCGATCAGGAAGGCCGCAAGAGGCACCAGCCAAAATAAGTAAAGGGCTGACAGGTGGGCGAAGCTCATGGGAGGACCCTCCAGACCGTGGCGGTCAGAATGAGCTCGACCAGGATCAGCAGGATGGCCGGGATCAACAGGTAGGGATAGAGGTCTCTGAAGTGAAAAAATTCCTTCACGGTCGCCTCCGTCTTTTCTTCCTGATCGATCACATCGTAGATCTCGGCAAGCCCCTGGCTGTCGGCGGCACGAAAATACCTCCCGCCTCCGATTCGGGCCACCTTTTCCAAGGTCTCTTCATCGAGATCCACGTTCTCATGGACAATGCGGGGGCCGAACGGGGTGTTGACCCGAAAGGGGGCTGGACCCAGGCCGCCGACGCCGATGGTGTGGATTTTGATCCCCAAAGCCCGAACGGCCTCGGCCGCTGTTTCCGGGGGGATCTCCCCGGCGTTGCTCCGCCCGTCGGTGAGGAGGATCAGGAGGCGGGTCTTGGCCTCGAGGTCGCGCAGCCGTTTGCCGCCCACCGCTATGGCGGATCCGACCGCCGTCGTATCCCCGGCCATCCCGACGGCCATCCGGTCGACCAGTTTGAGCAGGAGGCCCTTGTCCATGGTGAGGGGGGATTGGGTGAAGGCCTCGGCGCCGAAGACCACGAGGCCGATCCTGTCGGATTCCCGCCTCTCGATGAAATCGGCGACCACGCTTTTGACGGCTTCGAGGCGCGTGACCGGTTCGTCGCCGATGGTGAAATCGAGGGCCTGCATGGACCCCGAGGTGTCCAGGCACAGCACGATATCGACCCCCGGGGAGCGGACCTCGCGGGAGACATTGTAGAACTGGGGCCGGGCGGCGGCAAAGACCAGAAGGATCAGGGCGGCGGCCCGAAGGAGGCGCGGAACATGGACCCTCACCTTGGCGCCTCCGCCGGCCAGGCGGGCCAGATCCGAGGTCATGGAATAGGTGACGCGGGGCGGTGTGCGCCGGCCGGCCGCGGCCAGCCAGAGGGCCACGCCCAGGAGGAGGCTCAGGAGAAGCGGGGCCGCGAAGCGAAACATCATGGCGTGGCCTCCGGCGCCGGCGAGGTCTGGTGAATGTAGCCCTGGACCGCTTCGAGGGCGGCCTCTTTCGCTGCGGGCGTCGGCCGGTGACCGGCGAACTTGGCCAGATCGGCCTGACGGAGGAGCGGGAGGAGGTCCCGCTCCAAGGTGGACAGGGGCTGGCGTGCGATCTCCTCCGTCGTCATCTCCGCCGCCGGAAAGCCCCGGATGTCCTCCACGTAGCGCCTGACGACTTCGGAGAGACGAAAATAGAAGGCCTTGACGGCACCCGATTCGTAGAGGCCTGAGGCAGCCAAGGCCTGCAGGTCCGCCAGGGCCCGGACGTGCGGAGGCGGAAGGACATCGGCCGCGATGTCCCTGTAACGCCGTTTTCTGAGCCACCAGACGAGCCCGGCCCCTAGCGCGGCCAGGGCCAGCGCGGCGCCGGCCCACGGCAGGGCCTTCATCCAGGCCGCGCGCCCGGGGATGATGCCTGCGATCGGCCGGGGCTGCGCCTCCTCGGGTTTGCCGCCGAGGACCGAGAGCACCTCGGCGGAGGCCGGCGGGGCCGAAAGGGTCCGGAGGGTGCCGTCCGCATCTTCGTAATCGAGACGGAGCGGTCCGGTCCGCCAGGTATCCAGCTGGTCCACCAGGAAGGTCAGGGTGATCCGGTCGGCCTCGATGCGGCGGGAGCATTCTGTCAGGCCTTCCAGGCCGCTGATCCGGGGTGGAGTCGGAAGTCTCGCCCCTGCGGGCAGACGGGTGTGGAGGGTCAAGGTGATGCGTGTGCCGAAGGCGGCCGGGGAGCGGTCGAGGGAGGCTTCCAGCGCCGGCTCCGGGGGGACTGCGGCGGCATGCCCCTGGGCAGAGGCTGCGGACGGCGCGGGCCGCTGCAGGAGGATGGCCGCGAGCACGAGCAGCGGCAGGAGCCGTAAGGCCGCGGACCGCAGGATCAGCCTTCGCCGGGAAGGCGATCGGCGGCAGGGACCGCTCCGGCAGGTGCGGATCATGATCTCAGCCTCCGCCTGTCGAAGAGGCGCGCCAAGGGTTCGACCACGGGACCGTCGGTCGAGAGCACGACCTCGTCGACGCCGGTCCGCTGGAAGAGCGAGCGGAGGGCGGCGAGCCGTTCCCGGCGGGCGGCCTCCCAGCGTTTTCGGAGGGTGCGGTTGCGGGTGTTGATCAGCACGGTTTCGCCGGTTTCCGGGTCGCGCAGATGGATGCGTCCGACATCGGGGAGCTTTTCTTCGGCCGGATCGGAGACGCGGAGCACCGTCAGATCGTGTTTGCGGGCGGTGAGGCGCAGGGGCCTTTCGAAGCCGGAATCCCAGCAGTCCGAGATCAGGAAGACGATGGCGTGGCGCTTGACGACGCGGTTCAGGTAGGAGAGGGCCGCTTCGAGGCTCGTGGTCGGCTCCTGGGGTTCATAGGTGAAGATCTCTTTGATCAGGCGCCAGACATGAGCCGCGCCCTTTTTGGGCGGGATGAACTTTTCGACACGGGAGCTGAAAAGGAGCGCCCCGACCTTGTCGTTGGTCCGGATGGCCAGGAAGGCCAGCATGCCGGCGGTCTCCGCGAGGAGCTCCCGCTTGAACTTCCTCCGTGTCCCGAAAAGGTGGGAGCCCGAGAGGTCCAGAAGCAGGAGGACGGTGAGTTCCCGCTCCTCGTGGAAGACCTTCACGTAGGGGCGGCCGAAGCGGGCCGAGACATTCCAGTCGATCGCGCGGATGTCGTCGCCGGGCTGATACTCCCGGACCTCCGCGAATTCCATCCCCTGGCCCTTGAAGGCGCTCTCGTATTGCCCGGCGAACAGGTCGTTCGCCAGGCGGCTCGTGCGAAAATGAAACCGCTGGATCTTCTGGAAGACGTCCTCGGGCAGCATCTCAAGGGACCTCGATGCGTTCAAGCAGGACCTGGATCAGGTCGTCGGTGGTCCTCCCTTCGGCCTCCGCTTCGTAGCTGAGAAGGATGCGGTGCCTGAAGACATCCGGAGCGAGGGCCTTCACGTCCTGGGGTGTGACGTAGCCGCGCCCCTGCAGAAAAGCGTGGGCGCGGGCCGCCTGCGCGAGCCAGATCGAGGCCCTCGGCGATGCCCCGTAGTGGATCATGGAGGCGAAGTCCAGGCCGAAGTCCGCCGGCCTGCGCGTCGCCCGCGTGAGGCGTACGATGTAGTCCACGATTTTCTCTTCCATGTGGATGGCGGCCATCACCTCACGGGCCTTGTCCAGCCGCAGGGTGTCCAGAACGCCCTCGACGGCCTCTTCGGGGCTGTGGAAGGCCCGGAGAAGGATCTCCTTTTCTTCCTCGGCCGTCGGATAGTCCACCCGTATCTTGAGCATGAACCGGTCTATCTGCGCCTCCGGCAGGGGATAGGTGCCTTCCTGCTCGATCGGGTTCTGGGTGGCGAGGACCAGAAAAGGCCGCCCCAGGACGAAGGTCGTTTCGCCGATCGTGACCTGCCTCTCCTGCATGGCCTCGAGAAGCGCGCTTTGCACCTTCGCCGGCGCCCGGTTGATCTCGTCCGCCAGGATGATGTTGTGAAAGAGGGGGCCCTTCCGGATTTCGAAGGAGGCGCTGTCCGGCCGGTAGATCTGAGTCCCCAGGATGTCCGCCGGGAGCAGATCGGGCGTGAACTGGATCCGCTGGAAACTCGTGCGGATCGTCGCGGCCAGGGTCTTGACCGCCGTGGTTTTCGCAAGCCCGGGAAGGCCTTCGAGGAGGAGGTGCCCCTCGCACAGCAGCCCGATCAGCATCCGTTCCATCAGCGATTTCTGTCCCACCACCACCTTTTCGGCCTCGGCGAGGATCCGGCGCAGCAGGATGCTTTCCTTTTCGACGTGCTCGGTGATCGCTTGAATGTCCGTCAATGTCTGGCCCTCCAGAGAAATACCCCGGGCGTTCGGGGTCTTACCGTTTTTGAACCCGCCGGACTCTTCAGGCGGGTGTTTGGCGCTGTTTCCAGGTCGTGTCTAACCGGAAAGGATTTCCCGGCAGAACAGAGTCTCCGATCATGAAATGAAGATTTTTCCTCACACGTCTCGCGTGCGCAGTCCCACCCCTCCGGGGTTGGACCCGGTTTTTTCACCCACTTCGCGTGCAAAGCCCCACTGCTTCGCGGCGGGTTCCGGCTTGTCAACATGAAGGAAATCAAGCGTTTGCTTGTGAGGCGATCGGCAGGTCGTCTCACAAGCAAACGTGCAGACTGACACTGAGATCAGCCAATAAGACCCTATCCGGATGGAACCCTCACCAAGGCACCGGTCCTTCTCGTGGCACTCGGCCGGAAGGACGATGCGCCGCACGCACTCGACCCGCTATTTTGCATGCGGACGCCGGGGCTTGTCAAAGGGGTTTTGTCGACCGGAAAGCTGTTCCGTTCCCAGCGGTGCGACCGAACTTTGCGCCGGAGCCGCCGTAGTGCAGGCTCCTCAGGCTGCAGAGGCAGTCCGCGGGCAGCCGCTCACCGGGCCTTTTCCGGTTGGGAGCGGCGGCAGGCGGCGCCCCGGGCTTCATCAGGGCGGCGCTTCCGACCGCGTGCTGACCCGCCTCGCCCACAGGCATCCGAGGCGCCCCCAGAGATTGTAGGCAGGGAGCGCCCACGGGAGGATCTTCTCGATGGCCGGTGTCAGGTAACACAGGCGGATGAGTTGGAGGTAGAGCTGGTTCATTTCCTGAGCCCGGAGTAGGATCCGGCCGCCTTCGAAATGGAAACCCCACCGAAGAGCTGCTTTGCGCGCCGCATCCGGGCCGTCCCGCAGAGTGACTGCAGCGTGGACGGGGCCGGGCGGCTGGAACGGGGAGGTGCAAAGATTCGAAAGGGCGGCGACTGCGGCCTCCGCAAGCCCCTTGCGCCAGGCACTTACATCCGGGGGCGGCGCACCCTTTGGGAAGGGGAATGTTTGGATTCCGCGGACGGCCTCCTCGGCGTTCCGGCAGGCCACCGGGCAGCCCGAAAAGAAAACGGGCCTCACACCGTAAGGGGCGAGGGAAGCCGCGAACAGCTCCACCTCGCTCAAAAGGCGGCCGTTCACCACAATCGAGGAAATCCTCGAGGTGAGCGTATGGGCTAGAAAGCCGTCCGTACCCGAGGCGGCATGCATTCCCAGGAACATCACGGCCTCCGCTCCGCCGGGGTCGCCGATCCCCGGCACCGGGCCCGGCCGATACCCCTGGATCACCCGGGCCTTCGCAGGAATTTCCCCTGGAAAAAGGTTCCAGGCGGTGCGATGGAAATCCTTCACCCGGATCTCCTCCACCCCGGCGCGAAAGAGGGCGTTTACGACGGCCGCGACGTCGAGGCTCATCCCCCGGCAGGCCAGCGCCCACTCGCGGGTCAGGAAAGCGGCCGCGTTCCGGTTGATGCAGCGTGAACTCCCCTCGATGTCGGCGATGATGAGGATGCGCCTCCAATGCGGGGTATCCGGGCAGTCAGGATCGGCCATCCGCTTTTCGCTGGTTTCCATGCTGCAAGGGTATTTTGCGCTCCCGCGCCCCTGCTCTGAACAAAGAGGTTCGAGCCCCTCGCTGGTTTTCATATCGACAGGGTGTTTTGCGCCGATCCCGGTGTCGATCGACTCCTTGACACGGTTAGGGATCTTCAGGTCGTCTCCACGCAATCGATTGATTTCCTTGTGTATTAGTGGTAAGATCCCTTCTGTGGATTGGACAAGTGGTCGTGATGGATGTTCCCCTCCGGATGGGCGCCCGGCCATACCCCGGCGAAAACGGCCGGTGCATCAACGCGCGTCCCTCAGAGGGTTGACGGTCTGCATCCTCGCGGCGTCTTGGATCGAGCCTCCTCGAGCCTGCAAAAGAGCTCGATGCGGGCATCATTATCCGGCAAAACGCAGAGGGACGCAACGGCTTCCGGACCGAAAGCAGAACAGAACCCCGGTCCGATGTCCGTCTTTCTACGCCCGCACCGGGATGGCCGACCCGTGCCCGGCCATCGAGACCCTCTTGTTTGGATCCATAAACTTTCCCATGGCGAAGACCGGCCTCGGGCAAGTGAGGGGAATGGGAGAAGAAGAGGCCTTTTCGTGATGAAACCCGATGAAGAAGCGCATCTCCACCGCTATGAACTGCCCGGCGGGTGGGTCGTCCTGGCCGGGCGCACCGACCGGGACAACGAGATCCTGAGCCTCAAAATCGCCGCGCCCAATGACTGGTGGTTCCACGTCCGCGGCGTGCCCGGCAGCCACGTGATCTTGAGAGCACGGGCGGGCGAGGATCCGGACCGGGGAACCCTCAAACAGGCGGCGGCGATCGCCGCCTATCACAGCAAGGCCCGCTATGCCGGAGATGTGGCGGTGTCCTGCACGCGGGCCCGCTACGTGGGAAAGCCGCCGGGGGCCAAACCGGGTACGGTCAGCATCCGCAAGGAAAGCATCATCAAGGTCCGCCCGTCCCTCCCGGAGGAAGGCTCCGTGAACTGAAGGAGCGAGGCGGGGGCTTTCTCGAAGCAAGAGCCCCGGCGGGCGGCTGTACCACCCGGGGGTGGACCCTTTTGGGAGTTCCGGGCCGGTTACTGCGGAGATCAAGTCGATCGGCGCAACGAGAGGCCCGGGAACGAACCCGTCTCCAGTCGCGGCGGACGTCACTCATCGATGAATTTGGGCGGCAGGGTTTCCTGTCCGGCCAGTTTCATGGAGGACAGGACCATCATGGTGGCGGTCCCATGTGCGATCAAGAGTCCCTCGGGGGTCTCGATGGCGGCGTCCGCGAGGCAGATGGTCCGGCCTGCCTTGATGCAGCGCCCCCGGCCGATCATCTTGCCCGCCGATATGGGGGCGAGATAGTTGACTTTGATGTCGACGGTGGTGAGGCCGACGCCCTCCTCCACGCAGGCATACACCGCCCAGAAGGCCGCTGCGTCGACGATCGCCGCTGTCACGCCGCCGTGGACGATGCCGTAGGGCTGGAGGTGTTTTTCCTTCAGGGCGATCTCCAGGCGCGATGCGCCCGCGTCGAAGGAGTCGAGCTGCATGGACATGAGCTCGAAAAACGGGCAGGTGTTGACCCGTTCTGCCAGGGTTTGAACATGATCGGGATTCAATCTTCGCATAGGCAAAGGCCTTTCTATGGCAGGTTGCAAGCGGATATTTCCGGCGGTCGATGACCGTTCCAGCCGCATCCTCTCCGTCGGCGGGCAAACAGGGATGATGCCGGTGAAACAGGCGTTGTCACGGTAAAGGATGCCTTCATCCAAAGGGCCGTGTGTGGGTCAGCCGGGGAAAAGTCTGCTTTGCGGGAGCAGCGTCCCGCATAGAACGGCAATCGTGTCCATCCGGAAATGATTTCCGGGTAGAACCCCTTTTCCCATCCGGCAATGAGGATTTTTCTTCACGCCCTTCGGGTGCTCAGTCCCACCCCTGCGGGGCGGGTCCCGGTTTCTTCACACGCTGCGCGTGCTCAGTCCCACCGGTTCGCGGCGGGTTCCGGCTTGGTCAATGTTAATTAAAATAATAGTTTGTACGGCCGCGACCTGCAGGTCACCGCACAAGCAAACGTGTAGATGGACGCCGAGATTGGCCCAAAAGCCCCTTTCCGGATGGAAACGAACCTAAATCATTTGCAGTGGGTTTGGCAAGGGTTCGCTGCAACGGTCCTATCCCGCCGCCCTTCTTGGGAGGGTTGAGGCGAGCGGCCGGTTTTGCCCGGTTGACGCAGGCGATGACTTGCAATAAGATGAAAACAGGGTGTTCTCCCGCCTGTTTTTTTGCGAAACCCCACGATCTCGACAGGAATGAGGAGCCGATGAGGATCAGCCTGGTCTTTCCCCCCTTTTATCTGGAGCCCATGTACAATCTCCCCCCGCTGGGGCTGGTCAATCTGGCGACCGCCTTGAAAGAAACGCCCCACGAGGTGAGTTGTCTCGATTTCGTTCTCGAAATTCGGACAGGCGGCCTGAGATTGGGGCCGCACATCTACGATGACTGCGCAGAGCGCATCCTGTCCGAATCGCCGGATCTCGTGGGGTTTTCGGCTCAGTGCACCACCTACCCGGCGGTGCTTCAGATCTGCCGGCGGCTCAAAGCTCGACGCCGGGATCTCAAGATCGTCCTTGGAGGGCACAATGCGGCCTTCGCCGACGAGTGGACGCTGGAGGGGTTTCCCGAGGTGGATGCGGTGGTCCGCGGCGAAGGCGAACGGACCTTTTGCGATCTGGTCGCGCAATATGCAGCCGGAGGGAGAGGTGAAGGAGTCGAAGGCGTGACCTGGCGCGACGGTGGCCGCTTTATGCGGAATCCGGACCGGGATCTGGTCGCACACTTGGATGAGCTGCCTTATCCGGACTACGGCTGTCTCCCGCCGCTCGAAATGTACCGGCGGGCCTGTAACCTGCCGCGCAGCATCGCCATCCTGGAGGCGGGACGGGGCTGCCCTCACCGCTGCGTGTATTGCTCCGAGGCGCGCATGTGGCGCGGACGTGTGCGGACCTATTCCGTCGAACGCCTGGTGGGGGAGATGGAGAAGGTCCATCGCCTTTACGGGGCGGAGTGTTTTCTCCTGGCCTATGATCAGTTCACAGCGAGCCGGTCCTTTGTGGAAGGATTCTGCCGGCTGGTATTGGAAAGGGGCCTGGAGCGCATCCCGTGGTACTGCATCTCGCGCTTGGACAGTGTCGACCGGGAGCTGCTGGCCCTCATGCGCGAGGCAGGCTGCGAAAGCATGTGCTACGGGATCGACTCGGGCTCCAAAAAGACTTTGGCCTTCATCCGCAAACGGATCGACCACGGCATCCTCTATCAGCGTGTCGTGGAAACGGCCGAGCAGGGCATCATCCCTACGCTCAGTTTCGTCATCGGTTTTCCGGAAGAGGAAAGGGAGGATGTCGACGCCACGCTGACGCTCGCACTGCGGGCGGGCATCGTCGGCAACAACAATCCGCTGATCCAGCTGCCGACGGTCCTGCCCGGGACTGAGCTGCACGCCCGTTATGCGGATCGGCTGGTGCGGGAGGTCGACACCTACTTCGCGCTCGGTCTCGAATTCGACGCGGGGCGGAGGCTCGAAGCGGACGAAGCGATGATCGATGCGCATCCGCTGCTCTTCAGCAGCTTTTACAACCTGCCCACCCGTGCGCGTCCGCTCGCGGAGTTGAATGCCGTCGCGAGCTACTTTCCCCTGATGGTGAGGCTTCTGCCGAAGACCTTCCTGCTCCTCGGTCTGGAACTGGAGATCTCCGTCTCCGATCTGTTCATGGACTGGCTGGAATGGCTGCGGCTTCGAACGGCCAGAGAGGCGTGGAGCCTGTCTCCCCAGGACTGTTATCGCCATTTCGAGCCGTTTGTCATCGAGAGGCTGGGGCCTCGCAAAACGGTCCGGATTCCTCACCTGAAGGACATCCTGAAATATGAGATGCTGTCGCTCGAGGCCGGCAAACACATTTCTAACAAAACCCATTTCGATATCGATTTGAACCGGTTGTCCGATCTGACACCGAAAAGGGATCAGGGAATCGTGATCGGCGGGTTTGATTTTGATCTCCCCGTGATTATAATGGATCTGAAATCCGGGATCTTTGACAAGGTCTACCAACCCCAGGAGACGCTGTTGGCCTTCAGGCAGGAAGACGATATGCTGGAAGTCAACGAGATCAATGCGTTTGGCAGGGATTTCCTGGCGCTTTGCGACGGCGGTTCACCCCTGAAAACGATCGCGCGGGAACTTTACGATCGTTATGGCCAGGGCATGACCCGTGAGGGATTTCTGAAATCCTGTGAAGAAGCGCTCGAAATGTTGGCTCGGAGCCACCTCGTTGAATTCAGGAGCTGACCGCCCCTGAATCCCCTGCCCGCCTCGATGGCTGAGGCGACGATGAAATGAGTCGGTCCAGAGGTTAACCCCCAGCTGTGTGTGAAAGGAGGTGAAGGCCTTGTTGAACCTCAAGAAAGTGGAGAAAAAGGTGTCGTATGCCGCTGGTTGTCATGCGCCCGCCTGCCACGCTCCGGCTTGTCATGCGCCCGCATGTCATGCGCCCGCCTGCCATTCCCCGGCATGTCACGCGCCGTCATGCCATGCCCCGGCATAAACCTTTTTGGATGATGTATCGAACAGGGGAAGATCGCAAAAGGTCTTCCCCTGTTCTTTTTGTGCGGCCCGGGTCGATGCGAACGCAGCTATCAGGCCCGCTTCGGTTTGATCGAGCGCTGAGGTTGAGCGCCCGAAGGGTGTGAAAAAAACGGGATCCGCCCCGCAGCGGCGGGACTGAGCACCCGGAGGGTGGTAAGAATCGCCCCCATTTTCGATGGGGTTCTTTCGATGAGGGAAGGCCGATGAAGACCCGGATGCTGGATATTCTGATTTGCCCGGGATGCCTGCCGGAGGAGAGGCCGCTTACCCTGGAGGCGCGGGAGCGGGGTCTGGAAGGCGAAGTGGTCGACGGGGACCTGTTTTGCCCTGGGTGCGGTGCGCGCTATGCCGTATTGGAGGGAATCGCCCTCCTGGTGCCGGATGGAGGCGCAGCGGTCGAGCGCTCGGTCCAGGCGGAGGCCCGCTACGAAAGCGCTGCGGCCGTGGCTGCCTACCTGTGGAGCCATTACCTGGACCTGCTCGAAGAGACGGCCGAGCCGACGGCCTATGCAGCGTGGGGGGGGATGCTGAGCGGCGCGGAGGGCCTTTTTCTGGATGCCGGATGCGCCGTGGGGAGGCTCGCCTTCGCCATGAGCGGTCGTTTCGATTTTTCGGTGGGGGTCGACCTGTCTTACAGGTTCGTCAAGACCGCTCGCCGGCTGATGCACACCCGGTCGATCACCTTCGACCTTCCCCTGGAGGGGCGATTGTGTGAGCAGAGGGCATTCCATCTGCCGGCGGAGTGGAAGCCGGAGCGGGTGGAGTTCCTGGTGGCCGATGCCGCGCGCCTTCCCTTTCGTTCTGATGTCTTTGCGGGGCTCGCGTCCCTCAACCTGGTCGACAAGATGCCGAAGCCGCTGGACCACCTTCGCGAGATGGATCGGGTGGCCAGGGCCGCGCAGGCGGAGTGGCTCTTTTCCGATCCCTTCTCCTGGTCGACCGACGTCGCAAAGGAAAGCGACTGGCTGGGCGGGACGGAAAGCGGCCGTTTCGCCGGAAGGGGTCTGGAAAACGTATGCGCCCTTCTGCGTGGGGACGGACAGGAACTGAGGCCCTGGCGGATCGAGCGGCCGGCGGATGTCTGGTGGCGCATCCGCAACCACGAGAATCACTTCGAAACGATCCGGAGCAGGACCGTCAAGGCGAAGCGATAGAAGGTCCCCATCGGCGGCCGACCCGCCGGCGGCTTGACCCCGATGTCATCCGGAAAAGGATGGGTGCGGGAGAGGCCCCGGTCAGTCTGCAGCCGGAGGATTCCCGATGTCGAACGGGGCGTAGTCCGTCGGGAAAAAGGGCCGCCTGGCCGGCCCGAGGCAGTGGCTCACGAGGGCCGATCGGTCGGCGTAGTTGAGAAGGGTGAGCAGGAGTTCGCCGCCGCGCAGAAAACCGAGGCAGCCGGCTGCGGCGCTGATTTCATCGAAGCGGACCACCGCGTCCCGGCGCACCCCTTGTCCGGCAAGGGCCACAGGCACCGGTTCCCCGGAATGGATGAGACGGGATTCGCAGGGCGTCGAATGATCCGCCGTCACGGCTAGCAGGAGATCGCCACGGGTGGTGACGGCGTCGAGGGCCTCGGAGAGGGCCCCGTCGAGGTCTTGAATGATCCGCTTCTTTGCGAGGGGGTCCCCCCTGTGGGCGGCCTCGTCGGGGGCCTTCGTGTGCACGTGGATGAAATCATGAAAGCCGTCGTCGAGGGCCATGCGGACCCGCCTCCGCAGATCCTCGCCGGGGGCGGCGGTGTCCTTCTCGGGGGTGAAATCGAGGCCGAGTTCGTGGGCCAGGCCCGCAAAAACCGCGCCCGAGCCGATCAGGCGGGCGGTCATCCCCCACTTTTGGGGAAAAGGCTCCTGCCGGATGCGCCGGCCGGAACGCTGCGTGGCCAGAAAATTGGCAGGGGCGCGGCCGCTGGCGAGGCGGCCGCGGTTGATCGGATGCCGGGATAACACGGCGTGGCAGTGACGGAGGTAGTCGTTCAGGGCCCGCGCCGTGCGCTCGGCGCGTTCGGGCTCCGGGTTGTCCGCGAGCGGGTGGATGCGGGCCATGCTGCAGCCCCGCAGCATCGGGTCCGAATCCGACACGAAGGGGGACACGGGGCCCTTGAGGACCAGGATGCCGTTGTTCCCGTACGTCCGGTGCAGCTCGATCCGGATGGGGCCGGATTCGTATGGCGACAGGGCCGCGTACAGGGCATTCCGCTCCTCCGGGTCCAGGTCGATGGTTTTGTGCGAAACCGTGAGGATCGGGATCCCATCTACGAGGCGGACATGGGAGAGATGGGCGAGACAAAGCACGTCCTGGTCCTGGAAAGGCACCGACGCCCCCACCCCTTCGAGAAGCCCCCGGCCGGGAAAGGCCTCTCTTGCATAACCGAAGATCAGGTGGTGCGCGATCTCGCTGGGGAGGCATTCCCCCGGGCAGGAGGCGTGGAAGAGTCCATTGCTCCCGAGGGCGGCGAGCCGGTCGAGATTCGGTGTCTGGGCGGCCTGAAGCGGCGTCCTGTCCTGAAGGGACGGGTAGGACCGATCCCCGAGGCCGTCCAGCAGGACGAGTACGATTTTCATGGTGTCACCTCGTTTCCATCCGGAAATGATGATTTGGCACGACCAGGTTGCTTATCCGGAAAGGGGCTTGTTTGCCGATCCCGATGCTAAACGGCCGCTTTGCCTTCGCGGCGAAGTGCAGGCCGTGTTTGTCCGGAACTACGGATTTCCACTGAATTAAAAGAAAATCTTGTTTCCGGACGGGGGCGGCGTCCCAGGGATTCCACGGAAGATGCGCGGCCGAACGCATCGGGAAAGGGCTTGCGGATAGCCGGCCGAAAGCCGGATGCGGTGCCGGAGTATAACGGACAAGGGCCGGCTGCACAAGATTTTCGTTGCCGGGAAAAGGGGACGGAAGGGTGCGCACTCTTGGCGAGCGGAGAACTGCGCCGGGCGCCTGGGGCTGGCGCAGCACCGAGAACCGCGGCTGAGCGTGCCTCGGGAGCGCGGGCGCCTGAGGCCGGTCACAACGGGAGGAAAGAATGGAGTTGACGGCAACCTACATCTGCCCGGTGCGGGGCCTGGACGGCCTCGAGGCGCCTGAGCCGTCGCGGATTGAGACGGCGTCGGGAATCGCTGCGGACCTCGGGCTCGAAAGGCTGTACCTGCCTGTGCTGGAAGAGGCGCTCTTACGGGCCCCGCGGGCGGTCACGGCCTATCTCGACGGCCTGGTGGCGGCCCTCGATCGGATGGAGAAAAAGGGGCTCGGAGCCATGCTGACGGCTCCGGCCGGTCGCCTGCTGGGGCTTGCGTGGGGGGCGCCCTATCTTGTCTCGGGCTGGAAGGCCGCAGGAGCGCCCCCGATATTTGTGGATGGCAAGGTGCGGCATCTCCGGCCCTATGACTGGTGGGCGGACCCGGCGGTCCTGGAAAAGCGCATCCGGGTCTTCCGTGAGTGCGTGGGCGCTTTGAGCGGTCATCCGGCGCTCGGCGGGTGGCTTTTGATGGATCGGGCCCTCGAGTGGAATAGACCGAGCGCGCAGGTCGCCGATTGGATGCTGCGGTCCTATCTGGGGGAGATCCGTGAAAAAGGTTCAGGCGCGGTGGTCTATCTGGGCGTAGGGTGGAGCGAGTTGATCGATCCGCAGATCGTCCGTGGGCTCGCGAAGGAAGTGGATGGACTACGGCTGGGGGGCATGGAGCACCCTCCGGAGGCCGTGGGCCCCGTTCAGGATTTCTTTACCGAAAACCTGGCCGCAGGATATCTCGGCATCATGGCACGCTGGCTTTTCGACCGGCCCGTCGAAATCGAGATCGGCTATCGGGTCCCCGCCCGCTCTCCAGGTGCCGAGGAAGGCGCGGAGGCGGCACAGACCCTGGCCACGAGCGGCGTCGCCGCTGTCAGCCGCGCCAGCCTGGCGGACCCCGAACCCGTCCTGCGGCAAAGGCCGCCCTGGGTTCTCAGTCCGGGGCTCGACCGGGTGGGACTCCTCGATGCGGGCATGGAGCCGAAGGCCTGGGTCCCCGCCTGGCTCGACACGGTGAAGCGTGGGGGCGAGGCGGGCGAGCCCTTCAGCTTCATCGACCTGTCCCGGAAGGAGTACCTGACCGATCCAACGAAGCATTTACAGCGGCTGTGGGGGCATTTTCGAGATGACCGGGTCCGTCGTCATCCGCTTTGAAGACGTGTCGTTCTCCTTTTTACGGGAGCGTCCCCTCTTCGAAGGGCTTTCTCTTTCCCTTCTCCAGGGGGCGTTCTATCTGATCGGAGGACCTTCCGGGTCCGGGAAATCGACGTTCCTGCGCCTCATCAACCGGCTCGAGGAGCCTTCCGCGGGAACGATCCGCTTCAAGGGGCGTCCTTTGAAGGATTTCCCCCCACCCGTCCTGCGACGGTCCGTCCTCTTCATTCAGCAGACGCCGGCCGTTGTCGTGGGCAGTGTACAGGAAAACCTCCTGCTCCCCTTTTCCTTCCGGCACAACCAGGGCCTGGTCCGACCTTCCGACCAGGAGCTGCGGGCTCGTCTGGACCGGTTTCTCCCGGAAGGGGTGCAGCTGGAGGCGCCTGCCGAGGCCCTGTCCGTGGGCCAGCTCCAGCGTTTGTGCTTCGTGCGGGGCCTCCTGCTCGCGCCCGAGGTGCTTCTGTTGGATGAGCCGACGAGCGCCTTGGACGAACGAAGCGCGCGGATTGTGGAAGATGAGACGGAGCGGCTCTGCCGGGAGGCGGGGATGACCGTCGTCATGGTGAGCCATCGCCGGTTCGAGCCGCGGATCGTCGAACCGGTCCGGGTGACCCTGTTGAACGGACAATGGAGGGAGGGCGCATGACCGCAGCCGTTCCTGACATATCGCTGTTTCAGTTGGCCCTGGGATGTGTCTTTATCCTGGGGGCGGGTGCGGTGTCCTTTCTGCACGGACTCGGGCTCGAGCGCGATCTGCTGCTGGGAGCGGTCAGGACCTTCGCGCAGCTTTTCCTGCTGGGGTATGTCCTCAAGTTCGTCTTCAATGCGCAGGACATTTGGCTGGTGACGGCGGTCTTCGTTTTCATGATCCTTTTTGCGGCCTGGACCATCCGGGCGCGGGCCCGTGAAAAACAGATCGCGCTCTTCTGGCCGACCTTCCTCTCCATGCTGTTCAGCTACTGGATCATTTCCTATCTGGTGAGCGGCGTGGTCGTCGGCGCCACGCCCTGGTGGCGGGCGCAGGTCTTCATCCCGCTCGGGGGCATGGTGATCGGGAACTCCATGAACGCGGTTGCCGTGTCGCTCGAGCGTCTCCTGAGCGATCTTCGCGGGCGGAGACGGGAGGTGGAGATGATGCTCTGCCTCGGGGCCGACTACCGCGAGGCCAGCCGGGAGATCCTCAGAAACGCGATAAAGGCCGGGATGATCCCTTCCATCAACTCCATGATGGCGGCCGGCGTGGTCTTCATCCCGGGGATGATGACGGGCCAGATCCTGGCCGGGGCCGATCCCCTGACAGCCATCCGCTATCAGATCGTGGTGATGCTGATGATCGTCGGATCCACGGCCATCGGGGCGTTCCTCGTGCTGATGCTGGTGCGCAGACTCTGCTTCGGGGCGGCGCAGCAGCTGCTGCTGCGCCCGAAGGGCGGGTGATTCGCCCTCCCATTCCGGTCGGGTTTCCAAAAGGGAGGCCGTAGGTGGCGGCCGGATGTTTCACGTGGCACGTGACCCGTGCCGTCGCTCCGCCGTCACGCCGGCGGAATGCCGATGCAGCGCTTGGTCGGCGGCATGAGCAGTCGAGGGCGGAAAAGCCCCTGGAAAAGAAGCGGCCGGGCGCAGGGGATGGGACAGGTCGTTTTTGATAAAGAATCAGCAAAAACAGGTGGTTGGTTGTCGAGACCCCCGGGGAATCTTCACGGGACGCGACCCCGCTTCGGTGTGAGTTCGAGCGGGGTCTCGAGGCGTCTGAGGGCCTCTTCGACGGAGCGGTTCTGGTGCACGAGCATGGCGATGGCGGCGACCATCCGCTCGGGCTGTGCGTGCTGAAAGACGTTCCGCCCCAATGCGGTCCCGGCTGCGCCGGCGTCCATCGCCTCCGCGACCATGCTGAGCACCGCACCGGACGACCCCATCTTGGGCCCCCCGGCCACGACGACAGGCACCCCGCACCCCCCGGTGACCTGGCGGAAGGATTCGGGATCCCCGGTGTACGGTATTTTGACCAGGTCCGCCCCCAGCTCGGCCCCCAGACGCGCGGCGTGGGCGATCAGCTGCGCACGGTCGACGGCGCCGCTCAGCGAGCTTTCCGGATACAGCATGGCAAGAAGGGGCATGCCCCACCGTCGGGCCTCTGCGGATATATAGGCGAAATCGTGCAGCATATCGGCTTCGTGAGCGCCGCCGATGTTGACGTGCACCGAGACGGCGTCCGCCCCGAGGCTGACGGCCTCTTCAACGGAGCAGACGAGGATCTTTCTCTGCGGATCGACGCCGCAATGGGTACTCCCGGAAAGATGAACGATAAGGCTGATTTGGGGAGGAAGATTCGCGGCGCATCGGCCAGCGGACCCTTTGTGGAGGATGACGGCCGATGCGCCGCCTTGGGCGGCGGCCAACGCGGCCTTTTCAATCTCGGCGATCCCGGTGATGGGCCCCATGGTATATCCATGATCGAGCGGAACGATGACGGTTCTTCGGGAGCCTGGATGGAGGATTCTTCTGAGCCTGGTTTGTTTTCCGTTCATGACGTCTTCACCGCCGGCAAAATGCTCATCGTGGGAGGCAGGCCGCAAGCGCTTGAAACAAGACCGTTTCGCCCTGCCGATTTTGACAGGACCTGATTATAATCACCTCCTGCGAGGATGACAAGCACCGCCTTTCGGTTCGTGCGGTGAGTGGCGGGATCTTGAAGCGAGATTCGGGAAAGACGCTCCTTCAAGGGTGAAGCCAAGCGCGACAGCCCGAGCCCGCTGACAACGAATCGGTTGACGAACCCCGGCCCGCGGTTCCGCCGCTTACTCCATCCAGAATGACCCGGTGAGCACCGGGGAAACCTCTTTCCGCTATGATTGCGACAGTTTCCTGTTCTACCGGGACGAGGGAGGCGCTATGACCCGGTAAGATTAGGCGAGCCGCTGCGGGCCCCTGACGGGCGGCCGCCTGTTCGGGAGGCTGCCCGGGACCATCTAAAGAGCGTCAAAGAGGGTCCAGAAGCCCGGAAAGGATTTTTGGACGCAGTCCTCGTTCAGGATGCGCACGCCAGGGGTGCGAAGACCGATGACCGCGAGGCTCATCGCGAGCCGATGGTCGTTTTCGGGGTCTACGACGGCGCCGGTGAGCGATTTTCCTCCGTCGATTTCGAGGCCGTCGGGCAGCTCCCGGACCTGGGCGCCTAGGCGACGCCATGCCCGGGTGACGGATCGAAGGCGGTCGCTCTCCTTGAAGCGGAGGTGGGGGACATTGCGGATCGTTGTTCTTCCCTCTGCAAAGGGGGCGACCGCCGCCAGGGTCGGCACCATGTCCGGCATGCCGTTCATATCCGCTTCGATCCCCTCGAGCGGCCCGCCCTGGACGGTCACGGCATCCGGCTCCTTCAGGACGGCGCATCCCATGGCCTCGAGCAGATCCAGAAAGCCGACATCCCCCTGGCAGGTCTCGAAGGGCCGGACGTTGCGGATGGTCACGGACCCCCCGGTGACGGCGGCGGCGGCCCAGAAATAGGAGGCGCTCGACAGGTCCGCCTCGATTCTGAAACGCCGGCCGTGATAACGCCTCTCTTTCGGGACGAGAAAGGACTGCGGGCCGGAAGACTCGACCCGGACGCCGAACGCCTCCATGACGAAGCGGGTCATGTCCACGTAGGGCCGGGACAGAAGCGGCCCGACCGCTTCGATTTCGACGGTGTCGCGGGCATACGGGGCGGCGAGGAGCAGCGAGGAAAGGTACTGGCTGCTTTCGGCGGCGGGGATCTTCACTGTTCCGCCGTCGAGGCCGCGGGCCTCGAGCCGGACGGGGGGGCAGCCGGGCCTCCCGGCGTAAGAGATGGCGGCTCCAAGCGCCCGGAGCGCTTCTACGAGGGGGGCGAGAGGGCGCTCCCGCATGCGCTCGGAGCCGTCGAGGGTGAGACGTCCATGGCCGAGCGCGGCCACGGAAAGCAGCAGGCGCATGGATGTCCCGGAATTGCCGAGGAAGAGGGTCGCCTCCGGTGAGGGAAGCGCGACGCCGCCGTTGATTCCGGCGACGGCCAGGTCGTCCCCGCTGGGTTGAACCGAGGCGCCCATGAATCGGAGGGCGTCGAGGGTGTAGCGGGTATCTTCGGAGAAAAGCGGCGCCTCGATCAGGCTCGGCCCTTCGGCGAGGGCGGCCGTGATCAGGGCCCGATGGGTCATGCTCTTGGAGCCCGGGAGGTCCAGGGCGGCGTTGACGGTCCGCTTGGGTTCGATCGTTTTCATGGGTGCTCCAGGGCCTGCAGGACGGCTGCTTCCATCGCCTCGAGGGGGGGTTCTTTGCCGGTCCACAGCCGGAATTGCGCGGCGCCCTGATGGATGAACATCCGCAGGCCGGGGATGACCGCGGCGCCTTTTCGACGGGCGACTCCGAGCAGACGCGTTTCCCTCGGGTTGTAGATCATATCCATGACCACCGGGGCCTGGATGAGCGCCTCGTCGAGGGGGCAACGGTCCTGGCGGGGGTGCATCCCGACCGGCGTGGCCTGGATCAGGAGGTCCACGGGGAGGCCCCGGAGGCCGTCGATCGGTGCGAAGGACGCGTTCAAGGCGCGCGCCAGTTCTTTACCTCTTTCGGGTGTCCGGTTGGCGATGGTGAGGGAGGCCCCGGCCTCCTTAAAGGCGAAGCCCGCTGCGCGTGCGGCTCCGCCTGCCCCGAGGATGACCACACGGCGTCCGGAGGGTTCCATGACCTCGCGCACGGCGGCCAGGGCTCCGGCCGCATCGGTGTTGTAGCCTGCGAGCCGGCCGCCCCGGTTCACGATGGTGTTCACTGCGCCGATCGCCCGGGCGAGGGGGTCGATGTCGTCGAGGAGGGGCATCACCGCTGTCTTGAAGGGAAGGGTGACGCTGCAGCCGCGGATCCCGAGGGCCCGCATGCCGTTGACGGCGTCCGCCAGGCGATCGGTTTCAAAGGCCATGTAAACGGCATTCTCCCCCGTCGCCTCGAAGGCCCGATTGTGCATGACGGGGCTCAGCGTGTGGCCGAGGGGGTGGCCGATCACGGCGTAAAGGACGGTATGCTGGTCTATTCGCATAGGGCCAGGGTCTCCTGGAGTGCCTTCGTCTCGGCGACGGTCATCTGTCCGTCGGCTGATTCCTCGCCCTTTTCGAACGCGGCGAAGGTCAGAAAGCCGCCCATCGGCACACAGGCGATCCGGCTCAGGCGTCCGACCGGCCCCATGCAGAAGGCGATGATGTCCACCCCGAGGTCGCGCGCTCGAGGGATCAGCCCGAGCACGGTGAGGTTGTCTTCCGGCCGGTTCGCCCGCGTTACGATCTTGATGATGTCGGCGCCGCTGTCCGCCATGTTCCGGAGGCGGCGTGAAAGCTCCGCCGGCTCCGGGGTCCCGTTCGGGTGATGGTGGGAGAGGATGATCCGCCCCGGCCGGCACCGATCGAAGAGTTCTTCCCTGACCTCCAGGGGGAGGCTGTATTCCACATCGATGTAGGATGCCCCTGCTTCGGCTGCGGTGATCAGGACCTCGGATCGCGCGCGGTTGTCCAGCGTGCCGAGCCCCCCCTGCCGGCGCGACCGGTAGGTGGCGATGACCGGCAGAGGGGCTGCAGCCAAAAGCCGCTCCATATCGATCTGTTCCATACCGTCGAGGCGGATTTCGAGGAGATCGGCCTCGTTCGATGCCTGCTGCATTTTGGCGACGGCCTCATCCGTGCCGCGCGCCGTAATGGGTACTCCGATCACTTCCGGCTCCTCCTGGGCGATGTGTCTGCACATCTGGAATCTGGATCTGAAATTCGAGCGATCGGGAAAGCGGTTTCCCGATCAGCGCGCCCCTGCGATCACGCCTTCCGATGACCGCCCTGGCCATCTTGATCCTGCAGGGGCGCATGAGGCCCTTCACGGTGCATCATCCCATCAGGCATAGTGTTCGACGGCTTGGCGGGACAAAACACTCTGGGCATCTCGCTCGGGGTGGACGGCCCCGTCCGCGCTTCAGCGTTCGGTGATGGTTTCTTCGATCCGGTGTCCGAAATGCCGTCCGCCGGTCTCCGTGAAGCCCAACACCTGGTCGCCGGGCTGCAGGTGCACCACCGAAACGGCCCCGCCTTCCGGTGTCACGAGCCGGATCGTCTCAGCGTTCTGCAGGATGATGCCGGCCGTATGCCCATCGGGGTCCTCCGCCTCCACCAGGAGGAGGGGGCGCTTTTCGACCTTGGCCCGCCCCACCACGAGGTTTTCGGTGCGTCCGTCGGCGTGGACTCCCAGCACCTCGTCGCCGGCCTTGAGCTCGGAAAGATAGCGGGTCCGGCCGCCGGGAACCCGGACGTAGGCGTGCACCGCCCCGGCGTTGACGCGAAAGGGGCGCGGCGCCACATAGGGGTTCTCGAGGCTTTCGGCATGCACCAGGAAGAGGGCGCGGTGGCTGTTGCCGACGAGGATCCCGTCGCCGGCCCCCATCATGGAGCACGTGTCGACGCACACCCGGTCCCCCATGCCGAGGTGGCGAACCCCGGTGACGGTGAACCCGGACAGGGGCAAAGTCTGGCTCATCCCCTGGATCTCCTGAATGATGCTCCGCACCTCGGCCGTGTCCCGGCAGGTGATCAGCAGTCCGTCCATCCCTTTTTCGAGGATCCCGGCGGCCAGCCTGGCGCTCTCGATCCCGTCCACCTCGGCGAAGAGATTGGGGGTCCGGGCCACGAGGTTTTCGAGCGGAATGACATGCCAGTCCGATGTCCGCACGATCACGCGTTTTCCAGCCGCCGCGTCCACGATCCGTTCCTGGTCGTCCGCCGAGGTGATCTCCATGGTGACCACGTCTTCGCCCCAGCGGAGGTCCCCGTCCTCCGAGACGGTCTTGATGCGTCCGAGCTCTTTGACCCGGGGGGTGTACTCCTTCGGCACCACCACCGCCGCGGCCCCGCTCTCGAGGGCCGTGGTTACCAGGGTCTTGTCCCAGGGGTCCACCTTGACCCAGATCTCTTTCATCCGCTCTCTCCCTGTTTGGCCTGCGGATCGAAACAACCCCGCAGCATGTCGAATTGCCGGTTGAATGCCACTCTGTCAAGGCCTCGGATTTCTTCCCGCAGCTGCTCCGCCGCCTGGATGTAGGCATCCATGCAGGGCCCCGCATGGGGATTAGCCATCAAGAGTCCCTCGAACAGATCGGAAGGCTGCGCCAGCAGGCCCCTGATACGTCCCACAGCCTGTTGGAAGTTGGGGGTGGCGCAGGCCTCCAGCTCCTCTGCAGCAAACCCGGAGCCGGCGAGGCACCGGGCCAGGACCAGCGTCGTAAAATGCAGCAGCCCCTGGATCACCCCCATCCGCCGGTCGTGGTCTTCGGGAGGCATGAGGCACGGCTGGATGCCTCCCGCCCGCAGCACTGTCTGCAGCCAGCCCAGACCGTCCTCTCCCCGGCCGGGACAAAGGACCATCCGGAGGGCATCCGCGGGGCGGGCTTCCGGGCCGAAAAGCGGGTGGGCGCCGACCACCTGGCAGGCTCCCCAGGCAAGCATGGCATGGACCGGCTCAGCCTTGACCGATGTGAGATCCATCAGCAGCGCCTCCGTCCGCACCAGCGGCGCCAGTTCCCGGATGACGGGCAGCGTGGCCGCGATGGGGACCGAGAGGACCACGACGTCGCAGCGCCGCGCCAGATCCGCGGGAGAGGGGTCGTCTCCGGGTCCGGCGGTCAGAACCCTCAGGCCCTGCTGTTCGAAGAAGTGTTTGAACCAGGAGCCCATCCGCCCATTTCCGCCGACGATCCCCACGAGGGGCGCTGTCAGCTCCACGGCTCACCGCCTTTCGGATAGGAACCGAGGCGCTTCAGGAAGGCGCATCGCTCGTCCATCACCGGAAGCGCCTCCCTCAGGGGGGTCTCTCTTTCATGCCCTTCCAGGTCGGCGAAGAAGAGGTATTCCCAGGTTTTGGTCTTCATGGGCCGCGACTCGATGCGGGTCATGTTGATCCCGTTTCGTGCCAGGGGTTCGAGGACTTCGTACAGGGACCCCGGGCGATGGCGGAGGGAAAAAAGGACCGAGGTCTTGTCATGACCGCTCGGGCGGTTTTCCCGCTTGCCGATGGCGAGGAACCGCGTCACATTGTCGGCATAGTCCTGGATGTCCTGGACGAGCATCGAAAGGTCCAGATGCATCGCTGCGAATTGTCCGCCCACGGCCGCCGCCCCCGCTTCTTCGGACGCAAGCCGGGCCGCGGCGGCGGTGCTGGAAGTCTCGCGGCATGGCACGCCCGGCAGGTTGCTTCTGAGCCACCCTCGGCACTGTGCCAGGGCCATGGGGTGCGAGTAGACGCAGCGGACCTCCGAGAGCGTGCTGCACCGGCTGAGGAGGTGGTGCCGGATGCGCAGGAAGGTTTCGCCCTGGATTCGGAGCGGGGACCGGTAGAGGAGGTCCAGGGTGCGGCTGACGGCGCCTTCATAGGCGTTTTCGATCGGCACCACGCCATCCTGGCAGACGTCTTTTTCCACGGCGGCGAAGACGTCATCCAGGGTGTCCACGGGCTGGAAGGCGGGGGCCTGGCCGAAAAAGGCGATGGCCGCCTGGTGGGAGAAGGTGCCCGGCGGCCCCAGGTAGGCGATGGTCATATCCTCCTGCACGGAGCGGCAGGCGGAGATGATCTCCCGAAACACCCGGCGGATGGCGTCGGGGGCGATCTCCTCCCCGCCGATCTCCACCAGCCGCCTGAGCACATGCCCCTCGCGCCCCGGGTCCATAATGGGCAGCTCGAGCTCCTTCTTCGCGTTTCCGATGGCGCGCGAGACGGTCTGGCGCCTCGCGAGGAGCTTCAGGATCGCCTCGTCGATGCCGTCGATTTCGCTTCGCCGTTTATGAAACTCTTGCCAGTTTGAGTCCGAGTGGTTCATTTTCACTATCCGTCTTCTCTGGGTGATTCAGGAAATCGAGCGCCTTTTCCACGTCGGCGCCTTCATGGACGATCATGGAAAGGGCCCGCACGATGCGGGTGGGGTTCTGGTGCTGGAAGACGTTCCGGCCGATGGAGGTGCCTGCGGCCCCGGCATCGATGGCTCCCCTGACCATCTCGAGGATGGCCCGGTCCGAGCCCATCTTGGGCCCCCCTGCGATGATGACGGGGACGTGGCATCCTTCCACCACCTCCCGGAAGGTCTCCGGACTGCCGGTGTAGCTGACCTTGACCATGTCCGCGCCCAGTTCGGCCCCGAGGCGGGCGGCATGCTTGATGACCGCCGGGTCGTATTCGTCCTTCACCTTCTCCCCGCGCGGGTAGATCATGGCGAGGAGCGGCATGCCCCATTCCGCAGCGCTCAGGGCGACCTTGCCGAAGTCGGCCAGCATCTCCTTTTCGTACCCGTTGCCGATGTTGACGTGGATCGAGACGGCGTCGGCGCCGAGTTTTATGGCCTCTTCGACCGTACAGACCAGGGTCTTGGCATTGGGGTGCGGGGAAAGAGAGGTGCTTGCCGACAGGTGTACGATCAGTCCCATGTCCGGGCCGCTCCGGCGATGTCCGCGGGCCACCATGCCCTTATGCTCCACAACGGCGTTGGCGCCGCCGGCCGCCACCTGGCGCATGGCCTCCTTCATATTGGTGATGCCCAGGATGGGCCCGGCTGTGACGCCGTGGTCCATCGGGACGATGACGGTCTTGCCGGTCTGGCGGTCCATGATTCTTTCCATTCTGATTGCTTTGCCGATCATGATACGTTCCCTCCTTCGGATTTTAAGACAATCTTGTTTGGATTCAAAACGGTTATGTTGTTTTTCCCTAGGGGGGCGTCTTCAGCCGTCATCCAGAAACCGGGACCCGTCCCGCAGGGATGACATTGGGCAGACGCCGCCCGTGAACCGAAAACTCCTCATTTCCCGATTGAAAACCCGCCTGTGCCGTACGATGCATTTCCGTCGGAATGGGCGGTCCTTTGAGGGGCTATTTGCGCGGCGTACTCCCCTGTGAAGCGCAGATTCAGCGACCGCGTGTTCAGGTCGCTCAGATGGCGCAGAAAAAGTTCCCTCCCGATGGGGTCGACATGCCCGAGGCAGGTTGTATGGATGAAAATCTGCTGCGAACCGCAGCCGAGGCTCTGAAGGGTATGAAGCAATTCGCAGGCGGAGCCCTTGTCGAAATCCCCCTCCAGCCTGAGATGCAGATTTTCGCTGTTTCGATGAATCATGATGTGAAAACGGTTGCCCATAAATGGTTCCCTCCCGATTGCGGATAGGGTGGATATCCCGACCATGCGGCGCGCCGACTCGTTATTCCGGTTCCCCTGGAGGGCTTTCCCCTCGGTTCCGCCGCCGGTCTCGGGGGCCTTTGGGCAGCCTGCCGCCGGCTTGCTGCCACCGCTTTCCTGCAGGCTCCTGTGAAAGCGCGCCTCCGTGGCCGGTTCGAAGAGTTGAGCGTCCCTGGAAATCATTTTGAAAAAGCCCCCGTATGCTTAGATGCGAGCGCATCGGAAGCCGATAAGGCCGTGCATGGAAGCCGCCCTTCCCGCCCCCGGTTGCAAAGGACGCGCTTGACAGTGCGTTTGAGTTTCCCGAGGTTCAGGCTTCCCACCAGGTAATTGTGGGCCGAGACCCACCGGGGCGGGAGGTCCAGCCACGGCTGGTCCGTGAAGAGGATCGCCGGCAGCCGGGGGTGGTTCCCTCTGATGCGCTGCAGCCAGTAGAGCCCTTCGGCATAACGGGGGCTGATATGCCAGACAAGGAGGTCCGGCCCGTTCTGTTCGATCAACCGGTCGAGGCCTGCCGGCTCCTGACACCCCAAGACATCGTACCCCTCTTCGATCAGGAGGTCCTTCAGAAGAATGCGGACTGGTCGTTCATCTCCTACCAGAAGAATCCTGTTCATAAACTGCCTCCCTTTGTGTGCGATGGTTTGCCTGCGGGCCGGGGCCCCGGCAACGGACTCCCGTTGGTGCAAAAAAAAGCCGTGGGGGATCTTTCCACCCACGGCCTCCTTGCGGTTCAAAGCTCAAAGGCGCATGGGCGGACCGGTCCACCAGTAGTAAAAATAAAAGCCGTCCTGAGCCCCGCGGTTGACAAAAGGCGCCATGCCGGAAGGGGCCAAGACCGGTCCGATTCTCTCTTCCGTTTCACGGCGGCGGGGCATGCCTTTCAAAGCCGTGTGCTGTCCCGTGTGCGTTGAAGACGTCATGCTCTAGCCTTTCTCGAAGAAACCGCGTTGGAGATTGTTCTGAAAAGGACCCGTCATCTGTGCCCGCGCCCGCAGGTAATGGTCGGCCAGGACGAGCAGGACCATCGCCTCGAGGACCGGGACGATCCGGGAAACGGCGGTGGTGTCGTGCCTCCCCGACAGCTTCAGGCGGAAGGGTTTTCCGTTACGGTCGATGGTCTGCTGCTCCATCCCGATGGACGGGATCGGTTTGACGGCCGCCCGAAGGACGATATCCGCTCCCGTCGACACCCCGCCGAGGATCCCGCCGGCGTGATTCGAGGCGAAGGCTTCCGGCATGATCGGATCGTTGTTCTCGGACCCCCTCAAGCGGGCGGACTCGAACCCCGCGCCGATCTCCACCCCCTTGACCGCGCCGACGGACATCACAGCCTTGGCGAGGTCGGCGTCCAGTTTGTCGAAAACGGGCTCTCCCAGGCCCGGCGGGCAGCCCGTGATCAAAACCTCGATGATGCCCCCCGCTGAATCCCCGGTTGCCCGAATGGCCTCGAGGGCCTCGGCCATTCGAGCCGCGGCCTCGGGGTCGGCACAGCGGAAAGGATTCCCGGCGGCGTTTTGGATGTCGCCTTTCCCCGCTTGGACCCCGGCAAGTTCAACGGTGTAGCCCTGTACGGAGACCCCGGCAGGGTGCAGGATTTTTCCGGCGATCACGCCCGCGGCGACCCGGGCCGCCGTTTCGCGGGCCGATGCCCGGCCGCCGCCCCGGTGATCCCTGTGGCCGTACTTCATGTGATAGGAGATGTCGGCGTGCCCGGGGCGGAAAATGTGACGGAGCTGCTCGTAGGGCCGGCTGTCGGCGTCCTGGTTGTGGATCAGGAGCGTGATCGGTGTGCCGGTTGTTCGATCTTCGAAGACTCCGGAGAGGAGGATGACCTGATCTTTTTCGCTGCGGGGGCTGTCAAAGGGCCGTGTTCCCGGGCGCCGCCTCGCCATGGCCTCCAGAAAATCCGTTTCCGAAAGCGCGAGACCCGGAGGGCAGCCGTCGACCACGGCCCCCACGGCCGGGCCGTGGGACTCTCCGAAGGTGGTTATTCTCAGCGCTTGTCCGAAGGTGTTACCTGGCATGGCGGCTACCTTTTTCCACAGGTTCCGGGAGGTCCGACCGCCCCGGAAGAGTTTCCCCGGCCTGTCGGTTCCAGGGCAGGAGGGCAAGGATTTCATCGGCAATGGCCTGCGGGCTCCTGGAGGTCGCATCGAGGGCACAGTCGCAGGCGCTTTCATAGAGTGCCGTCCTCGCCTCCAGGACCCGCTCGATCTCGCTGCAGGCATCGCCGCCGGCCAGCGGGGGCCGGCAGATGGCTGCATCAGGGTCCTGCTGCATCCGGCGGCGGATGGCGGCTGCGTCCGCCTTGAGCCAGACCACCCAACCATTCGCCCTCAGATCGGAGATGTTTTGGGGGTCGAGGACAACGCCTCCGCCCGTGGCGATCACCAGATCGTCCATCCCGGCCAGGCCCTGGATCGTCCGTCTTTCAGCGTTTCTGAAGGAAGCCCAGCCGGCCATCGCGATGAAATCCTGGATGGATCGTTCCATGCGGTCTTCGATCGCGCGGTCCGTATCGAAGAAAGGCCTATTCAGCCTTTCGGCCAGAAGAGAGCCGATGGTCGATTTTCCGCTGCAGCGATAGCCGATCAGGACGATGTTCATCACGTTCGTGCGGCCGATTGGCGGGCCACGCCTCCTTGGGATGACGAAGCGGCCTCGATGGTCTCGGGCTGCCTCGAAGGTTCTATCCGGTTGACTGCAAAAAAAAACCGCGGGTCCTGAGAGGTGCCCACGGTTTGAGATGCCTGGTCGAGAACATTTCAGCCCATGGGCGGACTCCAACCCCAAAAATAGAGATAGGCGCCGACGTAATAGCGGGCTGAAACGGTCTGAATGTCGATAGCGGTCAAGGTCATCGTTCAATCCACAGAATGATTTTCCTTCTTTGTAGGAGATGGCGGCGGCGCTTGTCAAGCAAAATGTTGAGGTGTCGAAGGGAAGTTTGATTAGGCGGGGTGATTCGACCTTCCGGTGCGATTTTTTTCTTGACAAGCCGCCGGGCTTGTCCGTACGCTAGGACATCATGAAACGAATGGACGATCATAGATCGCTCGCTATGAGCGCACGGAACTGGTGGTGGCTCACCTGACAGGGAGGTGAGCTGCGCCGGCTGATATGATCTAAAAGAGCAACGACCGCAGGCCCCTCCCAGGGGACCTGCGGTTTTTTTGTGTACTGTCCGAAAAGAAAAGGCCGCGGGTCGAACCCGCGGCCTTTTCTTTTCGGAGGAAACGACGGAACGATGAGCATGCCCCTTGAAGCATCCTTTTCACAGAAGCGAAGAGTCAGACTTGTCCCCCTGCAGGTGGATCTTCCATCCGAAGGCAGGGATCCCGTGGCGGTTTACGCAAGGATCCGCGAACGCTTTCCGGGTCATTCCTATCTGCTCGAAAGCGCTGACACCAACCCGGCAGAGGGCACAGGGGCATCGCCCTGGGGGCGTTACAGCTACATCGGCTTCAGGCCTTTGGTCACCTGCCGGGCGTTCGGAGACCGCATGGAAGTAACGACCAGCGGCGACGGGCGATCAACGGTGCTGTGCGGCAGCCCGATCGAGGGACTGCGTGAAATCGTGGCGGGGTACGAGACCGGCCTGCAGTCCTCCGCCTTCGGCCCGCTGGCCGCCGGGGGGATGGTGGGCACCTGCAGTTATGACCTGGTCAGGACCTGGGAGCGCCTGCCCGCGCACGGGGCGTTCGACCCCTCAGTCCCTGAGGGGGTCTTCATCGCCGCCGGCGGCATGGTCGTCTTCGATCATTTCGAGCGCAGGATGCGTGCGCTGGCCTTCGTGCAAGAGGAGTCCGGCGGTCCGGTCTTGCACAGTCTGGAAGAGGCCCGCGCAGTCCTGCGAAGCATTCTCGATCTGCTGCAGGGCGGACCGGATGCCGGCGCGACCCCTGCCGGCCTCAGGGTGGGGAAATTTTCGCCCCATGTGGGGCGGGAGGGATTCATGCAGCGCGTTCGCCTCGCCCAGGAGAAGATCTGCGCCGGCGATGCGATCCAGATCGTCCTTTCGCAGCGGTTTTCGGCGGGCATCGAGGGCGACCCGTTTCCGCTCTACCGGGCCTTGAGGCGGATCAACCCCTCGCCCTACATGTTCTACCTGGACTTCGGTGCGCTGCAGATGATCGGTGCTTCGCCGGAGATGCTCGTCCGGATCCAGGACGGGCGGCTCGAGGTCTGCCCGATTGCCGGGACGCGCCCACGGGGCGCCGATGCGGAGGAGGACGGGCGGCTCGAGCGGGAACTCCTGGAGGACCCGAAGGAACGGGCCGAGCACGTGATGCTCGTCGATCTGGGCCGCAACGATGTCGGGCGCGTCGCCGCGGCGCGTTCGGTGACGGTGCCCATGTTCATGAAGGTGGAGCGCTACTCCCACGTGATGCACCTCGTCTCGCGCGTCGAAGGCCGTCTGAAATCCGGGAGGGACTGCTTCGACGCCTTCATGTCGGCCTTTCCGGCGGGCACGGTGAGCGGGGCGCCGAAGATCCGGGCGATGGAGATCATTCAGGAGCTGGAGGGCACCCCGCGCGGGCCCTACGCCGGGGCGGTGGGTTGGTTCGGTTTCGGCGGGGAGGCGGATTTCTGCATTACGATCCGGACGCTGGTTGCAGCCCGAGGAAGGTTGTCCATTCAGGCAGGGGCCGGGATCGTAGCCGATTCGAACCCCGCGGCCGAATATGAAGAAACACTCAAGAAGGCCGCAGCCCTCTTCCGCGCGGTCGAGGAGGCGATGAAGGATGCTGGTGCTGATCGATAACTACGATTCGTTTACGTACAACCTGGTTCAGATGATCGAAGGGATGGGCCGGGAGGTGGCGGTCTACCGCAATGATGCGGTGACTCCGGAGGCGGTCGAAGGGCTTGCGCCGGAGGCGGTGCTGATTTCCCCCGGGCCGGGGAGCCCCGAAGGGGCGGGGATCTGCGTGGAGCTCATCCGGGGGCTTGGCCCCCGGGTGCCCGTCCTCGGCATCTGCCTCGGCCATCAGGCGATCGCGGCGGCCTTCGGAGGGGAGGTCGTGCGGGCCGGCCGCATGATGCACGGGAAGACCTCCCCGGTGTTTCACGACGGTCGCTCGTTGTATCGAGGCCTCCCCGCGCCTTTTCCCGCAGCGCGTTATCATTCGCTGCTGGTGAGGAGGGAAAGCCTGCCGGAGACCTTGGAGGTCAGTGCGTGGACCGAGGAAGGGGAGATCATGGGGCTCAGACACCGCGAGTACCGATGCGAAGGGATTCAGTTTCACCCGGAGTCCATTATGACGGCGGCCGGGTGCAGGATTATCGACAATTTTTTGCGCAACAACGGAGGACGGAACGATGATTAAGGAAGCGATTGCCAAAGTGGTCAAGGGTGAAAACCTGTCCATCGACGAGATGGAGCAGGCGATGGATGAAGTGATGAGCGGGGAGGCGACTCCCGCGCAGATCGGCGCATTTGCCGTTGCGCTGCGGCTGAAAGGAGAGACCGTGGAGGAGATTACAGGCGCCGCCGTGGCTATGCGCAAACGCGCGTTGAAAGTGCGCCTCAACAACCACCTGGTCAATATCGACCGGGACGAGATCAACATCGAGGACGAGACCATTTTGGATACCTGCGGCACGGGCGGCGACGGCACCCGGACCTTCAACGTTTCCACCGCCACCGCCTTCGTCGCGGCCGGTGCCGGTGTGAGGGTCGCCAAGCACGGGAACCGAGCCGTTTCAAGCCTTTGCGGGAGCGCCGATGTCCTCGAAAACCTCGGCGTGAAACTGGATCTGACCAGCACGGACGTGGAGCGCTGTATCGAGACGGTGGGAATCGGGTTTCTCTATGCGCCCCTCTACCACGGGGCGATGAAATACGCCGCGGGCCCGCGCCGGGAAATCGGGATCCGGACCATCTTCAACCTGCTCGGCCCTCTCACCAATCCGGCCGGGGCATCCGTCCAGGTGCTCGGGGTGTACGATCCCTCCCTGACGACGAAGATCGCTCAGGTGCTCGACAACCTGCAGAGCCGGGAGGCCTTCGTAGTCTGTGGTGAGGGCACCTACGACGAGATCAGCATCTGCGGGGTGACCCACGTGGCGCACCTGAAGGGCGGGAAGATCCGTGCCTTCGACATGACGCCGGAGGATTTCGGTTTGCAGCGCTCGATCCCGGAGGCCATCATGGGCGGCACGGCCCGGGAAAACGCGGAGATCGTCCGCGCGATCCTCGAAGGGGAAAAAGGGCCCAGGAGGGACATGGTTCTCCTGAACGCCGCCGCCGCCTTTATGGCCGCCTCGCTCGACGAAGATTTCAGAACGGGCATCGAGCGGGCGCAGGCGTCGATCGATTCGGGCAAGGCCCGGGAGAAGCTCGATCAGCTGGTGAGCTTCACCCAGGGGTGCCATCCATTCGTACGCAAGGAACTGTAGGACGATGAACCGCTCTTTCCTGGACACCATTCTGGAGGAGAAGCGCCGGGAGGTTGGGCAGCTGAAGCTGAAGGGCCTGCCCCGGATATCAGGAGGCGCTGCGCCCATCCGGGATTTCACCGGCGCGTTGAAGCGGAAGACAGGCATCGCCTTGATCGGCGAGATCAAATTCGGATCGCCGTCGTCCGGTTCCATCCGCGCCCCCGGCGACCCCGTGCCCATCGCATCGGGGTATGCCAGGGCCGGGGCCGCGGCCCTCTCGGTGTTGACCGACCGGCGTTTTTTCCAGGGGGATATCGACTTCTTGCCGAAGGTCAAGGCCGCCGTTCCATTGCCCCTGCTGCGGAAAGATTTCATCATCGATCCGCTGCAGGTGGAGGAATCGGCCCGCTGCGGCGCCGATGCCTTTCTGCTGATCGCGCGGGCCCTCAGCCGTGAGCGGTTGACCGATCTTATCGCGGAGGCGGACCGTTTCCACCTGGCCGCCCTCGTGGAGGTCCACAGCCGCGAGGATGCCGAAAAGGCGGTGCAATGCGGGGCCAAGGTGATCGGGATCAACAACCGCGATCTCCGGACGTTCCGGGTGGACCTCGACCGGACCCTCGAGATCAGGCCGCTGCTGCCGCCGGAGTGCACCGTCGTGAGCGCCAGCGGCATCAGGGGGCCTGACGACGTCCGCCGGCTTGCGGCGGCCGGGGTCGACGCCGTCCTGGTCGGCACCGCTCTCATGGCGGGGGGGGACCCGGCCGGCAAGGCGCGGGCCCTGGTGGAGGCCGGGCGGGCGGAGGGGCAGATGGCATGCGCGTCAGAGTGAAGCTCTGCGGGGTGACAAATCTCGACGATGCCCTGATGGCCTCGGAAGCCGGGGTCGACGCCTTGGGTTTCATCTTCGCGGCGAGCCCGAGGCGGATCAGCCCCGAGGCGGCCCGGCGGATCATCCGCGCCCTCCCGCCGTTCGTCAAGACCACCGGGGTGTTCGTGGATGAGGCCGTGGACGAGGTGGAGCGGATCATGCGTTTGTGCGGCCTCGATATGGTCCAGCTTCATGGAGACGAACCCCCGGATCTGTGCGGGCGCCTGATGCCGCATTCACTCAAGGCCTTTCAGGTGCAGGGCCGGGCCAGCCTCGGTCCCCTGGAGCGCTACCGGGGACGGGTGCGGGGGGTCGTCTTGGACGCCTGGTCCGCGGGCCATCGGGGTGGGATCGGAAGGCCGTTCGACTGGCGGGTCCTGCAAGGGGTTTCCCTGCCGGGGCCCCTGATCCTGGCGGGCGGTCTCGGGCCGGAAAATGTCCGGGACGCCGTCTTGGCGGTTCGCCCCTACGGCATCGACATCAACAGCGGAGTGGAATCGCAGCCCGGCCGGAAGGATCCGGCCAGGCTGGCGGCGGTGATGCGCGCGATCGCGGCTTTGCCGCCGACGGACGGAGAGATGGCATGAGAGCGGGATACTATGGGGACTACGGCGGCCGGTTTGTACCGGAGATCCTTCACGCGACCTTCGAGGAGTTGACCGGCGCCTTCGAAGCGGCCCGGGTCGACCCGGGTTTTTGGGCCGAATACCGGGCTGTTATGGGGGAGTATTCAGGCCGGCCGACGCCGCTGACCTATGCCGGCAACCTGACGCGGCACCTGGGTGGAGCGCGAATCTACGTGAAGCGCGAAGACCTCAACCACACCGGTGCGCACAAGGCCAACAACGTCATGGGGCAGGGTCTTCTGGCGCGGCGCATGGGAAAGTCGCGCGTCATCGCGGAGACCGGGGCCGGGCAGCACGGGGTCGCGACCGCGACCATGGCGGCCCGATTCGGCTTCCGCTGCACCATTTACATGGGGGAGAAGGACGTTCAGCGCCAGCGTCCCAATGTCTTCTGGATGGAGCAGCTCGGGGCCGAGGTCGTGCCGGTCCAAAGCGGCGGCCGGATCCTGAAAGACGCCATCAACGAGGCTTTCCGGGATTGGGTAAGCCACATGGAGGACACCCACTATGTATTGGGGACGGCCTGCGGGCCCCATCCCTTTCCAGCGATGGTGGTCTGGTTCCAGTCGATCATCGGCGAGGAGGCTCGGCTGCAGATCCTCGAGCGCGAGGGGCGTCCGCCGGACCGCGTCTACGCCTGCGTTGGCGGCGGATCGAATGCCCTGGGGATTTTCAGTGGATTCCTCGACGATCCGGTGGAGCTCGTAGGCGCCGAGGCGGGCGGACGGGGCCTCGAAACAGGCCTTCATGCGGCCAGGCTGGCATCCGCCAGGGGCGTGCCGGGTGTCGCGCAGGGATACAAAACGTATTTCCTGCAGGACCCTGACGGTCAGATGCTCGAGACGCACAGCGTGGCGGCCGGCCTCGACTACATCGGCGTGTCTCCGATCCTTGCCGATCTCTATGAGCGGGGGCGTGTGCGGTTCGACGCCGTTACGGACGATGAGGTGGTCGAGGCGCTTTCCTTGACGGTCAGGACCGAGGGGTTGATCCCGGCCCTCGAATCGGCGCACGCTTTCGCGCTGGCCTTCAGGGAGATCCCCCGTTTTCCGGAGGATGCGGTGGTGATCATCAACCAATCGGGCCGGGGGGACAAGGACATCTTCACAGTGGCGGATGCCCTCGGCGATCTCAAATGGCGTGATTTCATCCGCCGGAAAGCGGAGGGTTACCGTGCTTGAAACACTGCTGAGGCAGCGGCTGGAGGAAAAGGACCTGCTCGTCATGGCCCATCTGGTTGCGGGGTACCCCTCCTTCCCGGAGGGTCTGCGTCTGATCGAGGCGATGGTGGCGGCCGGCGTCGATATGGTGGAGATCCAGATCCCCTTTTCAGAGCCGCTGGCGGATGGTCCGGTGATCGCGCGGGCGAACCAGAAGGCCCTCGAACGGGGTGCCACGGTCGGACAGTGCCTGGATTTCGCTGCAGAGGCGGCGCAGGCGTTCGATATCCCCTTTCTGGTCATGACCTACTACAACATCCCCTACCGCTACGGGCTGGAGGCCTTTGCGGAGGCGCTCCGCGCGAGGGGGCTCAAAGGGGCCATCCTTCCCGATCTGCCGGTGGAGGAAGGCTCGGCCTGTTTCGGAGCGCTGCGGCGGCGGGGCCTGTCTCCGATCGTCCTCTTTTCGCCGCTCACGAGCCCTGAGAGGATGCGCACCCTTGCCGGGGCCGCCGACGGGTTTGTGTATTGCGTCGCCCGGAAAGGCGTGACCGGAGCCGTCACCTGCTTCGACAACGGGCTGGCTGCCTATCTCACTCGCTGTCGCGAGGCGACGCGCCTCCCGCTGGCTGTCGGCTTCGGATTGAAGGATCGGGAGGACATCGGCTTTCTCAGAGGGCGGGCCGAGATCGCCGTTGTCGGAAGCGAGCTGATGCGATGCATGGAAAGGGGCGGCCCGGAGGACGCCCGCCGCTTTCTCGAAGAGCTCCGTTAGGCCGGTGTTTCAGCCCCCCCCAGGCTGTCATAACAGGTCCTCGATCGGCGTACAGGATGAGCCCAGGGCCTCGGATACGGCCCGGTAGGTCAGCTTGCCGGCGCAGGTGTTGAAGCCTCTGGCGAGGGCGGGGGTACACCGGGCGGCCTCGAGTACGCCCTGGGAGGCGATCTTCACGATATAAGGGAGGGTGGCGTTCGACAGGGCATAGGTGCTGGTTCGCGGAACGGCCCCCGGCATATTGGTGACGCCGTAATGGAGGACGCCTTCCACGACATGGATGGGGTCCGAATGGGTCGCCGGGCGGGTGGTCTCGACGCACCCCCCCTGATCGACCGATACGTCTACGACGACGCTTCCCGGCTTCATGTTGCCGATCATCTGCCGGGTGACGAGACGGGGCGCCCGGGCGCCTTTGATCAGGACGGCGCCGATCAGGAGGTCCGCACGGGAAACGGCCTCGGCGATGTTCAAGGCGTTCGCGCTGAGGGTAGTGAACCGGCCGTGGAGGATCTGTTCGAGGTGCCGCAGGCGCGCCGTGTCGATGTCGAGGAGGATCACGTTCGCGCCCATCCCGAGGGCCATCTGAGCCGCGTTGCTCCCCACGACCCCTCCCCCGATGATCGCCACCTCGGCGGGCCGCACCCCGGGGACGCCGCCGAGTAGTTTGCCGCGGCCGCCGCAGGTCTTTTCCAGATACCGGGATCCTACCTGCACCGCCATGCGGCCGGCCACTTCGCTCATCGGGATGAGCAGCGGGAGGGAGCCGTCGGTTTCCTCGACGGTTTCGTAGGCGATCGCCGTGACGGAGCGGCGCTGCAGTTCCAGGGTCAGGTCGGGTTCGGCCGCCAGGTGGAGAAACGTGAAAAGGACCAGCCCCGGCCTCAGATACCGGTATTCGGCGGGCTGGGGTTCCTTGACTTTGACGACCATTTCCGCTTCCCAGACGGATTCCGGGGCGGAAAGGATCTTTGCGCCGGCCCCGCGATACAGGTCATCACTGAAGCCGCTCTCTTCGCCTGCTCCGGCTTGAATCCTGACTTCATGGCCGGCCGCGGTGAGCTGCCATGCGCCTCCGGGGGTCATCGCCACCCGGTATTCTTTGTCTTTCACTTCTTTCGGCACACCGATGATCATGGCGGAGTTCCCTTCATAGAGGACGCCGGCCGTTCAGGCATGGGCTGAGGAGGGTCGTCGAGCGCACCGCCGGACCCGCCCCTCACGCTCCAGCCAGACGCAGGCCTGAGAAGGTCGTTACCAAACGTGCGGGCGGAAGATCACGGTGTTTCACGTGGCACAACAGGTCGCCGAGATGCCCGGGTCCTTTTCCTGGTATTTTCGGGAGACCGCCCGCTGGAGGAAGTCCAACGAGATGCGGACATATTCTTCGGGCTTGTATTCATAGGTGTTGTGCCCGCAGTAGGGCAGGACCGCGAGTTCGCCGCGGGGGAGATGCCGGTAGAACGCGACCCCCTGTTCCACGTCGAAAAGCGCACTCCTGTCCGGGTAAAGCACGAGCGCGGGGCAGACGACCCGCGGAAGGATCCCGCGCAGATCGAACATCCCGGTGCCATAGGCCCCGCCGTTCGTACGGAACATTTCATAGAGGCGTTCGGCGCGGTCCGGTCCATGCCAATCGTTGAATTTCGCCTGCATCTCGGGCGGCGATTCCTTGAAGGACTTGGTGAATTTTTCGACGTTCCACTCGGGCATGGGTTTGGGGCTGAAACACTGCGTGCTCGAGATCACGACGCTTTTCACATGCACCGGGTAGCGGGAGGCGTAATCCACCGCTACGACACCGCCTTCGCACTGGCCGATCAGGTGGAATCCCGTGATCCCGAGGCCCCCCATCAGGGCGGCCAGGTCCTCCCTGTTCTCGGGCCTGAACCGGTCGCTGACGAAAAAATCAGGAAAACCCCGGCCTTCGTCCGAGCGGCCATAACCCCGGCGGTCGTAAAGGATGACCCGGTAGCCCTTTTCTGCTAACGCCGGATAAAGGTCCTGCCACATTTTGCTGCATCCGAAACCGTGGTGAAGCAGGACCAGCGGTTCACCTTTTCCGTGAATCTCGTAGTAAATCCTGCGGCCTTCCAACTCAAACCATGACATAGACTGTTTCCCTTCGAGGATGGTCCAAAAGAGGATTCAGGGAGGATCCCGGCGAAAAACCGCGCCTCGCTGTGGCCTATCGTCCTTCGGACGGGGCGGCCTGGCATGCCTGCACAAACGAAATCACCGGAAACCTCGGAGACTGCCTTATTTCAGCTCAGCCGTCCGATGGATGCAAACTTTCTCTGAACTGCATTTACAAAACCAGCAAAATATGGTTTTGTCAATACGTCTCTGTGTACGCGGCAGTAATCCGATCCGCCCGATCACGCGCGCCGCGGATGGACCTCCGTGCCCCTCCGGAGATGCTTTTGCGACGGCAGGGCGGGGCGCGCAGGGATATCCTCTATTGCGATGGCAGAGGTTTCTTGAGGGGAGATATCTTGTTCGTCCCCGGATAACCCGCTTCTTGAAAAGGCCGGAGGTGCATCTTCCGGGTTCCCGGAGGAAGGGGGGTCGGACCGCTTCGGGCCTTCAGTTCTCTTGCCGGGAGTGCCGCCCGGTGTGATTTTTTTGAGCAAACCGACTTGCGCGGCATGGCCGGCGCGATCGGCCCGCCGTGAAGGTGTCAGCGTCCAGATGAAGGAGCAGATCATGGGCACATTTGCAGGGCGGCTGAGCCTGGCATTCGGCGCCGGATGCCTCGGGGGCCTGGTGAACAGCATAGTGGTGTGGTTTTTGGGAGATGCAGGCCTCCCCGCCCGGTTTGGCGTTCAACTGGCCCCGGATTTTACCCTGGCTTGGCTCTACCCGCGCATCGTCTGGGGAGGGCTGTGGGGAGGGCTGATGCTCTTGCCGATCGCCTCCAGATCCCATCTGCTGCGGGGGCTGATCGCGAGTCTGGCACCGTCCGCCGTTATGCTTCTGTGGTTGCTGCCTTCGGCCGGAAAGGGGCTTTTCGGGACAGGAATGGGGTGGCTGACCCCGGCCTTCGTACTGCTCTACAATGCAATCTGGGGGATCGCCGCCGGCTTCTGGTTCGCCTTGGCGAGCGGGCAGACGCGTCGCCTTTGATGGAGAGGCGGAGGCAGCCGGGAGGTTTACCCCGGAGATGGAGATGACGTGGCTCCCGAAGAAAAAAACATCTCGGATAAGGAAGAACCACCGGTTATCGTCCCTGACGACGATGCTGCTCAACGCTCGAAAGGGGCCTTCCGCCGGCGCTTGAGGCTCTGTCTCGTCCTGGCGCTTCTGGGGCTCGCGGGGATGGCCATCGCGGTGTGTGTGTGCATCAACCACTACGTCTACACGCCGATGGATGAGGGGGGAGCAGCGGAAGTCTATGTCATCAGGCCGGGGTCTGGACTGGCCGCTGTGGCCCGGGACCTGGAGACAAGCGGGTTGATCCGCCGCGCCTTACCGGTGCGGGTCTGGGCGTCGGTGAAAGGATACGGGGGGAGGATCCGGGCGGGGGAGTATCTTCTGAGCCGTCGCTGGTCGCCGGCCCGCATCTTGGAGGCCTTCGTCCAGGGCTCCGTCATTCAGCATTCCGTGACGATCCCGGAAGGATACACAGTGGATCAGATCGCTGCGTTGCTGCAGGAGCGTGATATCACCGAAAAGCGCGCATTTCTGGCTCTGGCTCAAGACCCTGAGTTTATTCGCGGATACGGTCTGCAGGAAGAGACCCTGGAAGGGTATCTCTTCCCGGATACCTATCTCTTCAACCGGGATACCCCCCCGCGCATGGTCCTGGATAGGCTGGTGGGGCGTTTCAAGGAGGTCGCCGGTCCGCTGCAGGAGGCGATCGATGCACGCGGGATGTCTCTTCACGAGGTGGTCACCCTGGCCTCCATGGTCGAAAAGGAGACCGGCGCGGCGCAGGAACGTCCTCTGATAGCCGGTGTTTTCTTGAACCGGCTCGAAAGAAACATGCGTCTCGAAAGTGACCCTACGGTCATTTACGGCTTAAAGGACTTCGACGGAAACCTCACCCGGGCTCACCTCGGAGAGCCCCACGCCTTCAATACCTATGTCATTCCCGGCCTTCCTCCGGGGCCGATAGCCAATCCGGGCGGTGCTTCCATCCGGGCGGTGCTGTATCCAGCCCAAACCTCCTTTCTCTATTTCGTCTCCAGGAATGACGGAACCCATCATTTTTCGAAGACCTATTCGGAGCACGTGCGTGCTGTCGCACGCTATCAGAGGGCGGGCCGGCGCGCTTCCTGAAAATTGTCTTGACAGGGGAGGTTGTATACAGTATACGCTCAATAGCGTTCAAATCCTCGGTGGATGCACGACGCCCTGTGTCGCAAGCAGCCCCATCGCGTGTCGCCGATGTCCCGTGTCGGGGATGCTCCGTGTCGATAAGCACGATTTGAAGTTCTAACCCTTGAGCGAGGATTCCCATGGACCTATTCAAGGAGTTGACGGTTCTATCCCTGGAACAGGCGACGGTGCTGCCTTATCTCACCTACCGCCTGGCGCAGGACGGGATGCGGGTCATCCGCCTCGAACACCCGGTATATGGAGATCCGAACCGTCTCATCGGGGACGATGTCCTCGGTGAAGAACGGGTGAACAGCTACTTCTTGTGCATCAATGCGGGCAAAAAGGCCTTGACACTGGACCTGTCGGCGCCTGAGGGGCAGGAGATTTTCAAGCGGCTCGTCCGGGAGATGAAGGTGGATATCTTCGCCACCAATCAGCTGCCGCGCAATTACCGGAAACTCGGCATCGACTACGAGAGCCTGAAGGCTCTCAAGCCGGACATCATCTGGCTGGGGGTCAGCGGCTTCGGCCCTGAATGCGACGAGGCGGCGTACGATCCCATCCTTCAGGCCCGCTCGGGGCTGATGGCCCTGACGGGTGAAAAGGGCGGTGACCCGCAGGTCCTGGGGGTTCCGCTGCCGGATCTGGGTACGAGCGAGCATTCCTACGGACTTCTGATGAAGGCCCTCTACCAGCGGCAGGCGACCGGCGAGGGGGCCTGTCTTCACGTGTCCATGTTCGAGTCCTCGGTTTCCTGGCTGTCCGTTCCCATTACGTTGACCCGGAGTTTCGGCAAGACCATCCAGCGCCGGGGAAACACCCATGAATTCTTCGCTCCGGTATCCGTTTACCCCACCAGCGACGGTTACATCTATCTGGCTGTTGGCAATGATCGTCAGTGGCGCTCTATTGTGACCCTCGAGATGTTCAAGGAACTCGACAAACCCGAATACGCCAAGAACGCAGGCCGGATCAGCGATGTCGAAAGGCTCAACCAGGCCATACAGGCTGTCACCCGCCGATACTCGGCCGAGGAACTGATCGCGGTTTTCAAGTCCATCACCGTCCCTGTCGGGAAGATTCAGTCCATTCCAGAGGTGATCGAAGATCCGCTGGTCCAAAATGTCCTGCTTTCCGCCAGGGATCCGCGCACAGGCAGGGAGATCACACTCGCGCCGCCCCCCTGGATGACGCCGTTTTTGAAGGAAAGCGGACGGCGGATGACCTTTCCCCCGCGTTTTGGTGAGCACAACGAAGAAGTCTATGGCGGGTTTCTGAATCTCGGCCGGGAGACGCTAAAGGCGCTGTCCGAGAAAAAGATCATCTAAGCGGCGAGGCGTCGGCTGCTGGAAAAACCCGTCTCCGGTTTGAAATCGGGGAAACCCATGACCCTGACAGGAGTGTCGTGCATGAAGATCATCGTGCTGGTCAAGCAGGTCCCGGATACGACGGAGGTGCAGCTCGATCCCAAGACCGGGAACCTGATCCGGGAGGGCATCGAGAGCATCATGAATCCTGACGATCGTCATGCGGTCGAGGCGGCGGTAGGGTTGAAGGAAACGCTGCAGGCCCGCGTCACCGCCGTTTCGATGGGACCGCCCCAGGCCGTGGATGTCCTCTCGGAAGCCATCGGGATGGGGGTCGATGAAGGCATCCTGCTGTCCGACCGAGCCTTCGCAGGCGCCGACACCTGGGCGACCTCGACGACTCTGGGCCGGGCCGTCGAGGTGATCGGGGACTATGGTCTGGTGATTTGCGGACGTCAGGCGATCGACGGGGACACGGCCCAGATCGGGCCACAGGTGGCGGACTATCTGCAGATCCCTCATGTGAGTTATGTCAGCGGGATCGAGAAGGTCGAGGCGGATGCCGTCTTCGTCCGGCGACGGCTCGAGGACGGTTTCGAGCGGATCCGCTGCCGCATGCCGGCGCTTCTAACCGTCATCGGTGAGCTGAACGTTCCGAGGTATCCGCACGTGGGCCGATTGATCGATGCCTGCAGGGAAAAGGCCCCGATCAAGGTCTGGAACGTCGCCGATCTCGGCCTCAAGACGGCGGAAGTGGGTCTCGAAGGGTCTCTGACGCACGTCATCAAGACCTTTGCGCCCAAATTTCAAAGGCGGAGTGAAATCCTCCAAGGTGACGCCCGGACGGTCGTGAGTGGGCTGCTCGACAGGCTGAAGGAAATCAGGGTGATTTAGAAACGTCCCGAGCCAGGTCTCCCATGTCCATGTGAAAGGGGAAGCGTCCATGACGGTTTGGATCGAAAGAGAGTTGTGCAACGGCTGCAAGCGCTGCATCCAGGCATGCCCCTACGGGGCGATCGAACTGGAAGACGGCAAGGCCCGTATCCTCGAGCGCTGCACGGGCTGCGGCGCTTGTTTGGCGGTGTGCAAACAGGAGGCCGTCAAGAGCGACCTCAGACCGCGGGAGATACCGGATTTCAGCGATCGATCGGGCGTGTGGGTCTTTGCGGAGCAGCGGGGCGGGGTGCTGCACCCCGTGTCCCTGGAGCTTCTGGGCAAGGCCCGCGAGCTTGCCGAGGCACTCGGTCAGGAGGTGGCGGCCCTGCTTCTGGGCGACGGGGTCGGCGCTCTCGCCGAAACGCTCGTGCGGCATGGCGCGGAGAAGGTCTTTCTGGGAGAGGACCCCGTCCTGAAGAATTACCGCAGTCTCCCTTACACGGATGTCATCGAAAACCTGATCGAAAAGCACAAGCCGAATGTTCTCCTGATGGGAGCGACCCATGTGGGCCGGGACCTTGCACCCCGGGTTTCCCGGCGGGTGGGGGTCGGGCTGACGGCCGATTGCACCGAACTTGAGATCGATCCCGGTGAGCGGATTCTGCTCCAGACCCGGCCGGCCTTCGGGGGAAACGTCATGGCCACTATTGCAAATCGGTTTTCACGTCCCCAGATGGCGACCGTGAGACCCGGCGTGATGGAGGCCCGCGAAATTCCGAGGAACCAGGGGGAGGTCATCCCCTTTCCGGTGGATCTTTCGGAGAACGAAGCTGGAACGGTCGTGCTGGAGGTGGTCAAAGAGGAGCGGCAACGCGTCGACCTGTCGCAGGCCCGGGTGATTGTCGCCGGTGGACGAGGGGTCGGTGATCGGGCCGGATTCGAGGTGCTCGAAGAGTTGGCGGGCCTGCTGGGGGGGGTGACAGCGGGGACGCGCGTGGCGGTCGAGGAGGGGTGGATTGGCGCTGATCGCCAGGTAGGACAGACGGGGCAGTCCGTGAGGCCCGAACTCTACATCGCCTGCGGGATTTCAGGGGCGATACAGCACCGGGCCGGCATGATGAATGCGCGCTATATCGTCGCTGTCAATAAAGATCCGCGTGCGCCCATATTCCAGGTGGCGGACTGGGGGATCGTCGGCGATCTGCGGGATGTCGTTCCGCAGATGATCGAACAGTTGAAGAGCAGACAGCCTTCCTGATGGGATCTCGATCCAAGAAAGAACATCAGCGGTCCGGGGTGCTGAACGTTAAATGAGGACGATTATCCCTTTTCTTGAGGGAAGCCGGCCCAAGGCTGGGACAGGCCGCTGAAACGGGTTGCCAGGATATCCTGCTGCAGTGGAGGATTGCATGATAAGGTCGAACGCAGAGACGCTGATCCGAAAAAGCATGGCCCGCTTTGTGGACCATGAGTTGATTCCCCAGGCCCAGGAACTGGATGAAAAGGGCGACTTCCCGAGGGAGATGTTCCGGCGGGTCGGGGAGTTGGGGGTCTTCGGGCTGCGCTACCCGAAAAAGGACGGAGGGTCCGGCGGTAACACGACGCTCTTCTGCGTCAGCTGTGAAGAATTGGCGCGGGGGCTGATGAGTGTCGCCGCCATTACGGCTATGCAATGCCTCATGGGAACGAATTTTCTGTTCCACTATGGCACGGAGGAGATGCGGGAAAGGTATTGGCGGCCGGCCATGCGGGGAGATCTCGTGGCCTGTTTCTGCCTGACCGAGCCGGAGGCCGGTTCCGATCTGGGGAACGTCAGCACCCTGGCGGAGGAGACCGACGACGGCTACGTGCTGAACGGCATGAAGACCTGGGTCACCAACGGACCGGTGGCGGATTTTTATACGGTTTTGTGCCAGACGGATCCGGCTAAAAAGCTCAAGGGCCTCAATTTCTTCTTTATCCCGGCGGGCACCCCCGGTTTTTCACACAGCAAGGCCTTTGATCTGCTGGGCACCCGGACGACGAAGATCTCAGAGATCGCGTTCAACCAGTGCCGGATCCCGAAGACGCACCGCCTCGGGGGAGAAGGGCGCGGGCTCAGCAACCTGATGAATATCCTGGCCGAGATCCGGGTTATGACGGCGGCTCTCGCCATCGGGCTGCAGCGGGCATGCCTGACGGACTCCATCCGCTATGCCAGGGAGCGGGCGCAATTCGGCCGGGTCATCGGAAAGTATCAGCTGATCCAGGCCAAAATAGCGAACATGGCCACCGACCTGGAGGCCTCCAACCTGTTGACCTATAAGACGACCCATTTGATCGACGATCGGGTCGCCTGCCTCAAGGAGGCTTCGATGGCGAAATATTTCGCCACCGAGGCGGCATGCCGCGCCGCGGACGAAGCCACGCGCGTTTTCGGCGCTTATGCTTACAGCATGGAGTACACCCCTCAGCGATACTATCGAGACAGCCGGTTTCTGCTCTACGGCGGGGGCACCCATGAGATCCTGCAGACCAATCTGGCCCGATGGGCCGGGCTCTGAGAGCCATTCCAACGGAATCTCCCGATCGATGCGAAAATCGACCAAAGGCGAAGAACCCCTGTTCAAGGCGCTGGCCTCCGTGCCGGCCAGAAAGTCCCTCGGTCAATACGTCTATGAAAACCTGAAAAAGGCGATCGTCAAAGGACAGTTGCCTGCAGGAAGCCGGATCGTCGAGAGCCGAGTCGCCTCCGCCTTGGGAATCAGCCGGACCCCGGTGCGGGAGGCGATCCACAAGCTCGAGAAAGAGGGCCTCCTGAGCCAGAACCCGGGCGGCGGTTTTTTTGTCATGGGGCTCAGTCGAAGCGAGATCGAGGAGACCTTCGGCATCCGCTCCGTCCTCGAGAGCTATGCTGCGCGGCTGGCGGCGTTGAAGCACACGGAGGCGGACCTCGTGCCGCTGGAGGAGAAGATCAGAGAGTACGAAAGGGCCTTGGAAAAGGGGGATACGGAGGCCCTGGCGAAGATCAACACCGCCTTCCACGACCTCTTGTACGGGTTGAGCCGCAGTCCGCGGTTGATCCGGATGATCAGCGGCTTGAGGGACCAGATCTTTCGCTACCGCCAGGTGATTCTGAAGATCGAAGACATGGCGAAGACCAGCAATCAGGATCATCGGCTGATGCTCGAACGAATCCGCCAACGGGATGCCGAGGGGGTCGAAAGGATTGTGCGGGAGCATATCCTGCGCGGTCAGGATGTGGTGCTGGGCACGCTCGAAAGCCAAGATGGGGAAGACAAAGGGGGCGCTGCCCGCCCCCGCAAGGGGTAGGGTTTCGCAAGCCTCGCCCTCCCCGTGAGTTTATATTAGGGTATCCGGATTTTGTGATGGTGATGAGGTCGAAGCTTCCCAGGGGGATTGCATCGATTTCGGTGCTTTTTCAGAAGGCGGGCAGATCGAAGCCGGGAGCATCAGGGAAGCCCCATTTCGGATGAAAAACAGTTGTGACCCGTAAGCGGAGATAAGGGAGAAGGCGATGGCAGGAAGGAAAGTACGCGTTCTTTTGGCCAAACCTGGATTGGACGGGCATGATCGAGGAGCCAAGGTCGTTGCCCACGCCCTCCGGGAGGCCGGTATGGAGGTGATCTACACCGGCCTCCACCAGACCGTGGCGAGTATCGTCAATCAGGCCATGCAGGAAGATGTGGATGTGATCGGCCTGTCCATCATGTCCGGAGCGCATATCCCGATCTGCCAGAAGCTGACGGCACTCATCAAAGAAGAAAAAATGGATGATAAGCTGCTGTTGGTGGGTGGGGTCATTCCAAACCAGGACATGCCGCGCCTGCAGGAGATGGGAATCAAGGGCGTTTTTCCGGGTGGCGCTAAATTTGACGAAATCGTTCAGTTCATTCGCGAGCATTCGCCGAGATGATTGGTTTTCCGCCGGTAAGGAAAAACCCCGCGGGATCCGGCTCCTGCTCATAAAGCGTTCCTGGGGGCACGCTACCCGGTGATCGCTGGAATGAACGGCAGAGCGAAAGGAGGCCTACCCCGCATGATTCTGCCGCCTGACGACGTTTCGCTTTTACGCATGAGCATGTGCTGCAACGGGATCATCTTCCGGACATGTAACAATGCGATCATTTTTATGCCTTCGAATGAGCGGATCACTCTCTGAGTGGTTGGAATGAAAGAGAGGAAAGCATGGGAGTCGCCACATACATCAAAGACGATAAGGATGCGATTAAAGAGGTTGTCCTCCAATCCGGCATTAAAGTGAAGCCGGTCTATACTCCGGAAGATCTCGAGCGTATCGGTTTCGACTATCATAAGGATCTGGGTGATGCCGGCGAATTCCCCTTTACCCGAAGTCTGCATCCCATGGGGTATCGAAGCCGCAATTGGACGACGCGCCAGTACACGGGCTTCGGTACGCCGGAAGAGACGAACGAGCGATTCAAATTGATGATTTCGCATGGGCAGACAGGATTGAATGTTGCTTTTGATCTGCCGACACAGATGGGATACGATTCCGACCACCCCATGGCGGAGGGCGAAGTCGGCCGTGTGGGGATGGCCGTCGATTCCCTGAGGGATTTCGAAATGGCCTTCAAGGACATCGCTCTGGACCGGATCGGCTCGGGACTGACCATCAATGCCGTCGCCTCGGTCATGTTGGCCATGTATCAGGCCGTGGCCGAAAAATTCGGCTATGACCGGTCGAAGATATCGGCCACCCCCCAGAATGACATCCTGAAGGAGATCGTCGGCCGTGGAGCCTGGATCTACCCGGTCGAACCGGCGGTGCGCCTCATTGGAGACACCATCGAATATGCGATGAAGGTCCTGCCGAGATGCAACCCGGTCTCGATCTGCGGCTATCACATCCGTGAATCCGGATGCACGCCGGCGCAGGAGATTTCCTACGCCTTCATGATCGCCTTCGCCTATATCGACAATGTCATCGCAAGGGGATACCGTGCTGAGGATTTTGTGGGGCGCTTCTCCTTCAACCTCAACATCTATGGAAATTTGTGGGAGACGGTGGCGAAATTCAGGGCGGCGCGCAAGTTGTGGGCGAGGCTCTTGCGGGAGCGATACGGGGTTCAGGACAAGAAGGCCCTGTTCCTGAGGGGTATCTTCGGGGGCGGCGGGTCGGGTATGACCAAACAGCAACCGGAGAACAACATTATGCGAGGGGCTTACTACGCTTTGGCGGCAGCGCTTTCCGGGGCGCAGACCACGGCGCTCTGCTCCTTTGACGAGGCCTACACGATCCCCACTGAGCGGGCGGCGCTGCTTTCGCTGCGGACCTTCCAGATCCTGATGGACGAGATCGGGCTGAGAGACACAGTCGATCCGCTCGCGGGCTCCTATTTCATCGAGACCCTGACGAAGGAAATGGAGGAGAAGATCCTCGAAGAGATGGAAAAGGTCGAAAAGGTGGGCGGTATGGTGGAGGCGGTCTCTTCGGGATTCGTTCAGCGCGAGGTGGCGCGTCAGGCCTTTGAGTATGAGAAGAAGCTTCAGAAAGGCGAGGTGATCAAGGTCGGGGTCAACCAGTATACCGAGGGGGTCGACATGGAGGTCGAACTCCACGCCTACAACGAAGCGTGGGCCAGGCTCCAGATCGATCGGTTGAAGGAGCTCAAACGATCGCGTAGCGAAGCTGCGGTGGGCAGGACGTTGAAAGACCTTGAAAAGGCTGCGCAGAAAAAGGAAAATGTGATGCCTTTCCTCGTGGAATGCTGCAATGCGTATGCCACTGTGGGGGAAATGGCGGACATGTTTCGTGCGGTGTTCGGGGAGTATGTCGAGCCGAATATCTTTTGATCCTCGGCGAAGGGCCTTTCAGGCCGATTTCCGCACCGGTTCCCGGCACCGGAGCCGGAGGCTGATGATCATGTGGCTCTTCAACCTCCGTTTTGACGGGAGCGGGATCGTGATGGTCACGGACTTCGTCGTTTTACAAAAGGGGTTTTCTGATTTTCTTCAATCGATCTGTATGGAAAGGAGGTGAAGCGCTGTTTCTCGGGGCCACGGGAGCAATCTGTCATCCACTCTTTTAGAACGTGCCCCCGCTCGAATCTTTAAGGGGCACCGGCAGCATTCAGGACCGGAAACGATTTCAGCTGTTCCGGGTTGAAGCTGAGGAGGTTTGAAAGATGTTGAAAAGGGTATCTTTTTTGCTGGCCGCCGTCATTTTTGCCACCTTCGCCTTAACCACCTTCCTTTCAGTGCCTGCAGTCGCTGAGCCGATCAAACTGAACTATGCCAATTTCCCCCCGGCTCCCACCTTCCCGTGCGTGCAAATGGAAAGATGGAAAGAAGAGGTGGAGAAAAGGACCAGCGGAAAGGTCGCCATCAAGACCTTTCCCGGCGGAACGCTATTGGACGCCAAAGCGATGATGGACGGGGTCATCGGGGGGCAGGCCGACATCGGGTGTCTGTGCATGGCCTATCAGCCCGGCCGCTTTATCGTCACGAACGCCACCAGCCTGCCTCTGGATCTCCCCAATGCGAAAGTCGCCAGTCTGACTCTCTGGGATCTCTACAACCAATACAAGCCCGACGAATTCTCGCAAGTCAAGGTTCTCACGATGTTTGCCACGGCGCCTTCCAACCTGATGACGAAAAAGCCCGTCCGGACCCTGGCGGACATCAAGGGCATGGATATCCGCGCCTCGGGCGGTGCGGGCGAGATCCTCAAGGCCTGGGGGGCCAACATGGTCGGCATGCCCATGTCCGCGACCCCGGAGGCTCTGCAGAAAGGGGTGGTGCAGGGTCTCTTCTCATCCCTGGAGGTCATGAAGGATTTCAAATACGCGGAGCTTTGCCGCTTCGTCACCATGACCGACACAGTCATCTATCCGTTCGCCGTTGTGATGAACATGGATTCGTGGAACCGCCTCCCCGATGATGTCAAGAAGGTGATGGACGATCTGGGGGCCGAGCAGGCCCTTTGGACAGGCGAGTACATGGATGCGCATGTGAAAGAATCCATGGATTGGTCCAAGGAAACCTATAACGTCGAAGTCATCCAGTTCTCCGATGATGAAAAGGCCGAGTGGAACAAGCTGCTCGAGCCGATGGTCGACAAGTGGATCGCGGATGCCACGGCAAAAGGCCTTCCTGGTGAGAAGATCATCCAGGATATCAAGACGATATCCAAAAAGCACGCCGAGTAGGCGGCCCTTGATTCCCCGCAGGTGCCTGCGGGGAATCACGCTTGAACCTTTTGCGTGGTGGCTGATGTCCGTGATCCTGCAGTGGGGTTGGGCACAGCCGATGCTCCAGCCGGGTTTTCGGGATGCCCAAGGCTTCCAGGTCCGGGCGGAGTAAGAGAACCAGACAGGGAGGGGAGGCGTTACATGGATTTTCTGGACAAGATGAGCCGGGTTCTCAACCGCGGCCTCATTTGGATCGGCGGCCTTTTTCTGGCGGCGATGATCCTCCTGACCTGCGCCAACATTTTCCTTCGCATCGTCTGGGTGCCCGTGCAGGGTGCCTACGAACTGATGGGATATTTCGGCGCGATCGCCGGCGCGTTTGCATTGGGAAGCACGCAGATACGGCGCGGACACATCTCCGTCGACGTGCTTTACAATTCCTTTCCGGCCGGGGTTCGCAGAGGGCTCACCTTCCTGAACAGTCTCCTTTGCCTGGTGTTCTTCTGTATGGCCGCCTGGCAGATCACCCGTTATGGAAACACCCTGTGGCGGACCGGCGAGGTTACGGAGACGCTGCGGATACCCTACTTCCCTTTCATCTATGGGATGGCTTTGGGGTGCGGCGCTCTCGCCCTGGTGTTCCTGGTGGATCTGCTGCGGACACTCTTTCCCCGTGAGGAGGGCCAAAAGTGAGTCTAGCGATGATCGGCATTACAGGGATCCTGGTCCTCCTGGCGGCCCTGTTTTTCCTGGGCATCCCGGTCGGTTTCGCCATGGCGATCGTCGGGTTCTGCGGTTACGTGTATGTCATCAACTTCAAGGCCGGCCTGGGGATGCTGGGAACGGACCTTTGGGGTACCTTCTCCAGCTACGGCCTTACTGTCATTCCGCTCTTCATCTTCATGGGGCAGGTGGCCTTCTACTCGGGCGTCAATTCGAGGCTTTACAATGCCGCCTACAAGTGGGTCGGGCAGATCCGGGGCGGCATCGCCATGGCGACGGTGATGGCGTGCGCGGCGTTTGCAGCCATCTGCGGGTCCAACGCGGCGACGGCGGCTACGATGACGACCGTCGCCCTCCCCGAAATGAAGAAGTATAAATACGATCCGATGCTTAGCACAGGGGCGATTGCCTGTGGTTCGACGCTCGGCGTCGTCATTCCGCCGAGTGTCGTGCTGATCATCATCGGACTTTCGACGGAGCAATCGATCGCGCGGCTGTTTTACGGCGGCGTGGGGGCCGGCATCCTGCTGGCCGTGCTGCTGACCCTTACCGTATACCTCTGCTGCCGCATCTACCCGACGTGGGGGCCGGCAGGCCCCAGGACGACCCTGGGGGAGAAGTTCAGGGCCCTGCCGGGCGCCTTCGAGATGCTGCTCCTCTTTCTTCTCGTTATGCTGGGTCTTTACTTCGGGTATTTTACGCCCGCGGAGGCCGGGGCCGCGGGTTCCTTTTTTGCCGTGATAATAGCGCTCGCGCAGCGCAGCCTCAGTTGGAAGGGGTTTATCGCCTCCTTTACCGACACCCTGCGAATCTCGTGCATGGTGATCATGATCGTCGCGGGGGCCATGCTGTTCGGCAAGTTCCTCGCCGTGACCCGGATCCCCTATAACATCGCCACCTGGGTGGCGGACCTGCCTGTGCCCGATGTCGTCATCATCAGCATTATCTTCGCCATCTATGTGGTCGGCGGTGCGGTGATGGATGCCCTGGCGCTTTTGCTGATCACGATTCCGATCTTTTTCCCGGTTGCGACCGAACTCGGACATGATCCCATCTGGTTCGGTGTTACTATCACCGTCATTACGACCCTCGGTGCTGTGACACCCCCCGTGGGAGCTACGACGTATGTCGTCGGAGGGATGGCGAAGGACGTGCCGCTCGAAGATGTCTTCAAGGGAGTAGCCTATTTTCTGCCTGCTTATATCCTTTGTGTCGTTCTGCTGATGATTTTTCCGCAAATCATAACCTTCCTGCCGAATCTGATGCATTAGGGGCCCGCCAAATGTGTTCTCAGCGGCTTCGATATGATGAGAAGCCACGCTCTCGACACAGAGGCATGCCGCCGACAGGACTGATCGGTCAAAACGTCATCCGGATGCTGGACCCAACGTGTTCCAGACCGGAGAGCAACGTGGCTTGGACAATGAGGGGATGTCAAACATCCGGTCTGCGAAAAAGGGGTACAGGAAAGAAATGACGAAAACGTTTATGCCTACCGTCAAAACGCAAGAGGAGCTGAAGGCACTGCAGCTGGAAGGTCTGAAGTGGACCGTCAACCACGCCTACCATGGTTCTCCGGTGTACCGCGCCAAACTGGAGCAGGCCGGGGTTAGGCCGGATCAAATCCGGTCTCTGGCCGACATCGAGCGGCTCCCGTTTACGACGGCGGAGGACTTGAAGGAGGGGTACCCATTCCCTCTGCTCTCGGTGCCGTTCGAGAAGGTGGTCCGGATCCACGCCTCGTCCGGGACCACCGGCAAGAGGAAAGTGCTTTCTTACAGCCAAAAGGATGTCCAGGATTGGGCCCACTTCTTTGCACGGTGCTACGAGATGGCCAGGCTTACGGTAGAAGACAGGATCCAGATCGCGGTCGGATACGGGGTGTGGACTGCCGGGATCGGCTTCCAGCTAGGGTGCGAGACCTTCGGCGCCATGGCGATTCCGGCGGGCCCGGGCAACCTGGACATGCAGTGCCAGTTCCTCGTGGATTTTCAGACCACGGTCGTTTGCTGCACCGCCTCGATGGGGCTTCTTCTGGCGGAGGAGGTCAGAAGGCGGGGGATCCTCGATCAGATCAACGTGAAGAAGATGATCTTCGGCTCCGAACGCTGCAGCCAGGCCATGCGTGACCGGATACGGGATCTCCTGGGGGTGGAGCACATGTTCGATATCCCGGGCATGACGGAACTGTATGGGCCCGGGACCGGTCTCGACTGCCTTCATCACACGGGGATCCACTATTGGGCGGATTACTATATCCTCGAGATCCTTGATCCTGAGACGCTCCAGCCGGTTCCGGAGGGGGAAACGGGTGAGATGGTCGTCACCACTCTCGCGAAGGAGGCGGTGCCTCTCATCCGCTACCGCACCAGGGATCTGACCCGCCTGATCCCCGGGGTCTGCCCATGCGGTTCCATCCTGCCTCGGCACGACCGGCTGCTGGGCCGATCGGATGACATGATCATCTTTCGCGCCGTGAATGTCTACCCCGGGCAGATCGACCATGTGCTTTCCGGCGTGAGCGGGATCGGCAGCGAGTACCAGATCATTCTGGACCATGGCTCCGACGGCCGGGATTACATGCTCCTGAAAGTCGAACGGGAGCCGGAGGGCGATCCTTCCCGGGATGATGCCGTGGCTCGGGCGATCGCCGGTGACATCAAAAAACAGATCATGGTGAGCGCCAACATCGAGATGGTCGCTTACGGCTCTCTGCCGCGTTCGGAGCGGAAGAGCAAACGGGTCTTCGACAACCGCGATCTTTAAGGGTTTTCCACTCGGGAATCATTCGGCGGGCTCGAGCGGGGAATGTCTCTTGGGGATCAAAGGCGGGTCGGCGGATGGCGGGAAGAGCCTCTTCAGAGACCGGTTCGCCGATCGGGGTTCAGGGGTGGCACGGTCCGAAAGCTGCCTTGCGGTGTGCCGGACGGCCTGCGCGTGGACGAGCAACCGAGGATTTTCGGCCGTCGGATTCATGTTCAAGAAAGGGCGTCCATATCATGCGAAGATTTGACTATCATCAGCCGCACTCCCTGAGGGATGCGCTGAAGATCATGGAAGAACAGACCGGTGAAGCCAGGTATATTGCTGGAGGCACGGACCTCATCGTGCGGTTGAAGCAGGGTGCGATGGCCGTGGACGCGCTGGTTTCACTGAGGGGGATCCCGGAGCTGCGGGGGATTGCCAAGAACGGCGAATGGCGCTTCGGGGGCATGTGCCTCTTCAGGGAGATCGAAAGATCGGCCTCCGTCGAGCGGGCCCTCCCTGCGCTGTTTCAGGCGGTGAAGGTGCTGGCCAATCCACAGCTCCGTAACGTGGCTACGATCGGGGGAAACCTTTGCAACGCCGCGCCTTCAGCCGATTGCGCCCCTCCGTTGCTCGTTCTGGATGCGCGCATCGCGTTGGAAGGCCCGGGCGGGGTCCGTGAGGTTGCGATCGAGGATTTCTTCATCGGCCCGGGACAGACCTGCAAGAGGCCTGAAGAGGTCATGACCGGCATCCGGGTGCCGCAGCCGGGCGGGCAAACCGGCAGCGCTTTCCTCAAGATCGGGCGCGTGAGCCAGGATATCGCTGTGGTGAATATGGCCGTCCTGGTGGAGATGGAGGGCGGCGTCTGCCGCAGATGTCGGCTGGCGGCCGGCGCCGTCGCGCCGGTGCCGCTCAGGCTGCGCAGGACGGAAAAACGGATCGAGGGCCGCAGGATCGACCCCGATCTGCTGGAGGCGGCTGCTGCGGAGGCCGCAGAAGAGGTCCGGCCGATCAGCGATGTCCGCGCTACGGCGGAGTACCGCTGCACCGTGGCGGGTGTCCTGGTGAAGAGGGGCTTGCAGCAGGCGCTCGAGACGGTCGGCCGCTCCGACTGAGGGTACGGGTCGACGCTGGGGCCCTCCGGAAACGCTGATCATGGATCGAGACGAAAAGGCCGTCGGGGGGAAGCGTCCGGGAGGGAGCCGATTCGGGGCGGTCTGAAAAGTCGTGTCTGGATAGGGTGTTTTTCCAGGGGAGGAATGATGAAGAAGGAGATCCGGTTTCGTTTGAACGGTTACGAGGTTTCTTCGGAGGTGGAGGCGCATAGGGTGCTCCTGGAGGTTTTGCGGGAGGATTTCGAGCTGACCGGCGTGAAGGCCGGGTGCGGCCAGGGAGAGTGCGGAGCCTGTACGGTTCTGGTCGACGGGGTGCCGGTGGATTCCTGCCTCTATCCTGCCTTCGAGATCGCAGGCAAAAGCGTCACGACGATCGAAGGTCTGGTAGGTGAGGGAAACCGCCTCCACCCGATCCAGGCCGCCTTCGTGGAGCACGGAGCGGTCCAGTGCGGGTTCTGCACGCCGGGGATGATCCTGTCGGCCAAGGCGCTGCTGGACGAGACGCCGCATCCGAACGAGGCCGAGATCCGGCGGGCGATTTCCGGAAACCTTTGCCGCTGCACGGGATATCTCCAGATCGTTGAGGCTGTCCGGCGGGCGGCGGAGGAAGGGGCGGCCTGACAAGGCTTTGTGAAAGAAAGGCATGCACCCCGCTGGGGCGCTTGTCCGCGCGGGAATTTCCAGCGGGTGTATAAGGAAGAGGGGAAAACATGACGCAATTCGACTTCATCGGCACCGAGCTTCCAAGGCCGGACGCCCCCGATAAAGCGGCCGGCAAGGCCGTCTACATTCATGACTTCGTTCGGCCGGGCATGCTGTACGGCAAGATCAAATACAGCCGATACGCCCATGCCAGGATCAAGGCCATCGACACCTCCAAGGCCGAGCGTCTGGCGGGGGTCCGCGCGGTGATTACAGGCTGCAACACGCCGCAGATCCGGATCGGATTCATCAAGGACAATGTGGCGCTCAAGCGGGACAAGGTGCGCCAGTTCCGGGACGAGGTGGCGGCGGTGGCCGCGATCGACCCGGAGATCGCTGCGGAGGCGGTGGATCTCATCGAGGTCGAATACGAGGAACTCCCCGGCGTCTTCGACCCGGAAGAGGCCCTGCAGGAAGGCGCGCCTCTGGTCCACGAAACGGATGCCCGGGGCCGGCCCAAAGTGGACAACCGGGTGCCCGTTCCCTGGAAGTTTGTTGCAGGAGACGTGGAAAAGGCGAAGCAGGAGGCCGCTTTTGTGGCCGAGGGCCGTTTTTCCACGCCGCTCATCCAGCAGTCCTGCATGGGTACGGCGGGATGCGTCGCGGAGTTCGATCTTCAAGGCAATCTGATCATCCACACGAAGACCCAGATCCCCTTCCTGGCCCAGAACGACTTCAACGCCGCCCTGTCGGCCATGGGGCTGAAGGGAAAGAACAGCCGGGTGATCGTGCCGGCGCTGGGGGGCTCCTTCGGGACGGGCCTGGACACCCATGGCTACGAGTACATCGCCATCCTTCTCGCCTACAAGACGGGAAGGCCGGTGAAGATCGTCCTCAACCGGGAGGAGGAGTTCGCCTACCTCTCACCCCGGCAGCCCACGCGGACGCACATCATCCAGGGCTGCAGCCGCGAGGGGAAGCTGACCTTCCGCGAGATCCGCATGCTGCTCGACAACGGCGCCTACACCTCCTGGGGGGCGACGACGCCGAGTGTGATGATGCTGCCGATCTCGTCCCTGTATCGTGTGCCCAACGTCTTTTACGAGACCACCATCGTCTACACCAACAACACCTACTGCCAGGCCATGCGCGGATACGGGAATCCGCAGGCGGCATGGGCGCTCGAGAGCAATCTGGACGAACTTGCAGAGGCGGCCGGGATCGACCCCTATGAATTCCGGCTCCTGAACTGCAACATCCCGAACGACATCACGCCGATGGGGCTCAACATCACCTCCTGCGGCCACGAGGAGTGTTTGAGGACCGTCGCCGAAAAGCTCGACTGGAAGGCCAAGCGGGGTCAACAGCGGGGAAAGGCGCGCGGGGTCGGTATGGCCTCCCTGTTCCACGTGGGCGGCTCGGGCCGGGTTTACCGCTCCGACGGCACCGGAATCATCATGAAGCTGGACGATTTCGGCCATGTGTCGGTGATCACGGGCGGGGTCGAGATGGGGCAGGGGTTCCACAGCGCGCTGGCGGTGGCGACCGCCGAGGCGCTCGGTGTGACCCCGGACCGGGTCATGGTGGTGTCGGGCGATACGGCCACCTGTCCGTGGGATGTGGGGACGCATGCGAGCCGGGGCGCGTTCACCTCATGCAACGCGGCCATCCAGGCGGCTCAGAAGGCGAGAAAAAGGATCTTCGAACTGGCGGCCGAGCATTTCATGCCGAGGGTCCATTTCCGGATGAAGCTGCGGAAGAAGAAGGAGCCTGATTTCGAGATCCCGGACCTCGACTACGAGCGCTACTGCGACCCCTCGGAATTCGATCTCAAGAAAAACATCGTCTTCCTCCGCGAGGAGCCGGACAACCCCTTCCTGCAATTGAGCATCGAGGAGATTTTGCGCGAGGCGCATTTCAAGGAGCAGGGGACCATGATCGTCACGGAGGCCTTCTATGACCCCTGCAACCAGATGATCGACATGAAGACCTGCCGCGGCAACATGTCGGCGGCCTACATCACGGGGGCCCAGGGCGCCGAGGTCGAGGTGGACACCGAGACGGGACGGGTCAAGATCCTCCGGTTCGCGGCGGCGCACGACGTCGGCCAGGTGATCAATCAGCAGACCATCAAGGGGCAGATCTACGGAGGGATCGTCCAGGGCCTCGGCTATGCCCTCTGCGAGGAGTTCAAGACGGAGAAGGGGCGCAACCTGAATCCCAACTTCCTGGATTACAAGATCCTCTCGGCGCCCGATGTGGATTTTCCGATCGACATCACCTGCGTCGAAACGCACGACCCGGAGGGTCCTTTCGGGGCGAAGGGCGTGGGTGAGCCCGGATTGGTGCCGACGGCCCCGGCGATCGCGAACGCGGTCTACGACGCGATCGGTCTCAGGATCACGGATCTGCCCATCACCCCGCAGAAGGTCCTGGCGGCCCTGAAAGCACGGAAAAAGGCGGCGTAAACCCGAGGCGGCCCGCCCTGCCTGGATGGGATTGCCGGGCGGGCGACTGCAGGACCCCGGACGGATCATCACCGGATACGTTGGTGTCGTTCAAAGCAGAAAGGCCACCTGCTTCCATGGACTGAAGGGCGACCCCTTTGCGTATGGCTCCGGTCTCGGGGTGCACCTGCCGGAGCCACTGCTACCAGCGGGTGCCTATTTTTGGTAGACGGGTTTCCGCTTTTCCAGGAACGCTGCGATCCCCTCCCTGGCTGCATCCAGGCAAACGATTCTCGCAAACCCGCGGTAGCCTGCTTCGAGGGCTGCTTCAAGGGTCGCTGCGGCCGCCCCGGCTTCGATGGTCTCCATCATCACGGAGAGGGCTTCCCGGCTCAAGCGCAGCGAGCCGGACCTGGGCTCGGCGGGAAGATTGAAGGGGGGCAGGTCGACCTTTCCGTCGGGGATGCGCGGGATTCGGCCCTGGAGGGCCCGGGCAGCTGCTGCGGCATCCTGGATCAAGGCGGCGTAGTCGGCGGAGAGGTCCGTTACGATCCCCGCCGCGAAGGCCTCTTCGGCCCCGAGGGGGGCGGCGAGGCACAGCATGTCATGGAAGCGGGCGGCGCTTTGCGGCCATTTTCGGTAGGGCACGATGCAGCCGCCGATCCCCGGCAGGATGCCGAGGGTGATTTCGGGGAATTGGAAAAGGGCGTTGCGGGTCGCCACCATCGCATGGCAGCGGATGGCGAGTTCCAGTCCACCCCCGAGGGCCATGCCGTTTACAGCCGCCACCACGGGCTTGTCCATCCGGTCGAGGAAGCGTTGGACCTTTGCCCATTCGCGGGCATCAGCGATCGATGCGTCGAAACGGCCGAGGACCTCCCGGAAACGGCCGATATCGGCGCCTGCGGAAAAGGCGCTCGGTCCATAGCCGGTCAACACGAATCCTTTGACGGCCGGATCCGGGGTGTGTCGCTCCAGCACAGACAGGACTTCCTGCACGATGTTCAGGTTGAGGGCGTTCCTGGCCTGCGGCCGCCGGATGGTGATCACCTTGATCCCGTCCAGGTCGTCGATCAGGAGGGTGCGATAGAAATCCTGGTAGAAGGAAAGGGGTCCCTTAGCCCGGGGGAATCCAGGACGCTCCGCCTCGAATCTTTTCATGATCCGTCCAGCCTCCGCCTCACCCAGGTCCGCCAGAAAATCGAAGGGCCCTTTTTTGAAATCCAGGGCGATCTGGCACCCGAAATGGAGATCCTCCCGTGTGCCGATGCCGCGGTCGACGATGTCGAAAGCCTGCGAAAAAAGGATCCCGAGGAGCCGGTCACGCACGGACTGGCTGACATCGGCGGGGACCTTCAGCCCTGTTCCCGGCTTCGCGGTGTTCCACCGGTCGACCGATTGAAGGATGAGGGCCGGCCGATAAGAGGATCCTTCTTCCATTTGGAGGGTGTTGGCCTCGACGATAATGGGGTTGCCGTTTGCCAGATTGAGGACGAAAAAGGGCCCCGCAGAGGCGAATTCCTCGGCGACGGCGTCGATCTCGGCGGCGGTCGCCCGGTCGAGGAGCCTGGCGGCTTCGTTGCACCAGTTGTCGAAGACGCGATCCAGCATGAAGCAGATGACATTGTCCGTGACGACGGGCGCCTTGCCGGTCATGGCGAAGAGCCAGCACAGGTAGGCCACGATGCCGGGGTCGGCCTTCTCCCAGCGGATCACCTCCACCGCCGGGTTGCGCCAGGCCGGTGCGAAGAAGTGGGTGACGGTGGCGCGCTCCGGATGCCGCAGCCCGGAGAAGATGCGGTCCGCAGGGATCGAACTGGTGTTGGAGGCGATGACGGCCTCAGGAGCGACGATCGCCTCGACCCGGGCGAAGATCTCCCGTTTGAGAGGGATGCGCTCCGTGGCGGCCTCGATGATGAGTTGACAGCCTTCCAGACGTCGGTAATCAGTTGTGTAATGGATGTTTTCCAGGATTCGGGCCGCTTTTTCGCGGGTCATCCTGCCGCGCTGAACAGCCTTTTCGGCGTAGCCCGAGAGGCGTTTTTCGGCCGCGAGCAGAGGGGGTTCGGCCACGTCGACCAGCGTGAGCGCGGTTTCTGGAAGGGCGCTCTTGAAGTAATAACCGATGTCCGGCCCGATGGTCCCGGCACCGACGATGCCGATGACCTCCGGCAGGGGCCGGACGGGCTGCTGAAAAAGGGGATTGAAGGCAGACGGGTAGAGTCTTTTTTCGTGATCCATCGCCGATCTCCTGAGAAAAGGGGCCCCTCGACGTGTCTGGCCGGGGGCGGGATTTTCCGCCATTTTTTGCTTTACTATAATCTGTATACTGTGTACAAGAACAGTGTCAAGCGAAAAGCCGGGGATGGCAAACAGAAGAGGATGGGGCGGCGACGGAGGCTGGCCGGGGTCGCACGAATTTCCGGCCCGAGCCGTATGGCCTCGAGTCAGGATATGGAAAGGGAGGAATGGGCATGTCCCAAAAGCGTTTTCGATTGGGTTGCGACATTGGGGGAACGTTCACCGACTTCGTTCTACTCGACGACCAGACCGGCGAACTGACGATCAACAAATGCCTGACGACGCCGAAGGACCCTTCGGATGCCGTGGTGCAGGGCATCCAGGAACTGGAGGGGCGGGTCCCTGGTTTTGTCGGGGGGTTGGATGAGGTCATCCACGGAACGACCCTGGTCATCAACGCCATCATCGAGCGCAAAGGGGCCAGGACCGGCCTGATCACCACGAAAGGGTTCCGCGACGTCCTGGAGTTGGGGCGTGAGATCCGGTACGCGCCCTATGACACCTTCGCCGAATTCCCCACGCCGCTCATCCCCAGGCGATACCGTCTCGAAGTGGACGAACGGGTCCGCAGCGACGGCACGGTTCTGAGGCCGCTCGATGCGGAGGAGGGCCGGACGGTCATCCGCCGGCTGCTGGATGCGGGGGTGGAGTCGATCGCGATTTGCCTTCTGAACTCGTTCGAGAACCCCCGGCACGAACAGATGCTGAAGGCCCTGGTTCTCGAGGAGGCGCCCGGGCTACCCGTCTCCATCTCCTACGATGTCCTGCCGCAGATCCGGGAATACGAACGAACGAGCACCACGGTCACCAATGCCTATGTCAAACCCTTGACCGGCCGTTACCTCTCCCGTCTTTCCGGGCGATTGAAGGACATCGGCTTCGATGGAAAGCTCTTCATCATGCTGTCGAGCGGGGGGATCACGTCGGTGGAGACCGCCGCCGAGTTCCCGGTCCGGATCATCGAGTCGGGCCCGACCGCGGCGGTGATTTCCGGTCAGTATTACGGCCGGCTGTTCAATCTGCCCGAGATGTTCTGCTTCGACATGGGGGGTACCACCGCCAAGTCCTGCCTCATTCAGGGAGGCGTTGCCGGCGTGGTGCCGACCTTCGAGGTGGGGCGGGTGCAGCGGTTCATGAAGGGGAGCGGCCTCACGATCCAGGTGCCGGTGGTGGACCTGATGGAGATCGGCGCGGGCGGCGGCAGCATCGCCAAGGTGAGCCGCATGGGGACGCTCCAGGTCGGTCCGGAGAGTTCGAGCGCGGACCCCGGTCCCATCTGCTACGGGCGGGGGGGGACGGATCCGTGCGTGACGGATGCCGACCTGCTGCTGGGGTATCTGGACGCGGACTACTTTCTGGGCGGCGAGATGAAGCTCGACCTGGAGGCTGCGCGCCGAGGGGTGGAGGAAAAGATCGCCGGACCGCTGGGTGTCAGCTTTCTGCAGGCCGTCTGGGGGATCCATGATCTGATCAACGAGACCATGGCCGCAGCGGCCAAGACCCACATCGCCGAAAAGGGCGGCAACCCGAACGTGGTGACGGTGGCGGCCTTCGGGGGCGCCGGTCCGGTGCACGCCTATGGCCTGGCCAAGAAGCTCGGTGCCCCGCGATTGATTGTGCCGCCGAACGCCGGGGTGGGTTCGGCCCTTGGGTTTTTCACGGCCCCCAGGGCCTTCGACCTTGTGCGGAGCCACAAGGTGGCGCTGGAGCAGGCGGATTTCGCCTCGCTGGAGGCCATCTTCCGGGAGATGGAGACGGAAGGGGCGCGGACGCTCCAGAAGGCGGGCGGAGAGACGATCAGCTTCCAGCGCTCTGTGGATGTGCGCTTCGTCGGACAGGGTTCGGAGACCAATGTCCTCGTGCCCGGCGGCGATTTTGCCGAAGTCGAAAAGGAGTTTATCCGGGCGGCCTTCGACGAGATCTATGAACGGCTCTACGGCCGGACCTACAAGGATTCGCCGGTCGAGTTCATCAATTTCAAGGTGCGCGCGAGCCTGCCCGAGCGGCTGCTGCAACTCCCGAAATGCCCGCGGACCGGCGGAAGCCTCGCGGACGCCGTGAAGGGGAAGCGCCCGGCCTTCTCGGGAATCACCCGGGACTTCATTCCCTATACCGTCTATGACCGCTACCGCCTCTTCGCCGGGGCGGAATTCGAGGGCCCCGCGATCATCGAGGAGCGCGAGTCCACCTTGATCGTCGGCGAAGATGCCCGGGTGAAGATCGACGAATATGGTTTTCTCTGGATCGATATGGAGGAGGTGTAATCATGGGCCGGACCTTTGATCCCGTCACGCTGGAAATTCTTTGGCGGCGCTTGATCTCGATCGTGGACGAGGCCGACAGCTCCGTTTCGCGCACGGCCTTCTCGAGCCTCCTGCGGGATGCGCATGACTACACCTGCATGTTCACCGACAGCCGCGGGCGTGAACTGGCCCAGGGAACCTTCGCCACGCCCGGGCAGTCCGGCGCAATGGCCCTTGGCATCAAGCGGCTGGTAGAGCGCATTCCGCTCCAGAGCCACAGGGACGGCGACGTCTACATCACCAACGACCCCTGGGCGCTGGCCGGGCACTTGAACGACGTCTGCGTGATGAGTCCGATCTTTTTCGAGGGGCGGCTGGCGGCCTTCACCGCCTGCGTCTTCCACCATTCGGATATCGGCGGCCGGGTCTCTTCCGACAACCACGATGTCTTCGAGGACGGCCTGTTCATTCCGCTGGTGAAGCTTTACGACGGCGGGGTGGTCAACGAGGCGGTCCTCGAGATGATCCGCTGGAATGTCCGCACCCCCGACGAGGTCATCGGGGACATCCGCTCGCAAATCGCCGCCAACCACGTTTGCTCCCGGAAGATATGCCAGATGCTGGCGGAATACGAGATGGACAACCTGGACGACCTGGCCGACGAGATCATCGGCCGTACGGAAAAGTCCATACGGTCGGCGATCGCCAAGGTCCCGGACGGGGTTTATCGAGCCGAGGGGATCGTGGAGCAGATGGAAGGGAAGGGGGACGTGGTCATCAAGGCCGCGGTGGAGGTGCGGGGAAGCGACATTCACGTGGATCTCGAAGGGTCTTCGCCCCAGGTGGACTGGGGCGGAAACGTCGTCTACAATTTCACGTACGCCTATGTCTTCATGGCCGTCAAGAGCATCTTCGATCCGGACATCCCCAACAACGACGGATGCGCGGCCCCGATTAACCTGGTGGCGCCCGAAGGGAGCGTCGTGAACTGCCGGTTCCCGGCGGCGGTGGCGGCCCGGATGCAGATCGGGCATTTTGTGACGGAGATCATTTACCGCGCCCTGGCCGGGGCGGTGCCGGCGCGTGTGATTGCCGGGAGTGGCGGCACCCCCGCCACGATGAATGTCTTCTACGGCCGGCGGAAGGACGGCAACCCCTGGCACTCGGTTATCATCCGTGGCGGCGGCATGGGGGCGAGCGCGGCCGACGACGGCAACTACGTCTACATCTTTCCGGCCAACGGCGCCAATACGCCGGTGGAGATCTTCGAGAGCGACACGCCGCTCATCGTGGAGCGAAGGGAGTTGCTGCCCGATTCAGGAGGGCCCGGACGCACGAAGGGGGGCCTCGGACGGCGCGTGGTCTTCCGGGTTCCGGACGATGCCTATGCGCCCCTTCCGCCGGTCAAACTCGGCATCCAATCGGGCCGCTATCGCTATCCGCCCGAGGGTCTCTTCGGCGGTCTTCCGGGCGGGAGGGCCCGTTTTCTGGTCAATGAGGAGCAAGGCAATCCATACGGGCTGACGCAGCTCAAACCCGGGGATGTCGTGACCATGGATGCGGCCGGCGGCGGCGGATACGGTCCCCCTCATGAGCGCGAGCCCGAGCGGGTCCTGGCGGATGTCGAGAACGGCTATGTGTCGATCGAGGTGGCGCGGGAAAAGTACGGCGTGGTGATCGACCCTCGGACACTCGCGCTGGACCTCGCGGCCACCGAGGCGCTGCGGGCACGCCTGGCGGGTGCAGGCAAGGTCGATCGGTAAGGCGGGAGTCGGCGTCTGCTGCGAAAGGCCGGGAGTCTCCCGGCTTCGCGTCGGCCGTCGCCGGGTGCCTTGGGGGCCTTGCGTCAGCGTTGCTTCTTGTGCGTCAGGATGCTGGAGAGCGTCTTGAGCAGAAGCTGTTTTTCTTCACCCGAATAGGATGCGAGGTATCGTTTCACGTTCCGCTCCTTGTCGGCTGCGATATCCTGCAATACTTGGCGGCCTTTGGGGGTGATCTGGAGGCGTTTGAGACGGTCGTCGTCCGGGTCGTTTTGCCGGACGATGAACCCCGCTTTCTCGAGGCGCTTGGCGATGCCGGTCATGTTGGCCCCCGAGACGAGCATGATGCGGTTGACGTCCCGCATCGTGTTTTGTCCGTTCCGCGAAGCATCCAGAACGCGTAGCACATTGTATTGAGGAAAGGTGAGCCCGTGGTGCTTGAAAAGGGCGGAGGCCTCCTTCTTGAAGCGCTCGGCTAGCCGGACGATCGCCATCATCACCTTTTCGTCGATGCTCATGTCGTTCTGGTAATCGTTGTCTACCATGTCTATTACGCCTTCCTTTTCATCTTGACGGCATTGTTAAGCTGTAAATAGATAAATTGTCAACAATGAAATGTGTTTTTTTTGCCTCACCCCACGGTGCGGGGGTGCTCTTCGCAGAAATTGACGGCTCCTTCCAAGGGCCTCGTCACCTTCTGCGTCCCGCGTGCGCTGTCTGGGGATCCTCTCATCTTTGACCCGCCCTCTGATCTGTTCGCAAAGGTCTTTTCCCGCCCACAGCCTTGACTGCCCGGTTTCATGCCAGCGGTTTCATCCCCGCCTTGCGGGATCGATCCCGATCCGCCCCATGACGGTTTCCATCTGTTCCTTTCCTGGGCAGAGAGCCTGCAGTTCTGGTGAACATATGGATTTAAAATGGTTTATCTAGATGTCCATCCGGAAATGTTTTTCCGGTGCAACCCCGTTTCCAACCCGGATTTAAGGAGCCGCATCTCCGGGTTGATAGCTGCGCCGCGGAAGGAAACCGCCTCCGAAAAAATAAAGATGAGACCCCGGAAAACTCTTGACACGGATTAATAGTTAAACTATTAACAATTAAAACGCAAATGATTCGTGCTTTGATTTTGTGGATTTCGTACCGGATGGTGTTCTCCTCGATGGAAACCGCATCAAGGAGGCCCTGCGGCACAGGATGAAATGGAAATGAGCTGATCACCAGAGAATAGGGAGGGAGCCGTGGATGTAAAAGAAAGATTGTCCGAAGTGGTCGGAGCGGAAAATTTCTTGGATGACCCGGCGAGGCTGCAGGAATACGCCAGCGATTACAGCTACATGCGGGCGGCTGCACCGAGCTGTGTGGTGAAACCGAAAAATTCGAGCGAGGTATCGGAGGTCATCAAGGTCTGCAATGACATGATGACGCCCGTGGTGCCCTGTAGTTCGAAGGTGCATTTCTTCGGTGCGACGATCCCGAAGGAAGGCGGCGTGCTGATGGACCTGAGCCGGATGGACCGCATCCTGGAGATCGATCCGGAGAACCGGCGGGTGCGTTTCGAGGCCGGCGTGAGCTGGGACAAGCTGACGCGGGAACTCAAGGCGGCGGGCTACCGGGTGATCATGCCCCTGACCCCGCCGGCGGAGCGCTCGGTCTTGACCGATTTCATGGAGCGCGAAGAGCCCACGAATCAGGTCTATGACTACGGCGAGCCGCTCGAGGCGATGGAGGTCGTCTGGCCGACGGGCGAGATCTTCCGCATGGGCTCGGCGAGCGTGAACGGCTACCCTGACAGCCCGTCGAAGGGGGCGAACCCCTCCGGCCCGGGCCTCGATTTTTACCGCTTCTTCCAGTGCGCGCAGGGGACGATGGGGGTCGTGACCTGGACCAACCTCAAGATGGAATCGATCCCGCGCAAAGACAAGGTGCTGTTCGCCCCCGTCAAGGACCTGAACTATGCCATGGAGTTCCTGCACCGCATCCTGCCCAGGCGCATCGGTCAAGAGGTGCTGCTGCTAAACCAGGTCGATCTGGCGGCGATCCTGGCGGAGAACTGGCCTGCGGACTATGGGCGAATGAAGGCCGCGCTGCCTCCCTGGACCCTGATTCTGGTGGTGAGCGGGCTTCTGCGCCGGCCGGAGGAAAAGATCGCCTACGAGATGAACTTCCTGGCCGAAGTGATCAAGAACGAGTTTTCGGAGATGCACCTGGGGGAGAATCTCCCCGGGTTCCCTGGCCTGCGGCACAGGGTTCTGTCGGTTTTGAGGAACCCCTGGCCTGCGGATGTCCCGCACTGGCGGAATCAGGTCAAGGGGGCCTCGCAGAGCCTGTTCTTCCATACACGGCCGCTCACGGCGAACCACTTTGTGGAGCGGATCCGGGAGATTGCAACCCGGCACGGGTATCCGGCGCAGGAGATCGGGATGTACATCCAGCCGATCGAACACAACCGGGCCTGCCGGCCGGAGTTCACCTTCTTCTATGATCCGGGGGACGATGCGGCCAAGGCCGCGGTGCGAAGCCTCTACCTCGATGCAGCGGCGGCCTTCCTGAAGGAAGGCGCGGTGTTTACGCGGCCCTACGGAGAACTCGCGCCGATCGTCTACGAGCGGGCCGCCTCCTATGCCGCGAACCTCAAGCGGCTGAAGAAGGTGTTCGACCCGAACAACATCATGAATCCCGGGAACCTGTGCTTCTAAGGAGGAGGGGACAATGAGCAAGGAATCAGCTGTCAGATATTACAAGCCGAGGGCGGAGTTCGCTCTGGACGTCACCGATATCCAGAACTTCGTCTACGATATGAGCCGTTGCATCAAGTGCAAGGGCTGCACGTGGGTGGACCACACCTATATGCCGGGGACGCGGTTCATGACGCGCTGCCCGAGCGCGACGAAATTCGAGTTCGATGCCTACGGCGCCTACGGCAAGATGCGCATCGGCCACGCCATGGCCGAAGGGGTGCTCGACTGGAACGAGAAGGCGCTCGAGATCATGTATGCGTGCACGCTTTGCGGGGCCTGCGATGTAGGATGCAAGCGCAACCTTGACCTCGAGATCGAGCTGAGCCTGGAGGCCCTCCGGGTGAAGGCGGTCAAGGACGGGGTGGGACCGATGCCGGCCCACAAGAAGATCGCCGCCAACATCGCCGAGACGCACAATTTTTTCAACGCGGCGCACGCGCAGCGCCGGGACTGGGTGGCGGCCTCCGGGGTGACGCCGGCCGAAAAGGCGGAATTGCTTTACTTTGTTGGGTGCAGCGCCTCCTACACCAACAAGGAGATCGCCCGGGCGACGGCGCGGATCCTGAAGGCGGCGGGGACGGACTTCATGCTGCTGCCGGACGAGTGGTGCTGCGGCAACACGCTGTTTTCGGTCGGGCTCTACGACGAGGCGAAGGCGCTGGCAGAGCGCAACGTGGAGGCTGTCCGCAGGACCGGGGCCAAGATCCTCCTGACGAGCTGCGCCGAGGGGTACCGCATGTGGAAGGTGGATTACCCGAAGCTCCTGGGAATCGCCACCGCGGACCTGGGCTTCGAGGTACTCCACCTCGTCGAATACGTGGACGAGAAGATCAAGGACGGGGCTTTGAACCTGGACAAGCCTTTCGAGACGCGCATGAGCTATCACGATGCGTGCAGCCTGAGCCGCCTGAGCGAGCCCTGGACCCCTTACGAGGGCAAGCGCGGCTGGATGGGATGCGTCGAACCGCGCCTGAAGCGCCGCCGCGGGACGAACGGCGTCTACGCGCAACCGCGGGAGATCCTGCAGGCGATCCCCGGAGTGCAACTGGTCGAGATGCCCCGGATGCGCGAAAACGCCTTCTGCTGCGGCGCGGGGAGGGGGACAGGCGAGGCCTTCCCGGACTTCGCCCGCTGGGCTGCAGCCGAGCGGCTGGAAGAGGTGAAATACGTCGGCGCCGAGACCCTGGTCTCCACCTGCCCGTGGTGCAAGAACAACTTCAGCCGGGTGGTGAAGGAAGACGGACTGCCGGTGCAGGTCATGGATATCTCTGAAGTGATCTTGGCATCCATCGAGGGATGATCGATGCCTCACCCCGGGAAGGCGGGGCTTTCATCCGAAGGGGCCGCGGTTCAGAGAGGATCGGAGGGTACGGTCAGGAACCGCCGCCGCGCAGGGTGCCCGCAACCGCCGGACGCCGGGGCGAAGCCTTTGCAGGAATACTCTTGTTTAGACCAATGGACATCCAGGCTGAAGGAGGTAAATCATGCCAGCCATAACGAAGGAAATCTACCAGGCGCTAAAAGCCGTCGTCGGGCCTGAATATATCTCGGACGATCCGGTGATCTGCGAAAGCTACCGGAGTGGACCGGGCGGATACGAAAACGGTCTTGGCTATGAGCGGGTCATGACCAAGATTCCGGGCTGCATCATCATGCCGCGGACAACCGAAGAAGTGCAGCGCATCGTGCGGATATGCTACCGCCACGACATCCCGTATGTCCCTTACAGCACCGGTTTCTATGGACCGCGCTCCCACCCGCATGTCGAGGATGCGCTCCTGATCGACCTCAAGCGCATGAACGACTTCGTGCTGGACGAGAAGCATTTCTATGTCGAGGTGGGCCCGGGCATGGTCTATTCCCCCATCCAGGAGGAGTGCATGCGCCACGGGGCCTATGTGGTGATCGGCGGGGGCGGGGCGCAGGCCTCGGCCATCGCGAACCTGATCGGGGACGGTTGGTCGCCGCTCAGCCACCGGATCGGACTGCCGCACCGCCGGATCCTAGGGACTGAGGTGGTGATGCCGGACGGCGAGATCCTGCGGATGGGCTCTCTGGCCACCGGGGACGACCCCTTCTGGGGCGAGGGTCCGGGCCCGGATCTGCGCGGGCTTCTGAGGGGCTACACGGGTCTGCGGGGCTGCCTTGGGATCGTGACGCGGATGGCGATCAAGACCCTTCCGTTCCAGCCCGAGCGGCTCGAGCCGACCGGAATTTCCCCCAACACCGCCCTGGCCCTTCCCGAGAAGCGCGTCAAGTGGATCAACTTCACCGTTCCCTCCAAGGATGCCCAGGTGACGGCCATGCGGAACATCGGGCATGCCGAGATCGCGGGTGCGGTCACGAAGGTGCCGCTTTTCTGGCGGGCCATCGCCAAGGCCGAGTGCAAGGAGGAGTTCTGGGACATCTGGGGCAAGGAGAACGAGGAGAGCATCGCGAACTTCTTTATCGTGCGCGTGCTCCTGATCGGCTTCACCTCCGAAGAGCAGATGGAATACGACGAACGGGTGCTGATGGACATCATGACGGAGGTCGGCGGGGTGGCCCGGCGGACCAAGCCCTCTGACGAGTCGTGGATCAAGAACGCCGACTCGGCCGGCATGTGGCTCATGTGCGGGGGGTATGTCTCGGTCGACTATGTCATCGAGTCCCTCACCCAGGCGCCCGACCACGGCCCGAGCTACGCGGAGCTGAAGAAGAAGTACACCCCGCCGTTGATGCCGGACTACGGCGACCCGGGCTGGTTCCAAAGCTTCGAACTCGGGCACCAGGGCTACTCGGAGTTCCTGATCTACTGGGATCAGGACGACGACACGGACCCGGTCGACCAGTTTTACGTCGACACCTCCAAGATGAACATCAAGAACCGGACCTATACGTCGCTTCTGGGCCCCCACCAGCCGCTGTACCTGACGGGTCCGAAGTATGGCCCCAATTACCATGAGTTCCTGCTGAAGGTCAAAAACGAGTTCGACCCGAAGTGGCGTTCGCACCCGCCGGTGCCCCTCGCCCATGACCTGTTCGTGGACCGCGCGCCCTGGATGCACGCCATGCGGGACTGGGATTCCCCCGGGGACATCCTGGGAGATTCGGGCGGCCGGGAGTAACAGAGAACTGCGCAACTGGATCCAGTATCCGGGCCTCGGGCGGAACCATCGCTTGCGGGAAGGGCCCTGCACGGTGCAGGGCCCCCTCCCGTTGAGTGAACCCCGAAGGTTTGGGCCGAACCCGAGATGGAAGGGTTGAGGCGCAAAGGTGAGGTTGCGGGTTTCATTGGGTCTTTAAGGAGATCTTGGTTTGCGGAGGGTCATCCAGGGCCGGATCGCACTGGGCGACCCGGTTGTCGGCTTCCGGGAGGGTTGGCGGAAAAGGATCCCAGCCTGCAGACGGGATGGCGAATGGCTCTCATGGTGCAATGGATCACTGAGTTGAGAAAGGGAGGTTTGAGGTCATGAGAAAAGGGTTTTGGATCTTGCTGGGGATCGTCGTCATGAGTATCGGGTTTATCGCCGCCAACGCAACGGCCGCTGAATACAAGATGCGCCTCGCCCACATGACGCCGCTCATCGAGTCGCATGCCAAGGCCGGGGTGTGGATCAAGGACGAGATCGAAAAACGCTCGAAGGGCCGGATGGAGGTGCAGTATTTCCACAGCTTCCAACTGGGCAACACGATCGAGATTACCAAGAAGTGCCAGATGGGGATGATCGAGGCCGCCTACACCAACGGGAATATCCTGCCCGATATGGCCCCGGAATTCGGGATCGGTTACTGCCCTTATGTCCTGGATTCCTATGAAAAATGGACCAAGTTCCTGGCGAATGACGAACTGCGGAACGAACTCTTCCAATATGGAGAAAAGCGCACCGGCCTCATGTTTGTCGACCAGATGTGGTTCGGCCGTTATGTCATCGCAAGCACCAAACCGATCAACACGTTCGAAGAAGTTGGAAAGCTGAAGTTCCGCTGTACGGAATCGCAGATCAATCTCGACTGGTGGAAGGCATGGGGGGTGAACGCCGACACCATGCCGTGGCCCGAGGTTTATCCGGCGTTGAACCAGAAGGTGATCGACGGGATCGAACAATCGAAAACGGCGATCCACTTTCTCAAGGTGGACGATCTGACCAAGTACATCCTGCACACCGACCATGTCGTCGGGACATGGTACATCGTCCTGAACAAAAAATGGTACGACAAGCTGCCGGACGATCTGAAGACCATGGTGGTGCAAGTCATCCGTGAGGCGTCAGCCCAGGCGCGTGTGGCCCAACTCTACGACGAATGCAGGGTGATCGCTCCGATGAAGGAGAAAGGGGTCACCTTTACACCGCTGAAACCGGAGGAGGACGCCAAGTTCAGGCAGGCGGTGAAGGAGAAGGTCTGGCCGAAGTGGCGTGAACAGATCGGCGCCGAGTGGTTCGATAAGGTGGTGGAATTTGTCAAGGATGTGGAGAAGAGCCCTCCGGTGGAATAAAGGGATCGGCTACCGGGGGGAGGCTGCGCGCCATCGATCCGCTTTCTTCCGCCCGAAGCCGCTCTCGAAGACGGGGTAGGAGCTCTCCATGTCGGAATGGGAGGGCACCTGCAGGAGCAGAGGGGGTCTGAATTTTTTTGGCGTAGCGGCCGTTTTTACAGCAAAGGGGAGGTGCTGAGTGACACGGCAGATCGATAAATTCCTGACTGTGCTCGAAGAGTATGGCATCGGCATGTGTATGCTCGTCTCGTTGGTCATACTTGTTGTCAATGTAATCCTTCGTTACCTCTTTCATGCATCCCTTTCCTGGCCGGCCGAGTTGTCCACCTATCTGATGATCCTTCTCGTATACCTCGGATCAAGCGCCGGCATCAAACACGACTCGGAGCTCAAGGTCGATTTCATCGTCGATATCTTCCCCCGCACCGGGAAATTCTTTGCCGTCTGGTTGAATATCGTCCGGCTGGCGGCCTGCGTTATCTTTTTCTGGGCGGGGATATCCGTGGTTCAGATGGAATACGCCTTCAGCAATGTCAGCCCTACCCTGCGCCTTCCGCTATGGATCCTCTTCGGCGTTTTGCCTTTCGCGGCGGTGCTTTTCGCTGTCAGAACGCTGTTGAGCTTTCGTGAAATCTTTGCGGACCGGCCTACCGGGAAACAAGAGGGCTAGACGATGCTGATGCTTGCTTTTGCCATTGGGTTATTGCTCATACTGATCTTTATGCGGATCCCCGTCTTCCTGTCCCTTTTTCTGTCGGGGTTCGTCTGTTTCATGCTCTTTGCGCCGGTGCCGATGGCGGTCATCGGGCAGATCCTGATCAAGAAACTCGATAATTACTCTCTGATCGCCATCCCCTTTTTCATCTTCCTTGGCAATATCATGGTGCGCGGGGAGAGTGCGAAGCGGCTGGTGGACCTCGTTTTTGCGATCGTTTCCCCGTTGCGCGCGGGGCTGCCGATCGCGGCGGTCAATTCCTGCGGGCTGTTCGGTGCAATTTCAGGGTCGAGTATCTCCACCCTTGTCACCATCGGCGGGATCATTATGCCGGCCCTCGACGAAAACCGATATGAAAGGCGGTTTTCGGTCGGTATTCTCACGGCTTCCTCGATCCTGGGCATCATCATCCCTCCAAGCGTTCCCATGATCATCTTTGCGATGATCGCCGGCACCTCCGTCAACCGGGTTTTCGTGGCGGGCATCCTTCCGGGTCTGCTCATCATGGTGTTGCTTTCGCTGTACGCCTACGGCTACGGCCGGTTGAAGAAGCAGTCTGCGACGCAGTTCATGGGGTTGATGCACATGGGGCGGACCTTCTGGAGAGCGGGGTGGTCACTGTTGCTGCCCCTGATCCTTTATGTCGGGATCTACACCGGTGTTTTTACGGTGACTGAGGCGTCCGTCGTGGCGGCAGCCTATGCGATCCTGATCGAAACGCTCCTTTACCGGCAGGTCTCCTTCAAAGAGATCTGGCGTCTAGCTGTCCAGTCCGGGATTCTGAGCGGCACGCTGGTCATTATCATCGCCGGGGCCATGACCCTCGGAGAGTTCATCGTGCTGCAGGATCTTCCGAACGTGCTGGTCGACACGGCGATGAGATATATTTCGCAGCCCTGGATCTTCGTGTTCATGACGGTCGTTCTGGTACTCGTCATCGGCACGTTTCTGGACATTATCGGGGCCCTGGCGATCCTGACGCCGGTGATGCTGCCGCTTTCCAGGGCCTACGGCATGGATCCGGTGCACTTCGGCATCATTCTCTGTCTCGGGTTCGGGATCGGTTACATTACGCCGCCCCTCGGTTTGCTCCTGTACACTTCGGTCGCTGTGATGAAGGAAAAATTCACGTTCATCTGCCGGTCCATCATGCCGCCCCTGATCGTGTATGTGGTGATCTTGTTTCTGGTCGCGTACATTCCACAGTTGTCATTGTGGCTGCCGCATGTTCTCTATGATTGAGGGATCGTTCGATATTCTTGGGAGGAGCGTTTAATCCTTCTGAATGGTTCAGAGCGATTAGAAAGCATGGTTTCCCATAGAGAGTGAAAGCTTAATTCGTCGCCAGCCGGAAATGGTCTTATGGGCCGATCTTGGCGTCCATCTGCACGTTTGCTCGAGATTGGACGAACCGGGACCCGCCCGCGAAGCGGTGGGATAGAGCGGTCGAAAGGTGTGAAGAAACCGGGACCCGCCCCGCAGTGGCGGGACTGAGCAGTCGAAGGGTGTGAAAATAAGTCCTCATTATCGGATGGGAAACGGGATTCTACCAGGAGATCATTTCCGGCTGGACCTTGATTCCCGTCTTCGAGTGAATGATTGTTCAATTTACGGAGAAGGAAGCCAACGGTATCCTCATGAAGCAGAAAAATCTTCTTGAAGGCAAGAAAATCCTTCTGGTTGACGACGAGCCGGATGTCTTGGATGCATTGTCAGAGTTGCTCACGATGTGTCATCTCGTGACCGCAACGAGTTTCGAAGAGGCGAGAAAAAGACTTGAAACCGAATATTTCGATATCGCTATCCTCGATATCATGGGTGTGGACGGGTATGCCCTCCTTGACATCGCCATCGAGCGGGAGGTGATGCCGGTCATGCTGACTGCGCATGCATTGACTCCTGAGGATGCCGCCCGCTCTTGGCGCGGCGGTGCCGCCTCGTATCTGCCGAAGGAAGAAATGGCGAACCTCGAGATCTTCCTGAATGATATCCTCGAGGCGAGAGAGAAGGGGCAAAGCCCCTGGTGGCGATGGTTCGAGAGATTAGGTTCCTACTATGACCGGAAGTTCGGGGTGGGCTGGACGGAGAAGGACAAGGACATCTGGAACAAGATCAAATACGGAGTGTAAGGAGGTCAGCCCTGAAGTCGTCCGCGTTGAACAGTGGTATCCGCTGATCCTTCTTGAGGCGGCTAGACATGACAACAGCTTGGTTCACCAGCCTGTAAATGGAGGAATGTTAGATGGGCCTAGGAGATATTCTGAGGAGGAGCGCTGCAAAGTTCCCAAATAAGGACGCCCTGGTATTCGGCGAGCACCGGTTGACCTACGGGGAATTGAATCGGCGGGTCAACCGCTTGACCGACAGTCTGCTGCGGACCGGTCTCCAGAAAGGCGACCGAGTCGCCCTGCTTTTGCACAACTGCCCCGAGTTCATCGAACTCTACTTCGCCTGTGCAAAGTCCGGCGGGATCCTCGTTCCGATCAACAACCTTCTTAAAGAGGGGGAACTGAACTATATTTTCGATTACATCAAGCCCCGGTTCGTCTTTTTTGACCCGGAGTTCATACCGTTGATCCAGGGCATCGGGCCCAGGGCGCCCTTTATGGAGCACCCCGTGGTTCTGAATGACACGGGCCCCGGATTCAATGTCTACGAAAATTTCCTCGGAAGGGGTTCTGCTGGTGAACCTGACATGCCGATCTCCCGCGATGACATCTTCAGCATCTTCCTCACATCCGGAACGACGGGCCGTCCGAAGGGGGCGATGCGGACCCACCATCACAATTTGACGAATATCATGAGTTGTGCTATTGAACTTGGGTTAACCTACGATGACCGGGTCCTGCTTCTGTCTCCGTTCTATCACGTCTCCTTCGAGGATCAGATCCGGCATGTGTTGATGTCCAATACGATCGTGATCAAGAAGGAGGGCAGCTTCGATCCCCGGGAGGTCCTGGAGATCCTGGCTACGGAGCGCATCACCACCGCGCAGTTTGTCCCGACCATGATCAACGCCATGCTCCAGGCCAAGGACATCGAGACTTACGATCTGGGGCATTTCAGGCTGATGCCCTATGCCGCCTCGCCCATGCCGGTCGAGCTGCTGAAGCGGGCCATGCAGCGCTTCAACTGCGGCTTTGTGCAGCTTTACGGTCAGACTGAAACGGGTCCGGCCACGACCGCGCTGAGACCGGAGGACCATGTGCTCGAAGGCAGCGAGGAGCAGATGGCCCGCCTGGCATCAGCCGGCCGCCCGATCGTCGACTGCGAGGTCCGGATCGTCGATGATGAGGGAGACGATGTCCCGGTCGGCGAGATCGGGGAGATCATCGTGCGGACGGAGGCCATGACGGTCGGCTATTGGGAACTGCCCGAAGAAACCGCCAAGACCATCCGGAACGGCTGGTTGTACACCGGTGATTACGGCCGGCGCGACGCGGAGGGCTATGTCTTCATCGTCGACCGGAAAAACGACATGATCATCAGCGGGGGCAAAAACATATACCCCCGGGAGGTGGAGGAGGTCATCTACGGCCACGAGGCGGTGCTCGAGGTGGCGGTGGTGGGGATCCCCGACGACTACTGGGGGGAATCGGTCAAGGCCCTGGTGGTGCTGAAGGAAGGGATGCATGCCACGGAGCGTGAGATCATCGACCTGTGCAAGCAGAAATTGGCCAGTTACAAGAAACCCAAGTCGGTGGAGTTCAGGTCCGATCTGCCGCGCAACCCGACAGGCAAACTTCTGAAGCGCAAGATCCGCGACGAATTCTGGCAGGGGCGCGAAAGACGGGTCTGAACAAACCGGTTCATTGATATTTCGGACAAAGATGGAGGGTAAACATCTATGAAACAGCAGATCGAATTGATCGTCAACGGGGATCGCTATTCCCTTTCGGTGGAGCCGTGGCGGACTCTGAACGAAGTCCTGAGGGACGATTTGAATCTGACCGGAACCAAACTCGGATGCGGGTCCGGGGACTGTGGCGCCTGCACCGTCATCGTCGACGGCCGCAGCGTCAGTTCCTGCCTGACCTTGGCGGTTTCGGTGAGCGGAAGGGACATTCGCACCGTGGAGGGGCTTGCACGGTCGGGTGAGGAACTGCACGCGATCCAGGAGTCGTTCATCGAAAACGGAGCGATCCAGTGCGGTTTCTGCACGGCGGGGATGGAGATGTCGGCCTATTATCTCCTGAGCCACAACCCGGCGCCGAGCGAAGGCGAGATCCGCGCGGGCCTTTCGGGCAACCTGTGCCGCTGCACGGGCTACAACCAGATCGTGGAAGCCATCGGGGTGGCCGCCGAAAAGATGCGCAACCAATCCAAAGCGGGGGGCGAGCGATGAGAATGCCTAAATTCGAATACCATGCACCGGAAACCCTGGATGCCGCCCTGCAACTGCTGGCCGAAAAGGGCGCCGGCGCCCATCTCCTGGCGGGTGGGACGGACCTCGTGGTGAAGATGAACCACGGGATGTTGAAGCCGAAGGCCGTGATCGACCTGAAAGGGATCCCCGATTTGAACACGATCGAGGTCGATCCGCAAAAGGGCCTGACGATCGGGGCGACGGCGCTCCTCGCGGAGGTAGCGGCGCACCCGGACATCCTTCGCGACTACCCGGCTGTAGCCTATGCTGCCAACAAAACGGCCAACGTCCAGATCCGCAACATGGGCACGGTGGCCGGAAACCTCTGTAACGCCGCCCCGTCCGCCGACAATGCCCCGACCCTCGTGGCCATGGGTGGGGAGGCCGTCCTGGTGGGGCCGAAGGGTGAAAGAAGATTCCCCCTCGATCAGTTTTTCAAAGGCCCGGGGCAGACGGCGATGGAACCGGGCGAGATTATGACCGCCATTCATGTCCCGACCCCGCCGCCGGGAGCCGGTATATCCTACCAGCACATCTCCGCGCGCGGCAAGGTGGACATCTCGGCTGTTTGCGTCGGAGTGATGGTGACCATGGACGGGAACGTCTGCCGTGAGGCGGCCATTGTCCTCGGGGCGGTTGCCCCGATTCCCCTGCGGGCGCGGAAGGCGGAGGGAGTCCTTCGCGGGAAGGAATGGAGCGCCGAGCTGGCACGGGAAGCGGCTGCAGCGGCTGAGGCCGAGGCGCGTCCGATCACGGACGTCAGGGCGAGCGCCGAATACCGGAAACAGATGGTGGCGGTACTGACCCGCCGGGCCCTCGAAGAGGCCCGGGCGCGGGCTGCGAAACGGTAAGAAACGAGGAAGGGGATAATCCGATGAAACGATTCAATATGGTTGGCAAGGATGTGCCGCGTAACGACGCCCGCGCCAAGGCGACGGGCACCGCTACCTATACCGACGACATGAAACTGCCGGGCATGCTCTATGGAAAGATCCTGCGGAGCCCCCTGGCTCATGCCCGCATCGTCCGGATCGACACGAGCCGCGCGGCGGCGCTGCCGGGGGTCAAGTGCGTCATTACGGCCGAAGATACCCCCAAGATCAAATACGGCAACTGGCGGCTTTTTCCCGAAACCCAGGACGAGTATCCCCTGGCGGTGGACAAGGTCCGCTTTATCGGGGACGAGGTGGCGGCCGTGGCCGCTGTCGACAAGGACACGGCCGAAGAGGCGCTGGAACTGATCGAGGTGGAGTACGAGGAACTTCCGGCCGTCTTCGACGTCAACGAGGCCGCCGGGGAAGGGGCCCCCGTGCTGCACGACTATTGCACCAACAACATCAGCGTCAATCGCAAGATCCAGTACGGGGACGTGGAAAAGGCATTCGCCGAGGCGGACTACGTCCGGGAGGATACGTTCGATGTGCACGCGGTGAGCCACGCCTATCTCGAGCCTTGCTCAGCCCTGGCGCAGGTGGACCTGGACGGGCGGATCACGCTCTGGACCTCCACCCAGGTGCCTTATATCGTCCAGTGTTTGCTTGCCTCGACTCTCGGGATGCGTGAAAACGACATCCGGGTGATCAAGCCCTTCGTCGGCGGCGGCTTCGGGGGCAAGATGGAACTCAGGACCTGGGAGTTCTGCGCTGCGCTGATGGCCCGCAAGACCGGCCGCCCCGTGAAATTCACCCTGAGCCGGGAGGAGGAATTCCTGACCGGGCGGCGCCGCCACCCCATGCGGCTCCACTCGAAAGTGGCCTTCAAAAAAGACGGCACCCTGGTCGCGAAGGACCTGCGGATTCGGTTGGACGGCGGGGCCTACAACGCCATGGGGCCTACGGCCACCTTCCTGTGCGGCAACTTCGGGGCCATGCTTTACCGCTACCCGAACTACCGGTTCCACGGGGAGCATGTCTACACCAACAAGCCGCCCGCCAGCGCCATGCGAGGGTTCGGGGCGCCCCAATCGCTTTACGCGGCCGAGATCCAGATGAACCTGGCGGCCGAGGACCTGGGGATCGACCCGGTCGATATCCGCCTCAAGAACGCGCAGGTCAGCGGCGACAAGATCCCCGATGTGGCGACCATCTCGAGCTGCGGATTCATCGAGGCGATCGAGAAGGTCGCCGAGATGAGTGACTGGAGGAACAAACGCAAGAACCTCAAGCCGGGGCAGGGGATCGGGATCGGATGCTACAGCTTCATCTCGGGCGGTGTCTTCAACTGGTTCAACACCCAGTATCCGTTCTCGGCCGCCGAGGTCAGGGTCTTCTCGGACGGTACGGCCCACCTGTTGACCATGGCCTCGGACATCGGCCAGGGGTGCGACACGGCCCTCAAGCAGATCCTGGCGGAGGAGCTGGGCCTGAAGATGGAGGACATCCGCATCACCTCCGCCGATACGTCCATGACCCCGCAGGCCGATCTGGGGGCCTGGGGCAGCCGGGTGACCCTGATGGCGGGCAACGCGGTGATCGACGCGGCCCGCAAGATCAAGGCGGAGCTCTTCGGTGCGGTCTCGGCGAGGTTCAACCTGAACGTCATCCATGAGATCGTGTGCCGGGACGGCAAGGTTTTCCCGCAGGGGCGGCCCGACCGCTTCATGACCTTCGGCGACGCGGTGGCGATGGTGCAGAAGGCGCGCCGCGGCGAACCTCTGGTGGCGCGGGGCTCCTACACGCCGCGCGGCAAGGGCTTGGTCACGCCGGCCTTCGGTTTCGGGGCTCAGATCGCGCAGGTGGAGGTCGATCAGGAGACGGGCCTGGTCGAGGTCAAGCAGATGTGGACCGCCCACGACTCCGGCACGGTCATCAATCCCCGTGCGGTCGAAGGGCAGTTGGCCGGATCGATCCAGATGGGGCTGGGCTATTCGCTCTCGGAGCAGTTCGTCATGAAGGACGGCAAGACCCTCAATCCCAACTTCCTGGACTACAAGATGCCCTCGGCCCTCGATATGCCGCCCAGTGCCCTGGCCCATATCGACACCTACGAGCCGGAGGGGCCCATGGGGGCCAAGGAATGCGGCGAGGGACTCGCCTCGCCCACCGCCCCTGCGATTTCGGACGCCGTGTATCACGCCGTAGGTTATCGCTGCAAGGACCTGCCGATTACACCGGAAAAGATCCTGGCGGCCATCGGCAAAAAGTAGAAACCCTTCCGGGGTCCGGAGTCCCGGGCCTGCAAGGGGGTTCCTATCCCGAAAAGGTCTTTTTCGCCACTCTCGATGTCCAATAGCACATCTGCCCGGAGGCGGCCATCAAGCCGCCTCCGGGCAGATGTTTGATCCCCTTGATATCGTTTGAAAATTATCTTTTCCGGTTCGGAGCTCCGGTCATGCCGGATCCCCTTTTCCGACGGGGCAAGAAGGAAGCCTTCCAACCTTCTGCCTCAGGGTTGGGATGAAGTGTGTTCGACCGGAGCAATCGGCGCCGGGCGTGCGATTTCAAGGTAATCCTCGTCTCCCGCACGCTTTGGATTCCGGGGGGTGCTCGCAGGAGGATTGGAATGCATCAGGATCGCGATATCCATACCAAAGAGGTCGGCCTCGCTGAGCTGATCGGGATGCTTTCAAAAAACGAGCTTCTGATCCCTTCGTTTCAACGGGAGTTCGTGTGGGAGCCGCAGGAGATCATCCAACTCTGGGACAGTCTCTACCGGTTCTACCCGATCGGGAGCCTGCTCTGCTGGGAGACGCACATCTCCCTGCGCGTCCACCGAAAGATCGGCGGATACCTGCTGCCGGAGAACGGCGCCACCGGGCAGGGGGGGCCCAGGCACTACATCCTCGACGGTCAGCAGCGCGCCACGGCGATCATGATCGCCGTGCTCGGCGGGGAGGGGAGGTTGCGCGGAAGACGGGAGCAGCCGTGCCTTGCACATGCCCTTTATTTCGACGCGGTCGGGGGCACCTTCTTTTTCGGTTACGAACTGAAGCGCAGGAGGCGGAAGCGCGACCCGGCCTTTCTGGTCCTGTTGAAGGAGATCATGACGGACGCTGCGAGGGTGCGGCGTGCCATATCAGAGGCGGAGGGCTGCGATGAAACGGTCCTTTCGAATTTGGACCGGCTGGCACGGGTGTTCAGCGCCTACCGGATCCCCGTCATCTGGATCAGAGGCTTCGACATCCCGGCCGTACGGGACATCTTCATGCGCATCAACCAGGAGGGGCAGGACCTCAAACCGATGGACATCATGATCGCGAAGACCTTCCAGGACTACGAGTACCTGGTGGAGGATGACCTCTGGACGCCCTCCGAGGCTCCGCCCGACGCCCACTGACTGCTTCTGAGGGGCGCCGGCACGCCGGCCGCTATGTGATCGTGATGCGGGACCCGACGCTGTTCAGGACGAAGGCCTCAGGAAAGGCCTTCTCGAAGGCCCCGATCGCCTTCCAGCCCGTGCAGTGCATGGGGGCAATCAAGGCGCAGTCCATGGATTGCAGCGCCTCGATCGTCGGGGGAATCACCTGCTCGAAATAGGGGCCGGTCAAGTGAAACCCGCCGAGGACGGCATGGATCCTCTCCATGCCCGTCACGGTGCGGGCGTAGAGGATGGTATTGACGATCCCTGCATGGCTGCACCCGGCAATGACCACCAGGCCGCGGTCTTTCAGATGCATCACCAGGGCCTGGTCATCCCGGATGGGATCGGGCTCGACGGCGCCGTTCCTTTCGACCATCGCTCCGGGAAGCCCGTTCTCGAAGGCGGTGACGCGCTCCACTTCGCCGGTGACGAGCAGGTGATCATCGCAGAGAAGAGATGGCTCCTTCGTCTCACGAAGGTCGACCCCGCGCCTCGCCAGTTCGGCCCGATCGATCCTTTGCGGGAAAAGCAGTCGGCGTCCATCCGGGAGTTGCAGATAGCGCCGTTCGAGGAAGGCGTCGGGGTGAACCACCAGCGGGACCCTGTTCGGCAGGGTGGCCAGAAGCGGGTAGAGGCCGCCCGTGTGGTCCATGTGGCCGTGGCTCAGGACCACCGCTTCCACCGCTTCCAGCGTGAGGCCCAGGATCGACAGATTGTGGAGAACGGAAATCCTCGTATAACCTGCATCCATGAGGAGGGTGTGGGTCGAGCCGTTCGCTTCGAGCGTGATCAGGAGCGACAGGCCGTGCTCGGCCAGCAGCGTGTCGGAGGGGATCGAACCGTTTCGGGCGAGCGGCGGCCGCTGCACCCTCGCGTCGCTTTGCAGGAGGAGATCGACATAGTTGTCGGCGAGCGTCAAGACCTCGATGCGGTCCACGCTCCGGATGGAACGGTGCATGGTCATCCCATTGCCCTTCTTCAGCACCCGCCCTTGGAGGCGAGTCTTTCCGCCTGGAGCGTCTGCAGGGTCTTCCAGAGGTCTTCCACCTGCCGGCGCGTGTCCTCGATCGATGTGTCGTTGCGGATGACATAGTCGGCATAGGCGACCTTTTCATCGATGGGGAGCTGGGATTTCAGGATGTTAACGGCCTCCTCGAGGCTGATGTTGTCCCGCGCGGCCAGCCGTTCGACCTGGATGTTGTCCGGGACATAGACCACCAGCAGCTTGTGGAACCGGTGCTGCAGGTTGAGCTCTATCAGAAGCGGGATGACCACCTGGATAACGGCGCCGGGGTTTTCGCCGGCCAGCCGTTCAACCTCGCGGTGGTAGGCCTCGAAGATTCGAGGATGGGTAAAGGACTCGAGGCGTTTGCGCTTTTCGAAGTCCCGGAAGACAATCTTGGACAGGGCCTTGCGATCCAGTTGGCCATCAGGCTGCAGGACCTGTCGTCCGAAGAATTCCACGATTTCGTCATAGGCCGGTTTCCCCGGCTCGACGACTTCGCGGGCGAGGACATCGAAGTCGATGATCGGCGCCCCGAGTTCCTCCAGCATGGCGGCCACCGTGCTTTTTCCGCTGCCGATGCCGCCTGTCACTCCCAGAAGAAGGCGGTTGTCGTCGCCCCGGATTTCCAGGATCTGGTCAAGGCTCCCGTAAGCGCCCGGGAAGCCGCTCGTCACGTCCAGTTCGGCGCCGGCATAGCTGATGGGGTAGCGAATGCCCTTGCGGTAAAGCGTCTCGAGATTCCGCTGGGCCTTTTCAAGGCTCTCGGGCGGCAGCGCGATGACCAGTTCGTCGTCCTGGGCGTGGCCGTAGCGCCTTTCACCGTAGCAGGGGATGGTCAGGGAAGGCTTGCCGGTCAGGTAGCACCGGGCGATGGCATCTGAACAGGAAGACTCACCGACGCAGTGGAAGGTCATGACCTCGTAGTCGTCGAACTGCAGGGCGTTGATGAGAAGCATCATCTGCGCCGGATTGGCGTACAGGAGAACCATGTCGGGTTCGAAGGGGTTGTAGACCTGCGGCGCCAGGGCGACGGCCTCGAATTTCCCCAGGGGGATGCGCGGAACCGAGGCCTCGTAGCGCTTTCCGTCCTCCCGCGTCCTCACCCAGACGATGCTCCGGAATGTTCCGTCTTTGTATAGTTGGGGGATATCGGTGAAGCCCAGAATGGAGGGGCAGGAGATATAGATGAAGTCCTCCCGGGAGGCACCGACCGTCCAGTCGAAGTTGCGCACCAGATTGGTCATCTGGCAGAAGGTCACTTTGTGATCCATACGGCGCAAAAATGGAATGGTGTCCAACTCCTCTTTCTTCTCGAGCAGTTTCATCCCTACAGGAAAGGATTTGAGGCGCAGGAGCAGTTCGAGGCGCCGAATTATTTTTTTCCAGTCACGTTGCGGTTTCATGCAGGGCACTCCTTATGCGGGTGAGGGGTTGACACGAAAAACGACGGGCTGAAAACGGCCGCTTCGAAGGGCTGCCAGAAGCTCCGCCTCGTTCTGGATCGCTGCTTCGAAATGCGTCGCGTAAAGACCCACCTCGGAGACCTCATGGGCGTCGCTGCCCCCGGTTGCGGGCAGGTGCAGGGCATCGGCGACTTTGCGTGAGAAGGCGTTTTCCTTTTCCGTCACCTTGCCGTTCAGGACCTCGACGGCATCGACATATCGAAACAGGGTCCGCTGCATGGCCTTTTCGGGCGTCAGGCCCAAGCGGCCGATCCCGAAGGTCAAGAACCCGCGGAACGGGTGGGCCGCAATCAGGAAGGCTTCGGGACCTGCCTGCTCCCTCAGTTCCTGGATAGTGACGATGCCGGGGAAGTCCTTCTCAGCGCCGAAGACGAGGATGTCTCCCTGATCGGTGGTGACCTCATTGCCGCCGAGGACCAGAAAGTCGTGGGTTTTGGAGAGGCGAGCGAGGGAATCCCGATCCCAGCGGTGATGGTGATCGGTCAGGCAAATGCCGTCGAGGCCGATCCGCTTGGCTTCCCGGATCAGGTCATCGACCGAGGCCGAACTGCAGGGCGATGCCGGATAACTGTGCAAGTGGAGATCGAGGATGCACCCGCCGGCCTCCCGCAAAGTAGCGGGGGCGTTTTGGGTCTTCGGCGGCCGGCTGTGTTCGGGTGCGGGAGTGGACGCGACAGAGGCTTCAACCGTTTCAGGGTTGAGCCGCCGGTCGGGCTGCGGCGCGGCGGCATGGGCTGCCGGGCTTTCCGCCGATGCTGGGGCGGCGGTTTTTTCGAGAGGTTTGATCGGCAGTTCTGCCGCCTCCCGTGCGCTGTCGCAGCACTCGAGGAGCAGATTGGCGAAGTGGCGGCACGAAAGGCGTCCCACGGTCTTTTTGATTTTCTGGCTGAAATCGCTGTCGAGTATGCACGCCCCCACGGCTCGATGCAGTTCTTCGATCGCCCGATGGCATTCCGGCGTTGTCCAGCGGTTCCACTGCCCTTCGAGGGCATGGATCGTCATGCCGGTGGTGTCGATGTAGACCTTGATCTCGAGACCGTAAATATCGTCGGCAAGCAGCCCGCGGGCGAGGAGGGTCTTTTCGTTGTGTACTTCGACGGTCACGATCTTGTTGCGGATGAAGGTAACATCAGGCATGTTGAATAACCTTAATCAATAGTGAGACGCGACACGGATCCGCCTGCAGACAGGATCTTCCGGCTCATGAGTTCTCGGCCCCGTTGCCTTCAATGTCGATGCCTTCCACCAGAGGACTTCCCGGGGCGAAGGCTGCGCAGCGGTTGTACAGCCGGATGTTTTCCCTTACCATTTCGTTATAAAAGGCCCTGGAGGCGTCGGCGTCCGTCGGCCGGGGTGACTGCACAAGAACCTCCTTCGTGAAGGAAAGGATGATCGCCTGGCAGCATTCTTCGAGCATGAAGAAGAGCTCCCGAAATCTCTGTTGATTTCCCCCGAGCCCCTGGATGATCTTCAGCATACCCGGTCCTATCCGAACACCGATGGCGTGCTGCAGCATCTCTTCTGCCTCGGGTCCGACAGGGTGCTTCCATCGCCGGACTTGGTGATTCACTTGTGTGATTTCGAGGTCTGGAAGTTCGACCGTGACTTCAACGAGGGCATCGATGAAGGTGTCCCGCAGGACGCAGGATGATTTCATACACTCAGAAGAGATTCTTTCGACAACGGTGGAGCGGTTTCTTGAAAAGATCAACAGATGGCCCATCAGGATCGCCTCCAAGGTGGAAGATGAGCGGCCAGGCTGACTAAGAGACCCTACTCCCCGGTCCAATCGCTTGTCAAGGGTCCTTTGGCGGATTTCTCCGGATTGCCTCGGCAGGAGGGGCCGGGATGCTTTGAAAGGGCTTCCCCTCCCAATTCTGCTTGACCCGCCTCGGCGAGGTCGCTATCCTGAACCAGTTGAAATATGGATATCAAATAGGTGAGATCTCAGGAAAGCAACGAAGCCATGCCGCGCATTCTGATCATAGACGACGACGACCAGATCCGGTCCATGTTGAGACAGTTCCTGGAAATGAAGGGCTACGACGTGGATGATGCCGATGACGGGAACGTAGGGATCGCGCGGTACCGTCAAAATCCCGCCGATCTGGTGATTACGGATGTTCTCATGCCCGGGAAAGAAGGCATCGAAACGATTCGCGATCTGCGCCGGGACTTTCCCGCAGTCAAGATTATCGCCATATCCGGCGGAGGTCAACTGGGTCCCGAGACTTATCTTCACCTGGCCGAGGCGCTTGGCGCCCATAAGATATTTACGAAGCCCTTCGCCTTGAACGAGTTCCTCCAGGGTGTCGAAGATGTGTTGGAGGCCTGTTAACCCCAGAAACCACTCATGACCGACCAGGCTGGTCTCGATGTGAATCCCGAACCCATGCCAAAGCAGCCCGCCCGCTCCAGACAGATCAAGACCGAAATGGCGCGTGTATTCGGCGAGATGGATGCAAAGACCTGCCGGGCGTTCATCTCGTCTCTCGCGCCGCGCACAGCCGTGAACCCCCTTTTTTCGCTGCTTCTTCATCCCGTGCCGCTTGTGAAGTGGCGGGCGGTTCAGGGATTCGGTGTCGTTGCGGAGCGCCTCGCCGGGGAGGATATGGAAGGGGCAAGGACGATCCTTCGCCGGATGATGTGGCAGTTGAACGACGAATCGGGCGGTATCGGGTGGGGGTGTCCGGAAGGCATGGGTGAGATCGTTGCCGTCCACGCCGGTCTGGCCGTGGAATTCCACCAGGTTTTGATCTCTTATATCCGGGAAGATGGGAATTTCCTCGAATACGGGCCGCTGCGCAGGGGCGCGCTCTGGGGCGTAGGCCGGGCTGCGGAGACGAGGGCGGATTTGATGCAGAAGGCAACGGAGCCCCTTCTCGGTTTCTGCCAAAGCGACGATGCCGAAGAATGCGCGCTGGCGGCGAGGGCCCTCGGACAGTTGTCGGCCTCTTCTGCACTGTCCCTGCTCGAGTCGCTCCGGGCCGATGCCCGTGAAGTGGTCCTGTTTCTGGAGGGTACGCTGCGCCCCTGGCGTGTGGGGGATGTGGCGCAGGAGGCCGTCGAGCGCGTGCGCCGGGCGTCCGCCGAAAACCATGCATAAGGAGAGTTGGACCCTATGGTGGGATATGCGAGTTTTCAGGTGCTGCGGCTGGAGCAGGCCTTAGGCAGGGACTATGACATTCGGTTCAGACCTGCCGGACCGACCGGCATCCTTGTCATGGCACTGCATGGGGGCGGTATAGAGCCGGGTACCGGTACTCTGGCCGAGGCTATTGCGGGAGATCTGCACGGCTTTTACTGCTTCAGGGGGATAGGGGCCGCGGGGAATGCAGCTCTCCGCATCCCAAGCCATCTCTTCGACGAACCCTGCGCCGTGGAGCTCGCCTGCGCGGCTGAATCGGTTCTTTCCATTCATGGATGCCGCGGTCCCGATTGTTGCGTCTATCTTGGGGGCCGCGATGATGCGCTGAAGGAAGCCGCCCGGGAGGCGCTCAACGCCGCCTCTTTTACGGTCAGCGAGTCGGCCCGTTTCCCGGGTGTCAACCCGATGAACCTCTGCAACCGCGGGCGTTCCGGCAAAGGACTCCAGCTCGAACTGACAGCCGGGCTGCGACGCGCCCTTCTGGGGCGGAAGGATGAAGGCCGTTGCAGGAATGGGGGGTTCGGGCGTTTTGTCAAGGCCCTCCAGGATGTTTTGACTGTCTGCTCGGGGAAACCGGTCGGAGGGGACTGATACGGATTCTTTGAAGGGGCCCGGGGCCTGCAGCCAGACAGGGATTTTTCGGCCTGCCGGACGTGTTCCGCCGGGGGGCACAGGCCACGAGAGAGGAAGAGCGGAGGAAAAAGGCGCTTCAGCAGGGGTTTTTTAAAGATGATCGAAGTCGCGGCATTGACGAAATGGTTTGGGCAGAAGCGGGCCGTGGATGGGGTGTCCTTCCAGGTGGAGCGGGGGGAGGTCCTGGGTTTCCTGGGGCCGAACGGCGCCGGAAAGTCCACGACCATGCGCATGATCACCGGTTTTCTCCCCCCGTCTTCAGGGCGCGTGCGGATCGCCGGAGCGGATATTCTGGACGATCCGCTCATTGCGCGTCGCCGATTCGGATATCTGCCGGAGAACGCGCCGGTTTATCCGGAGATGACGGTGAACGGCTTTTTGAAGTTCATTGCGGAAATCAGGGGGTTTCGCGGACGCGAAACGGCCGGCAGGGTGGATGCCGTCATGGAAAGGTGCTATCTCGGGGAGGTCAGGAGCCAGCCGGTGCACACGCTTTCAAAGGGCTACAAACAGCGGGTCTGCCTGGCGCAGAGCATCCTCCACGACCCGGACTACCTGATCATGGACGAGCCCACCGACGGGCTGGACCCCAACCAGAAGCACGAGGTCCGGCAGATGATCCAGGAGATGGCCCGGGAGAAGGCGGTCATCCTGTCGACGCACATCCTGGAAGAGGTGGATGCGGTTTGCACACGCGCCATCATCATCGACCGGGGACGGATCGCCGCCGACGATACGCCGGGGGCCTTGCGGGCACGATCTCCGCACCACGGCAGTATCCGGATCACCGTTCAGGGGGACGGAGGGCGGAACCCGATGGAGATTCTGCAGGCCGGGGAGCGGGTGAGGGCGGTCGATGGTCTGGCGGAGGCCGGCGGGTGGAAGGTCATCAGGATCCGGCCGGTCGATCCTAGAGACGGGGCTGCCGAGATGGTTCTCGGTTTATGCCGTGAGTCGGGCTTGCGCGTAGGTTCCATCACCGTCGAAGAAGGACGTTTGGACGAGGTTTTTCGAATGATCACGACTTCCGGAACGCCGGAGGGGCATCCATGAGCGGGGCGTTGCAGAATACGTGGACGGTCGCCAGGCGGGAACTTGGCGGGTACTTCGGTGCCCCGGTGGCCTACGTCTTCATCATCATCTTTCTGTTGCTGACCGGATTTTTCACCTTTTCCGTCGGACGGTTCTACGAGATGGGGCAGGCCGATCTGGCGCCTTTTTTCCTTTGGCACCCCTGGATTTTCCTTTTTCTGGTGCCGGCTGTAGCGATGCGCCTTTGGGCGGAAGAGTGGCGGACCGGAACTATCGAGCTGCTGATGACGCTGCCGGTGAGCATCCCTCAGATCGTGCTCGGAAAATTCCTTGCGGCATGGCTATTCATCGCCATCGCGCTGTTCCTGACCTTTCCCCTTGTGTTGACGGTGGCCTATCTCGGAGATCCCGATCTGGGTGCCGTAGCCTGTGGTTATGCGGGCAGTCTCCTCATGGCGGGCGCCTATATCGGTATCGGCGGGATGACCTCTTCCCTGACCCGCAACCAGGTGATCAGTTTCATCGTGTCGCTGGTTATCTGCCTGTTTCTGGTCTTGGCCGGCTGGCCGCCGGTCACCGGCATGCTTGCGGGCTGGGCGCCGGCATGGTTGGTGGATACGGTCTCGGGGCTCAGCTTTATGCCCCATTTCATGGCCATGCAAAGGGGCATCCTGGATGTGAGGGATGTCATCTACTTTTTCTCGGTGATCTTTTTCATGTTGTCCGCAACAGGCGTGATTCTCCGCAACCGCCGGGCTTTCTAGGGTTCGGGCAGCCGTCTGCCCGCTCGAGGCCACCGACTGGGTTCCGTGGATCCCGGGAATCCGCTGAGGCCGCCGCTCGTGCCGGTTCTACCCTTTCGGGGCGGATCCTTGCGCGGGCAAGCGCGCCGATGGGCGCCGAGAGCGGCGGGGCGGGCCGTTTTCAGGGGAAATGGGGCGGGCTGGACACCCGGTCGGGTTCGTTGCGAATGGCTATGAAGGGCCGGATCGTATCGGATGGAACAGGAGAAGTCTTCTATGGAAAAAGGTTACGATTTCAGGAGGACGGTGATTTCGGCTGTGGGGCTGGCAGCCCTCTTCCTCATCGTGATGCTCGTCAATGTCCTGCTGTCTTTTGTCCCCGCGCGAATCGACGCCACCGAGGAAAAGCTCTACTCGCTCTCGGAGGGAACCCGCAACATCCTGGCTCGCCTGGATGAGCCGGTGACGATTCAGTTTTTTTTCAGCCGGGAGAGCGCCGACCTCGTCGGGCAGATGAAGCTCTACGCGCGCCGGGTTGAGGATTTCCTTTCGGAGTATGAACGTGCCGCCGGAGGAAAGATCGTGATCGAGCGGGTTGATCCCAAGCCGGACTCCGATGCGGAGGACTGGGCTTTGAGCTACGGGCTGAAATCGCTTCCAACCGGGGGCGGTGAGCCGTTTTACTGCGGCCTGGCTTTTCTGTGCCAGGACCGGGAGGAGGTCATCGAATTTCTAGATCCCGGCAGGGAGGACCTTCTCGAATACGATGTCACCCGTTCGATCCAGCGGGTGTCGGCCGGTGCCAGGGGTGTCGTGGGGGTGATCAGCCCGCTGCCGGTCCTCGGGGCAGACCCGGGGCAGCCCGGGGCGGGGTTTCAGCAGGCCGATTCCCGGCCCTGGTTTTTTGTCGAAGAGCTCAGAAAGACCTACGAGGTTCGGGAGGTCCCCCTTTCGGCGGACAGGATCGACCCGGATGTGGACCTGGTGCTCCTCGTACATCCGAAGGATCTGGAGCCGGGAATGGAATATGCCTTGGACCAGTATGTGCTGGGGGGCGGCAGGATGGCGGTTTTCGTCGATCCGTTCTGTGTATCCGATACCGGTCGACCAATGATGTCCGGTGCGGTGCCTTCGTCTTCTCTTCCGCGTTTGTTCGGTGCCTGGGGAATCGATGTGGAAAGCGGCCGCATGGTCGTCGATTTCGAGCATGCCACGACGGTTCGCGGCGCGACCGGCCAGACTGAAAACAACCCGCTTATCCTCTCGATCGGGAAGGATGGGCTCGATGCCGGAAACGTGGTCACCTCGCGCCTCGAGCAGATGCTCTTGCCGGTAGCCGGGGCGATTGCACGCAAGCCGGGCGCCTCTGTGGATTTCGAGCCGCTGGTTTCAACGGGCAGGGAGGCCGCGCTGGTGGAGACGGCCCGGCTGAGGGAGGATCCGGCCGGGCTCCGGAAAGGCTTTGCCCCCGGCGGGCCCTATCCCGTTGCGGTGCGGATCGGAGGACATTTCGAGAGCGCCTTTCCCGATGGACCTCCGGCCGATGAAAGCGGCGGCGAAGAGGCTTCTCCTTCGGGAGGGGCCTCCGCCCACCTCGATAAGGGGCTGAAGAGTGCGGCCGTCATTGTGGCGGCCGACGTCGATTTCCTGGCCGACCGCTTCAGCGTCCAGCGGGGCAGTGTCTTCGGATTCAATGTTGCGCAGACATTCAATGACAACCTCAATTTCCTGGCGAATGCGTGTGAAATCCTGATCGGAGGGGATGATTTGATCGGGATTCGAAGCAGGGGGACATTCGAGCGGCCCTTTGACAAAGTGCTTATCCGTAAATAAAATGTACTTTTCTCACGACTTTTGCTATCCTGGCAGCCATCTTGAACCTTTGCGATGGAGGCCCTATGACAAAAATTCAATCGTGGGAAGTATCCGATGCCTTTTGGGAGAGGGTTAAACCCCTTGTGCCGGCGCCCGAGCGGGATCCAGAAAAATCTTACAAGCGCAAAATCGGCGGCGGAAGAAAGCCGATGCCCCCCCGGCAGATTTTTGAAGCCATCATGTACGTGCTCAGAACCGGCTGTCAGTGGAAAGCGCTTCCCAAGGAACGTTTCGGAAGTCCCAGCGCGATCCACACCCACTTCATGCATTGGATGCGTGCAGGCTTTTTTGTCGCCTTGTGGAGAGCCGGGCTTGCCGAATACGATGAAATGGAGGGCATCGCCTGGAGTTGGCAAAGCATCGACGGGGCGATGGTCAAGGCTCCCCTGGCGCTGGAAGCGGTTGGTCGGAATCCGACCGACAGGGGAAAAAAATGGGACCAAACGCCATCTGCTGGTGGACGGCCGTGGTGTCCCGCTGTCGCTCGTCGTGACCGGAGCAAACCGGCATGATGTGACCCAATTGGAACTGGTGCTGGAAGAAATCGTCATCGACCGTCCCACCGATATCCAGCAGAATCTGTGTGCGGATAAAGCCTATGATGGCAAACCGGCATTGGAGACCATCGTTGCGCACGGTTATATTCCTCACGTGAAAACACGGGGGGACGAGCGCCAGGAAAAAAAGCGCAATCCCGCATGGAAAGCCAGAAGATGGGTCGTTGAAGTGAGTCATTCATGGTTCAATCGCTTCCGTAAACTCCTGGTTCGCTATGAGAAACTCAGCGATACCTATATGGCTTTGCTGCATATGGCTGCTGCTATCATCGCCTACCGAAAAGTAGGCGTTATTTACGGATAAGATCAAAGTCATTGCGCTTGAACGGGCGGCGCAGGCCAGGTGGCTCGACAAGGAAAACGAACTGCAGGAGAGGATCGAGGCGACCAACCGGAGGTTGCGTGAACTCCAGCAGCAGAAGGAAGAGACCCAGAAGCTCGTTCTGAGCCCGGAGCAGGAGGCGGAGATCGAACGTTTCCGGGAAGAAAGGCGGCGGATCAATCAGGAACTGAAGCGGGTGCGTAAGAACCTGAGGGCGGATATCGACAGACTCGGGGCGGTCCTCAAGGGGGTGAACATCTTTCTGATGCCTGCCCTGGTCGCTGTCTTCGGTTTGGGGTACGCGGTTCATCGGCGAAAGAGGATGAGGGGGAAATGAAGGCGAAACAGGCGATCATTCTGGTGCTGATCCTGGCTGTGCTGGCAGGGGCGACGGCGCTGACCCTGCGGTTGAAGCAGCCGTCCGGAGAGGGCCTCCTTGGCCGTACGCTGCTTGAGGATCTGCCCTGGCAGGATATCGCCGCCGTTTCGATTCGCGGGTTGGAAGGCTCAGTGGGCCTCGCGGAGCGGGACGGCCGCTGGGTGGTGTTGGAGCGGGAGGGTTACCCGGCCGATTTTTCACGCATTGCCGCCCTCGTGAAGGATGTCCGTGAGGCGAAGATCGGGCGGGTTTTCGAGCCCGATCAGGAGACCCTGGGGCGGTTGGGTCTGAAAGATCCGGAGGACCACGCGGTCCAGGCGGCGGAGGCGGCAACCCTGCTGACGCTGATGAACGCCGAGGGGGAAAGACTGGTGGAAATGGCTTTGGGCACGGACAAGCCTTCCAATCAGGGTGCCGCTGCCGGCCGGTATGTCAGGTTGAACCGGCTGCCGGGCGTTTACCGGGTGGATCGTTCCCTTGCCGTGAGCTGCCGGCCTGCCGATTGGCTGGATAAGCTGATTCTGAAAGTCGCGCCCGCCGACATCTCCGAAATCGTCTGCCGAGAGGCCGGCGTTGGCCGGGTCCGTTACCGTCTGAAACGGAATGCGCCGGAGCAATCTCTTACCCTGGAAAATCTTCCCGAACGTTACGTTTTGGACCCGGAGAAGCTGCGGCGTTTGAGCGACGCGGTTTCTTCCCTGCAGATGCTCGACCTCGAGGGCCCCCGCAGGAGCGAGGGATCCGATGGGGGCAGCTTCCCCGTGGTAATAGCCTACCGGCTGTTCAACGGGGTGGTGTATCGGATTTACCCGGGCGCCGCGTGTGTGGATGAGAAGGGCTGCCCTTTGCGGGTGGCGGTTGCCTGGGAGCCGCAGGAAAAGGATGCGCCGGACGACGAAGCCGCTGCGTCCGCAGCTGAAACCGCGTCCGAAGGGGACGCTCCGGGGGAGGACCCTTCCGCCAGGGCTGCCGCCGAGGCTGCCAGGCTGGAGGAGAGGACGTTTCTTGTACCGGAATGGCAGCATCAACATTTTGTCTTGCAGGTGGAAGATCTGCTGGTAGCTCTCGATGAAGAGCCGGACTACGGACATGGACAAGGTCCTGGCCGAAGATAAATTCTCGGCCCTGCTGGACGCCCTGAAAAGGCTGGATTCGCTCGTTGTCGCCTTTTCCGGGGGGGTCGACAGCACACTGCTCCTGGCTGGGGGTAAGGCCGCCCTCGGAAAGGACCGGGTGCTGGCTGTCACGGCTGCATCCGCCATCCGTTCAAGCGGAGAAACATCCTATGCGGTGGAGATGGCGGGCCACCTCGGGGTGCGGCAACGGGTTTTCGATCCTCGGGAAATGGATCTGAAGGCCTTCATGGCCAACGACCGGGACCGTTGTTATCACTGTAAACGTCTTCTTTTCAAACGGATTCGGGAGATCGCCGAAGAAGTTGGCCTTGCCCGCGTGGCCCACGGGGCGAACCGGGACGACCTGTTGGATTTCCGTCCCGGGTTTCGAGCTGCGGAGGAAGAGGGAATTCTTTCGCCCCTGATGACAGCAGGGCTCGGGAAGGCGGAAATCCGTGCGTTGGCGGGCCGTATGGGCCTTCCGAATTGGCGGAGACCTGCCATGGCCTGTTTGGCCACCCGGATTCCCTATGGGGAACCCCTGACGGAACGCGGCCTGAGACGGGTGGAGGAGGCGGAGGCCTATCTCGACGATCGGGGCTTTTCAGGGATCCGGGTCAGAAGCAGCCTGGGAGTCGCCCGGATCGAAGCGCCGGTGGAGGATCTGCACCGGTTCCTGGATCCGGGCTTTCGTGCAGGCCTAATGGAGCACTTCCGGTCGCTCGGTTTCAGCCACATCTCGATCGATCTCGAAGGGTACCTGCCCGGAAAGGTGAATCGGCCGGTCGACTGAAGCGGATCGCTCCCGAAGGTGGACAAGGCCGCCTTCCGGCATTATACTGCATCTCGTTCAGAAACAGACCCGCCCCGCTTTGGCGCCGCCCGAGGCATCCTGGAGGAACAGGAGCGTCCGACCGGCCACCGCCCTCCATTTCCACGGGGCCGCGCCGGTGATCCCTCAGCGCTGCAGGCGAACGATCGCGGCCGCGATCGGCTGTAAAGCCCATTTCAGACATGAAAGCAGAATAGGAGGCCGATGCCTTACACCATAACCTTAAAGGATGCCTACAAGCATTTCACGCTGGACCAGGATAAGGTCCTGACACCCGAGGAAACCGTAGGGCGTTTCAGGCGGAAACTTGCTTCACTGGATCTGGACATCCTGGCCGAGACGGTCCGGATCGATAACGGCCGCATCGGGATACCGGTCTATTTCAGTGTCTGCGGCAGGGATGCAGAGGCGGTCACCGGCACGCGCAAGCAGATGGGCAAGGGCGGAACACCGCAGCAGGCCGAGGCGAGCGCCGTGATGGAGCTGGCCGAGCGTTTCAGCTTCTTCAGTTTCTGCCGGGACGATGCCCATTTTACGCTGGATTGCTGGGACAATCTGAAGGAACGCGCCGTCCCGCTCGAAATGATCGCCCGCTCGGTGCACGATACCTCGGAGGATGTCGACAAGGCCCTGGAGATCTTCGCGCGGCTCCCACTCAGGTGGACGTGGGGGTACAATCTGACGCGGAAAGAAGCGGTGCTGATCCCCTTCGACTGGTTTTTCGCGATCAACGAGTTCAACGGCACTTCCGCGGGAAACTGCGTCGAAGAGGCCCTGCTCCAGGGGTTGTGCGAGGTGGTCGAGCGGCATGTCTCGAGCCTCGTGAGCAGAGGGCGGCTCAGGGTTCCGGCGATCGACCTCGACACGGCGCGGGATCCGCTGGTGAGGGAAATGCTTGCGAAATACCGTGCCGTTGGGATCGAACTGGTTGCGTCCGATTTTTCCCTGAATACGGGTATCCCGACGGTGGGGGTTCTGGCGTATGACCCGGCGACCTTCCCCCACAGGAGTGAAATCGTCTGGACGGCGGGAACCACCCCCGACCCGGAAAAGGCCCTCAGCCGGGCTTTGACGGAGGTGGCCCAGCTCGGTGGGGACTTCGACACCGGCTCGAACTATGTCGCGAGCGGGTTGCCGAAGTTCAGGACGCTCGATGAGGCAGCCTTCATCCGCAAGGCAGGGGGAACGGTCGGGCTGTGTGATTTGCCGAATCTTTCGGACGCCAATATCCGTGTGGAGGTCGAAAACTGCGTGGACGCCCTGGCCGGCAGGGGGATGGAGGTGCTCGTGATCGATGTCATCCATCCCCGGCTGGGCGTGCCCGCTTTCTATACGATCATCCCCGGCGCCCACTTCAGGGAGCGTGCGGCGGGGACCAGTGTAGGGATGTTTACGGCCAAAATCATGGCTGAAAAGGGAGATCCATTCCGGGCCCTGGGGGGGCTCGATCGAATGGAGAAGGCGCTTCCCGGCCGATATTACGTCCACTTTTACAAGGGCATGGCGTACCTCGAATCCGGCCGTCATCCCGAGGCCCTCGAGGCCTTCGAGCGGGCGTTGGGCCGCGATCCCAAGGAGGAGGATATCCCTACCATCCTTGTTTATGCGGCGGTATGCCTCAAGGAACTGGGGCGGTACAGCGAGTCGATCGCGGCCGCCCGGCGGGCGGAAGGGTATGATCCCGAAAGGACGGATGTGTTCAACCTGATGGGATTTTGCTATTTCAAACTGCGGGAACACGAAAAGGCTATTGCGTGTTTTGAGCGGTCTATCGAGTTGGATCCGTCCTCGGCGATCGACTATGCAAATATTGCCTCCAATTACCGCGATATGGGAGATCGGGAACGGGCCATCCATTATTATCGGCTTGCATTGGAGATCGATCCGGGAATAGGATTCGCTAGAGAGAATCTCGATCGGCTGACAATGGGAAAGACCGGCGGAGGCAGCGGTCCAAACGGCCATGGAGGATGAGTTACAGGCCTGACCGCGTGCGGATGGATTGAAGACCGGGGCCTGCGCCCCGAAGGCATGGCGAGTCTGCGGCGTGAGTACCTGCGTTGATCGGATGGAAACGAGGGAGGACTGAGCTGACATGGACAGGATCAGGATTGCCATTGCCGGTTTGGGGAATTGTGCAAGCTCTTTGATCCAGGGGATCGAATATTACCGTCGGAAGGAAGAGCATGAAGCCATCGGTTTCATGCACTGGAAGATCGGTGATTATCGGCCCGGAGACATCGAAGTAGCGGCGGCCTTCGACATCGATGCAAGAAAGGTCGGCAAGGATGTCTCATCCGCCATCTTCGAATTGCCCAACTGCACGCGCACGATAGAAGGGAATATTGCGCCCACGGGGGTCAAGGTCCGGATGGGGCGTGTGCTGGACGGCTGCGCCGCGCACCTGAGCCGCTATGATGAGCGGTTTCGCTTCGTACCCGCGAAGCAGAGAGAGCCTGACAAGGACGAGGTGGTCTCCGTCCTCGAGGAGTCCGGCGCCCACATGCTGCTTAATTACATGCCGGTCGGCTCCGAGCAGGCGGCAAGGTTCTATGCCGAGTGCGCGCTGGAGGCAGGGATCGGTTTCATCAACAATATGCCGGTGTTCATTGCCAGTGATCCGGTTTGGGGGGAGCGTTTCGCCGCCAAGGGTGTCCCGGTGATCGGGGATGACATCAAGTCCCAGCTGGGGGCGACGATTGTGCACCGCGTGCTGACCCATCTCTTCGCCAACCGGGGAGTCAAGCTCGAGCGCACCTATCAGTTGAATACGGGCGGGAACACGGACTTCCTCAACATGCTCGACCGCAGCCGCCTCGCCTCGAAGCGGGAGTCGAAGACCGAGGCGGTGCAATCGCAACTGGGGGCGAACCGTTTGGAGGACGAGCAGATTCATATCGGGCCTAGCGACTGGGTGGCCTGGCAGAAGGACAACAAGGTCTGTTTCATCCGGATGGAAGGAAAGCTTTTCGGCGATGTGCCGATGAATCTCGAGCTGCGGCTCTCGGTCGAAGATTCACCCAACTCCGGCGGGGTGGTCATCGATGCGATCCGCTGCTGCAAGCTGGCTCTTGAACGCGGAAAGGGCGGCATCCTTTATTCTCCTTCCGCTTATTTCATGAAGCATCCGGCGAGGCAATACACCGATGAGGAGGCCTGGCAGATGACCGAGGATTTCATCGCCGGGAAGAGGGAGGATTGAGACAGGGATTCCCCGGGCTCCCGATCTTTGAGGTTGACCCGCGGGTTGAGTGGGTGCTATTGACGAATTGATCTGAAACGCTTTCCAGGAGAGGCTGGTTCTATGAAGCGCGTTTTGTCGACATTCATTTTTTCGGCCGTTGCGGCGGCCGTATTCGCTCTGATGCCCGGACCCTCGGGCCCCTTGGCCGCCGAGCAGCCGGTGAAGATCGCTGTTCTCCCCTTCACGATCAATGCGGAACGGGATCTCGGATTCCTCCGGGAGGGCATTCAGGACATGCTCGCTTCACGCCTCTACTGGAAGGACCGCGTCGAGGTCATCGACAAAGGGGTGATCCGGGAGGCTGTCGCGGAGGAAAAAGGGCCCCTGAACGTCGAGACGGCCGGGGCCCTGGGGCGGAAACTGGGTGCCGATTATGTGCTTTTCGGCAGTCTGACGGTCTTCGGGGAAAGTGTGAGCATGGATGCCACGATGGCGAGCCTGACGAAACAGGAGACCCCCGTGACCGTTTACGTTCAGACCCAGGGGATGGAGACCGTCATCCCCGAGATCGACCGCTTTGCCCAGAAAGTCAACGGTCAAATCTTCGGGCGCGTGCCCGAGGTTCAGACCGCCTACGCGCCGCCGGCTGCCGGCACCGGTCCGGGGGTATCCCCTTTGAACCCGAATTTTCAGCAACTCCAGCAGGCGGATGCCATGCAGCAATCCTTCTGGAAAAGCAAGGTTCTCCATACGGAGCTGCGGGGGCTCGATATCGGAGACCTCGACGGGGACGGCAAGAATGAGTTCGTGCTGATCGAAGGGATCGATGTGGTGGCCTACCGCTGGGAAAACGGCGCCATGCGCCGGCTGGGTTCACACACCTCCGCCGACAAGAACCGGTTCGTCGCGGTGGACGTTGCGGACATCAATGGGAACGGCCGTGCCGAGATATTCGCCAGCAGAGTGAGCGGCCTGAATGTGACGTCCATGGTGCTCGAATTGGGTCCGGGCGGCCTGAAGCCGATCGTGGAAAATTCCCCCTGGCTGTTCAGGGTCATGTCTTGGCCCGGCAGGGGAAAAATTCTGGTTGGCCAGAAAAAGTCGATGGGTCCGACGGGCGGCTACACCGCCTTGATCCGGGACTATTTCGAGCCGGGCGTGTTTGCGCTCAGTTGGAAAGACGGCCTTTACGCCGCGTCTGAGGAAGCGCCCCTGATCGATCAAAAGGATATTTATATCTACAACTTTGCCGTCGGGGATCTGGACGGGGACCAGACGGCCGAAGTGGTGATGATCGACCGGGACTATCACCTTCACCTCAAGGATCTTTCGGGGGCCTTGCTGTACGAGTCCAGTGACCTGTACGGAGGGAGCCTCAATTACATCGTGACCAATCCAGAGCCCGATGCGACCCGGGAGACTGCGGCGAGCGCCATGAAGACCGCCTTCCTCTATATCCCCGCCCGGATCCTGATCGAAGACCTCGACGGCGATGGGCGGAACGAGGTCATCATCAATCGCAACAAATCGATGACCGGCGGCTGGACGGAGCGGCTGAAGGCCTTCAAGGACGGCCGGATCGCCGCCCTGCTCTGGAACGGCCTCGCGCTCGAACCTATCTGGGAATCGCGCAAACTGAGCGGCGCTGTGTCGGACTATCAGATCAAGGACCTCAACAACGACAACCGGCCGGATCTGGTCGTCGGACTGCTGGAGGACCGGAAGGTGTCTATGGTGACCAACGGCCGGAGCATGGTGGTCAGCTATGAACTACAGCTCCCTGCCGAGGGGGGCGCAACCGGATCCAGATAGATTCCATGAGTCAGCCAATTTATGCTTGACAAGCACGTGCCAAGATGTTAAAAAAACGCAACTATTATGTCTAGAGTTTTGTCAGGAAATATCGGGCCCTTAGCCGAAAGCGGGGCGATTCTGGAAAGGAGGTGGTGCTGAGTACAGCCTTTGAATGCTTCATTTTTGGGTGAGGATGAAGTAAGAATTCAACCATTCCTTAGGAGGAAAGAGTGATGAAAAAAGTGCTTTTGGGCGTGATGGCCCTGGCCATCGCCTTTGTACTGGCGGTGCCTGCCATGGCCGAAGTCAAGCTGACGACGACCGGCTACATGGATGTCAGGGGGATCATGGTCAAGGAAAACATCGTGAACGACCCCACCTTCGAGGCGGAGTCCACGAACGCCTACTACAAGCAGAAGATGGTGATCGATCCCGTTCTCCACATCAATGACAAGATCCGGATCCACGGCCGCGTGACCATCATGGAGAGGTTCTGGGAAGGCAGCATGGGCACGGGCCTCGGCGATGACATCACCAAGACGGATGACCGTGTCAATTACCGCGCCAAGAACAACAACTTCTGGTGGGAGAGGCTGTACCTGTCCTTCCCGCTGCTGGGTGGGCATCTTTACGTGGGCCGCCAGTCCGGTGGCGCCTGGGGTACCTGGTTCCAGGATTGGGACAGCAACCGTGACCGTGTCAAGTGGGTCGGCAAGCTTCCCAACTCCAACATCGTGCTGGCAGCCGGTCTCGAGAAGCTGAATGAAGGTGACGGCGGTTTTGTCGGCGCCAACTATCGGTCCTTGACCCTCAATCCGGTCCCGAACGATGTCTGGACCAAGAGCTACGATGACATCAACGCCTACTTTTTGGGTTCGGTAATCCCCTTCTCGAAGAGCTTTGTCTACAAACCCCTCCTCTATTACATCCAGTTCCAGTCCCTCGAGGGGTATGATTTCCTCTTCGCCAACCAACTCACCTACACCTCCGGCCCGTTCATGGTGGATGCCGAGATCAACTGGCGCAAGCGCGACTGGGATGTGACAGGCAGGGAAGGCAGTCAGATCTCCGGCTGGGTGGAAGGCACCTATGCGATGGGCCCCTTCACCATGGGCCTCGGTCTCTTCTATCTGCAGGGCGAGGATGCCGTCAGCGGCACCGACAACGACTCCATCTGGTCGGTCGGCCCCGAGTTCCAGCCCTATTTCCTGTTCTTCAGCGAAGATGTCGGCCTCCTGTGGGATACGCTGGGCGTGCCGAACGGCAGCGTGGGAGCGAGCGGATATGAATCCATCTACGTGAAGGGTTCTTACAAGATCAGCGAGACCATGAAGCTGACGGGCGTCCTCGGATATCTCCAGGCCTCCGAAATGGAGTGGGCCGGCGTGGACGATTACCTCGGCATGGAGTTCGACCTGAACTTCGAATGGAAGCTCATGGACAACCTGAAGTATGTGGTCGATCTCGCCTATCTGAAGGCGGGCGATTACTTCGAAGATGTGACCACGGGTGCCTTTGGCAGGGATCTGACCAACGATCCTTATGGTATGCGGCATATGCTGGTCATCCAGTGGTAACCATCTAGGACGGCTTTCAACCTCGAAGGGCTTCGGCCCTTCGAGGTTTTTTTATGATGAAGATCTCGATTCTCACGCTTGCCTGCTTTTTCTTTTCAGGCCTGGCCGGCCTGATCTACCAGGTGATCTGGGTGCGCCTGCTCGACAAGGTCATGGGGAGCGCCCCGTTTGCCGTGGCGACCGTCTTGACCGTATTTATGGGCGGGTTGGCCCTCGGAAGCTACTGGGCCGGCCGGTTGATCGACCGCGGGATGGACAGGCGCCGGCTTCTGCTGCTCTACGGGAAACTGGAGGGCCTGATCGGCCTTTACGGCCTCCTGATCCCCCTGCTTCTGGTAATGCTGAAGCCGCTGTACGCCGCGGCTTATCGGAATCTGTACGATTCGTTCTGGCCCTACACCGCGATCGCCTTCCTCGGATGCGCCCTTATCCTGATCATCCCGACCGCGTTCATGGGGGCGACCCTGCCGATCCTTTGCCGGTTTTATGTCGAAGCGCTGGACCATCTTGGGAAACGGACCGGATCGCTTTACGGTCTGAATACGGTGGGGGCGGCGGCCGGCGCCTTCTTGACCGGGTTTTACTTGATCGAAGCCTTTGGTCTTTGGGGATCGGTCGGTGTCGCGGCCGGGTTGAACGGCCTGGTGGCCGTGGCCTGTTTTGCTGCCGGGCGCAGGAACGGCCCGTTGGAGGAAAAGCGAGGCCGGGCTGTCAAGCGGGCGGAGGCGCGGGTGAAGCCTCCGGCCGCCCTGGAGGGGGCCCCGGTCTGGCCGCTGTGGATTTTCGGGGTGTCCGGATTTTGCGCGATGGCCTACGAGGTTTTCTGGACGCGGCTGCTAGGGTTGCTGCTTGGGCCGACACCGTATTCTTTCGCCCTGGTGGTCGGGACGTTCATCGTGGGACTGGCGGTCGGGGCGCTCGTCTTCGGCTGGGTTGCGGACCGCTCCGGCGGCGCCGGCTGGCTGTTGGGCACGCAGGCGGCTGCGGCCCTGTCGGCGTTGTTCGTCAGTCACCTGCTCGGAAATAGTCAGGTCTTCTTCGCGAAGCTGATTTATACCTTGAAGGACGATTTTGGTGCCATGGTATGGTCCCAATCCCTGCTGCTTTTTGCCCTGATGCTGGGACCGACGATCTTGTGGGGTGCCGCCTTTCCGCTCGTGAACCGGCTGACGGCGAGGTCGGTGGAGACCATCGGAGGGAGCGTCGGCAAGGCCTATGCCTTCAATACTGTGGGTGCCATCCTCGGATCGCTCTGTGCCGGATTCGTCCTCTTGCCTTTTCTCGGCAAGGCTGCGGCTATCCGGTCGATTGGCGGGCTGCAGCTCGCTGTGGCGCTGGTTTCGTGGATCGTATGGTCGATCACTGACGGCAGAAGCAGCAGAAGGTTCGCTTTGGGGGCCGGATTGGCTGGGGCAGGGCTGAGCGTTTTCATATCGTGGCATGTCCCGTCCTGGGAGAGGCAGCTCCTTTCCTACGGGAGGTATCATAACTTCAGGGCGGTCGCCGCCGATCTGGAGCGGAGCGGCTGGCTCGATGCGCTGCTCCGCGGTGGCCAGGTGCTTGCGAGGCACGAAGAAGGGCGAGAGGTTGTGTTCTTCGAGGACGGCCCGGGAGGGTTTACGACGGTCGAGCGGATGGTGGACAGCCTCGGGGTCGAGCGGTTTACACTTCTGAACAGCGGCAAGCCCGATGCTTCTTCTCATGGAGACCGGTCGACGCAGACCTTGCTGGCCCATGTGCCTCTTCTTTTCCACCCGGGGGCCCGCACGGTGATGGTGCTCGGGCTTGCGAGCGGTATGACGGCGGGAGAGGTGCTGCACTATCCGGTTGAGAGGGTGGATGTGCTGGAGATCAATTCTGCTGTGATCGAGGCGGCCCGGTTTTTCGAGCCATGGAACAACGGCTGCCTGGATGATCCGCGGTGTCGGCTGATCATGCAAGATGGACGAAACCACCTCGCCTTGAGTGACGAGCGTTACGACGTCATCATCTCTGAACCCTCCAACCCATGGATGGCTGGCCTCGCGAACCTTTACACCCGTGAATTCTTTTCTCTCGTCTCGGAATGTCTGCGGGACGATGGGATTTTCGTGCAGTGGATTCACTCCTACGAAATGGATTGGGACACCTTCGCGATGGTCGGGCGGACCTTCGCTGCGGTTTTTCCGGAGGGGGTCTTGTTTACGACCTTGACTGGAGGCGGGGATTACCTGCTCGTGGGAGCGAAAGGGAGGGCCGTCCTGGACTTCGAGACGGCCGGGGGGAATCTTCGCTATGCCGCCCTTTCAAAGAATATGGTGCTTCCGGATGCGAGGGTGCTTTCTAATCTGGTTGTGGCGGAGAACCTCCAAACCCTGTTTGGCACGGGGCCGCTGCATACGGACAATCGTCCGCTGCTGGAATTCGCCGCCCCGAGGGTCCTGCATGTGAGCGACACAGGTATCGAGGAGCGGATTGCGGCAAGGGGCACCATTTCGAGCAGGACCCGCGCCGTGGTGGCGGGTCGAGACCCCGCACGGGCGGTGCTCGATCTGATCGAGTTCGGCGCATCGGTGGGAAACCCCCTTTTCGGAGTCGTCGACCCCGGGGCGATGGCCGAATCCGACCGCGGGCGGTATACAGGGATCCTCGATGCCTATTGCGAGAGAGAGGCGGTCAGCGACTACAGCGAGCTTCCGGAGGGTTTGTTCAGGCAAAGGTGTGCTGAAACACAAGCCGCGTTGATCCGTGCGCATCTCCGGACCTATCCGGAGGATGCCGGGGCCTGGTACAGCCTCGGGCTGGCGCTTGGCGTGGCGGGTGATTCGAAGGGGGAGGTGGAGGCCTTCGAGGAGGCGGTGAGCCTGGATCCGTTGCACGCGAAGGCATGGAACAATCTCGGGATCGCGTATATGCGGAATGGTGTGATGGACGAGGCGGAAAACGCCTTTCTGAGGAGTGTGCGGGTCGCTCCGACGCATGCCAATGCCTATTTCAATCTGGCACAAGTACAACTCGAGAAGCAGGATTTCAAAGAAGCCGAACGGTACCTGGAAGAGGGTTTAAAGCAGGAAGAGCATCCAAGAGCCAGGGCGCTGCTGCAGGAGATTCGCGCACGCTGACGGGAAGGCCTGTTGGGCTGCTTCGAATTGCTTGACAAGCATCGATGACATGCATAGCATAAAAACTTTTCGTAAATGCGTTTGCAGCCTTTCCGGCGTTGCCGGGCCCATTTCAACCTCGTCAGAAGGAGATTTGAAACATGAAGGTTTTGATAAGTGATCCTATGTCGGAAATCGGCATCAAGGTCCTGGAGGAGACGCCGGGCATCGATGTAGACGTCAATACAGGGCTTACGCCGGAGGAGTTGAAAGGGATCATCGGGCAGTATCATGGGCTGGCCATCCGGAGCGCGACGAAGGTCACGGCCGATATCATCGCCGCCGCCACGCAGCTGAAGGTCATCGGCCGCGCCGGCATTGGGTTGGACAATGTCGATATCCCCGCCGCCAGTCAACGGGGGATCGTGGTGATGAACACGCCCGAAGGAAACACCATTACGACGGCGGAGCATACGATCGCCATGATGATGGCCCTCACGCGCAACATTCCTCAGGCGACGGGCTCGCTGAGGGAAGGCAAGTGGGAAAAGAAAAAGCTCAAGGGCCGGGAAGTCTTCAATAAGACTCTGGGGCTTATCGGAGCGGGGCACATCGGGAGGATCGTGGCTGACCGGGCCAAAGGCCTGAAGATGAAAGTGATCGTCTACGATCCGTACATCAAACCCGAGAGCATTGAAAAGATGGACCTGGAGCCGGTTTCGTTCGATGAATTGCTGCAGCGCTCCGACTATGTGACGATCCACACACCGAAGACCAACGAGACGGTGAACATGTTCAATGCGGACACGTTCGCGCGGATGAAAAAGGGCGCGATGTTGATCAACTGCGCCCGCGGCGGCATCGTGAACGAGGCGGATCTCTATGATGCGCTTGTGTCCGGGCAGCTCGGGGGCGCGGCCCTCGATGTCTTTGCGAGCGAACCCCCTGGGGCGAACAAACTGCTGGAACTCCCCACTTTTATCTGCACCCCGCATCTCGGGGCATCGACCACCGAGGCGCAGGATAATGTCGCCAAGGACGTGGCCGAGCAGATCGCCGCCTATCTTTTGCACGGTTCCGTGAAAAATGCGGTCAATGTGCCGAGCATCAGCAGTGAACTGATGAGCATCCTGCGCCCCTACGTCACGTTGGTCGAGCGGATGGGCGCCTTGCAGTCGCAGCTGGCCGAAAGTGCGGTCCTCGAGGTCAAGATCCATTATGCCGGAGCTGTCAGCCAGTACGACATGGCCCCCCTCACGACCGCGGTCCTGAAAGGTCTCCTCACGCCGATTCTGAAGGATGACGTCAATTTCGTGAACGCGCCTTACATCGCGTCCGAGCGCGGAATCAAGGTCGTGGAATCGAAGAGCCAGACCTCCGAGGATTTCGCGAGCCTCGTCGCACTGACGGTCAAGACGCTCGAGGGGGAGAATATCGTATCCGGGACGATCTTCGGCAAAGACCGGCCCAGAATTCTCAGAATCAACAACTTTTACATGGAAGCGATACCGGAAGGACACATCCTGTTGATTCAGAATCAGGACAGCCCGGGGGTTATCGGGCAGATCGGGATGACGCTCGGAAAATTCGGGCTCAATATCAGCCGTATGCATGTCGGCGAGGAGAAAGAGAAAAAGCAGAATGTCATCATCCTGACGACCAGCACGATCGTCAATGATGACGTGCTGGAAGCTCTGAGGGGGCTTCCGAATGTGTTTGCGGTGAAGCGGATCGAATTGTAATTTTTCTACGTTTGGGGAAGGCGATGGAAGAGGAAGAAAAGGGTTTTGTCATCAAGGATCGCCGTGCCTTCGACCAGCAGGGCGAACTGAAGGAGAAGGCGCCGGCCGAAGAGCCGAAAAGGGAGATGGCTCACGGCCCCGGGGCGGAGGATGCCGGGAGGGATTCGGGAAAAGCCAAAAAGGCGGAGATCCCGCCGCTGCCTCCCGTCACATTCTCGACACTGATTCTGAGCCTGAGTTCATCGGCGCTCTTCAATCTGGGGGAAATCCCGGATCCTCAGTCCGGTGAAAAGAGCAAAGATCTGCAATTGGCGAAACACGGCATCGACACAATCGGCATGCTGAAGGAGAAGACCGCGGGCAACCTGACCAAAGAGGAGCAGAACCTTCTGGAAAGCATCCTGACGGATCTGCGCTGGCGGTACGTCAAGGCCGTGCAATAGGGAGGATCGCGTCGGGGTGGATGGAGTCCCGATTCTCGTTGGATCCACTGCCGGGTGCGGGGTGTGAGTGGACAGGAGGCAGGCCGCTGCTTTGGGAGGCGACGAACGCGAAAGGGATAAAACGCCCCATGAGTGCGGAGGCAACGGGGTGCATCTCTTTGCACCGGCCAAACTCAATTTGCGGTTGAAGGTGATCGGGCAACGGCCCGACGGGTATCATGAGTTGGTTTCTATCATGGTGCCGGTCGGGCTTTTTGACGAATTGGATATCCGGTTGCAATCGGCGGAAGGGATTCGACTGGTCTGTAAAGGCAGGTTCGCCCTCTCGTCAGGGGAGGACAATCTGGTGTATCGGGCGGCGGTTGCTTTTCTGGATGCCGCCGGGCTCACTGCGGGGCTGGCGATCGAACTCATCAAACGCATCCCCGTGGCGGCGGGGCTTGGAGGGGGCAGCAGCGATGCGGCGGCGGTGCTCCTCGGGCTCAACCGATTGTTCCACCTTCCCTTCAGCCAGGGGCGCCTCCTGACGCTTGCAAGGTCGCTGGGTGCGGACGTCCCTTTTTTTATCGATCCAAAACCCTGTATCGCCAGAGGGATCGGCGATCTCATCGAGCCTTTGGATGCGTGGCCGCAGCTTTGGTATGTTCTGGTGAACCCGGGGATGGCGGTATCCACGGCCTGGGCCTTTCGCCGTCTGAAATTAGAGTTGACAACAGGGGAATATGCCTATATAGTAAAAACCTTGAAAAAAAGGCCTCTTGAGCTCTCTGAGCTCCTCGAAAACGACCTTGAAGCGGTCACCGCCGCCCATTATCCCGCCATCGGAAAATTGAAGGAGGCCCTCAGGGGGGCGGGGGCTTTGGGTGCGCTGATGTCTGGGAGCGGCCCTACGGTCTTCGGGGTGTTTGAATCCGAAAGACAGGCCTCTCTTGCTGCAGATCGACTACTTGACGAGGGTTGGCCGCACGTCTTTGTGGTGCGAGGCATGTAAATCATCCGTTGGGGTGTCGTCAAGCGGTAAGACACGGGCCTTTGGAGCCCGCATTCGGAGGTTCGAATCCTCCCACCCCAGCCATTTTTTATGATGTTTGGAAAAATAGATATGAAGCTTTTCGGCGGGACCTCCAACCCAACCTTGACCCTCGAAGTCTGCAACTACCTCGGTATCGAGCCCGGAAAGATTACCACCAGGACCTTCAGCGACGGCGAGACCCTTGTAGAGATCGGCGAAAATGTCAGGGGGCGGGATGTTTTCATCCTCCAATCAACCTGCACACCGGTCAACGACAATATTATGCAGCTTCTGATCATCATGGATGCGCTCCGGCGCGCCTCCGCCGAAAGGATCACGGCTGTCATCCCTTATTACGGTTATGGGCGTCAGGACCGCAAAGTCAAACCCCGCGTTCCCATCAGCGCCAAACTGGTCGCCGACCTGATCACGACGGCCGGTGCCCACCGGGTTGTGTCCATGGATCTGCATGCCGGGCAGATCCAGGGATATTTCAATATTCCCGTCGACAACATCTTTGCCGCTCCCATCCTGCTCAAGTATATCCGGCGGCACTTTCATAACGACCTGGTCATCGTTTCACCCGACGCGGGCGGCGTCGAGCGTGCGCGGGCGTTTGCGACGAGGTTGAACGCCTCTCTGGCCATTATCGACAAGCGCCGGGAAGCGCCGAACGTGGCGCAGGCCATGAACATCATCGGCGAGGTGCGGGGTAAGACGGCCATTGTCCTCGATGACATGGTGGATACCGCCGGGACGCTCACGCAGGCCGCACAGGCCCTGCGCGACCGCGGTTCGGTGTCCATCCATGCCTGCTGCACCCATCCGGTCCTTTCGGGGCCGGCCGTCGAGCGCATCGAGGCCTCGAGCATCGACAGCCTGGTTGTCACCAACACCATTCCCTTGAATGACAAGGCCAAGACCTCCAAACGCGTCGTCGTCCTTTCGGTGGCGGAGCTTTTGGGGGAGACCATCAAGCGAATCCACAATTCCCACTCAGTCAGCACGCTCTTTGTTTAGGGCGGGGCAGAAGTCCGCCCAAAGGGGAAGACTGCAGGGGTTTGTGAAAAAATTAATTAGTACCGGAGGAAACCATGTCAATGCCTACGCTCGCTGCCGCGCTGAGAGATGTCAAAGGAAAAGGGGCAGCCAGGAAACTCAGGAGACAGGACCATATCCCAGCCGTATTTTACGGACCTGTATCGAACCCGATGATGCTGCAAATAGACAGGCCCGCGTTGGAGCGGCTTCTGAGGGAGGCTGGCGGCGAGAATGTCATCCTGAGCCTCGAGATTACCGGTGCCGGGGGGACGTCCGACCGTCGCAGTGCGATGATCAAGGACCTGCAGATCGATCCGCTGAAGGGCGTCGTGCTGCACACCGATTTCTACGAGATATCGATGGACAAGGAAATCAGCGTCAACATCCCGATCGAGCTCACAGGGGACCCGGTCGGAGTGGAGAGCGGCGGCGTTCTGCAGCATGTGCGCCGGGAACTGGCGATCTCGTGCCTGCCCGGTGCGCTGGTGGAGAAGCTCGAACTCGACGTCTCCGGGCTGGGGGTTGGCGATGCCGTACATATCCGTGATATTCAGCTGCCTCAAGGGATCACGGCTCTGGATGATGAGCACCTGACCGTCGCGGTGGTCGCCGCGCCGACGGCGCCGGTCGGCGAGGTGGCCGAAGAGGAGCTCGAGGAGGCCGGAGGCGCTGAAGAAGCAACCGCTGAGGAATCCTGAAACCTTGATGGAGAAAGGGGGTGAGTTCCGATCCGAGGAGGCGTACCTGATTGTTGGGATTGGAAACCCCGGCGAGGCCTACCGGCAAACCCGGCACAACATGGGATTTCGGGTGCTGGAGAGCTGGCTCGAGGCGCTGGCTGGGCAATGGCTCGAGGGAGCATTCCATTCCAGGTATGCCCGGGCGGCTCTGAAAGGTGAAAGGTTCATTCTCCTTTGTCCCCAGACCTACATGAACCTGAGCGGGCGGGCCGTGAAGGCCGCCGCGGACTCGCTTCGAATCTCGACTGAAAAGATTCTGGTGATCCACGACGATATCGATCTCGACTTGGGGCGTGTGAAGGTTGTGAGAAACGGGGGACCGGGGGGGCACAAAGGTGTCCAATCCATCATTGCGTCTCTGGGTGTGAAGGATTTCACCAGGGTCAAGGTGGGGATCGGGCGGCCGCGTCATGGGGAAAGAGTGGAGGATTTTGTTCTCGGTCCCTTTTACGAGGATGAGCTTGTCACCGTGGATCAGGTCGTCCGCCTTGCCATTCGCGCCTGCGAGTGGTTTCTTTTGACGGGGGTTGAAGCGGCAATGAATTGGACCAATTGCCAAAATTTAGCAATTAAGGAGGAAAAAAGCTGATGCAGGGATTAACAGTCTACGCTCCCTTTTTGGGGATCCTGAGCTTGATCATCGCCTTCCTGATCTATGGCTATGTCAAGAAGCAGCCGAACGGCAGCAAGCTCATGCAGGAACTGGAAGCGATGATCCATGAGGGGGCCATGGCCTTCTTGAAGAGGGAGTATTCCGTTCTGGTCGTCTTTATCGCGATCGTCTTCATCCTGCTGGGGTGGGGCATCAACTGGCAGACCGGTATCGCCTTCCTGACCGGGGCGGCCTGCTCTATCATGGCCGGCTACGCTGGCATGACCGCCGCGACGCGCGGCAACAGCCGCACGGCGGAAGCCGCCAACAAGCACGGCCAGGCAAAGGCCCTGAACGTCTCTTATTTTTCTGGGTCGGTCATGGGGCTGGCTGTGGCGGGCCTCGGACTCCTCGGCCTCGGTTTCTGGTTCTACATTTACGGCGGCAGCCCGGACACCGCGCACTATATCAACGGATTCGCCATGGGCGCCAGCTCCATCGCGCTCTTTGCCCGTGTGGGCGGCGGCATTTACACCAAGGCCGCGGATGTCGGCGCCGACCTGGTCGGCAAGGTCGAGGCGGGCATCCCGGAAGACGACCCGCGCAACCCGGGCGTCATCGCGGACAACGTCGGCGACAACGTCGGCGACATCGCGGGTATGGGCGCCGACATCTTCGAATCATTCGTCGGTTCCGTGATCGCCACCATCGCCATCGGGGCTACCCTGGCGATTACACCGGAATGGCTCGCGAGCCGGCCCGAACTGGCCGGTCTCGACGAACTGGCCATTCGGCTCAAGTATATGTCGATGCCGCTCCTGGTCGTCATGGCCGGTCTGCTCTCCTCTTTTGTGGGCGTCTTTTCGATCAAGGTCTTCCAGAAGGGGAATCCCGCCGGGGCGCTGCGGTACACGACCTTTGTGGCCGCGATTATCTTCATCATCCTGACCGTCCTGCTGACCAAGGGGCTCGGGATGCCCATGGGGGCCTTCTGGGCAATCTTCTCCGGGCTTCTCTGCGGGATCGCGATCGGCCTCCTGGCGGAATATTACACCTCCGGGAAACCCGTCAAGGTGATTGCCGAGCAGTCCAAGACCGGCCCGGCGACGGTCATCATCTCCGGTCTGGCCATCGGTATGCAGTCCACCTATCTCCCCATGCTCGGCATCTGCGTCGCGACCTTCATCGGCTACAAGATGGCCGGGATTTACGGCATCGGCCTCTCGGCGGTCGGCATGCTGGCGACGGTTGGTGCGACCATGACGGTCGACGCTTACGGACCGATCGCTGACAACGCCGGCGGTATCTCCGAGATGTCGGGGCTTGGGCCCGAGACACGAAAGATCACCGACAGCCTGGACGCCCTCGGCAATACCACCGCCGCCATCGGAAAAGGTTTTGCCATCGGTTCGGCGGCTCTGACCGCCCTCGCCCTTTTCGTGGCCTACACCCAGGCCGCGGGCCTGAAGGTCATTGATATCACCAATCCGATGGTCGTGATCGGCGTTTTCCTGGGTGGCATCGTCCCCATGCTTGCCGCCGCCATGACGATGACCTCTGTGGGCAGGGCGGCCTTCAAAATCGTTGAAGAAATCCGGAGGCAGTTCCGGGAGATCCCCGGCCTGCTCGAAGGCAAGGAAGGGGCCAAGCCCGATCCGAAGACCTGCGTTTCCATCGCCACCGGCGCGGCCCTGAAGGAAATGGTCGCCCCAGGCCTCCTGGCGGTTCTGGCCCCCGTTGTGGTGGGCTTCCTGCTTGGGAAGGAAACCTTGGGCGGCATGCTGCTCGGTGCCACCACCATGGGCGCCTTCCTGGCCCTGTTCATGGCCAATGCGGGCGGCGCCTGGGACAATGCCAAGAAGTACATCGAAGAAGGGCACCACGGCGGCAAAGGTTCCCCCAACCACAAGGCTGCGGTTGTGGGTGACACGGTCGGCGATCCTTTTAAGGACACCTCCGGCCCTGCCATGAATATCCTGATCAAGCTGATGTCCGTGGTTTCTCTTGTTCTCGCCCCGATCCTGCCGATGCTCGGCTGGCTCGTCGGCTAGCAGGATTTGCTCGAAAGCCTTTAGGGCTATCTGTGATTCATCCTGGAGACAGGGGCAGTGTCCTTGTCTCCAGGAGAACGTCAACCGACTGAAAACCTTTTACCGAAGTACTCGCCCTTCTGGAAAATGCCCGTCTTTCAAACCAGGTAAACATCAGGTTTCCAGTGTTTTGCATGGGGGGTTTCATGTTCAGTGTAGGAGATTTGGCTGTGTATCCCGCCCACGGTGTGGGTGTGATCGAGAAAATCGAAACCCAGGAGATTTCCGGGTGTCAGATGGATTTTTATGTCATGCGGATCCTGGATAACAATATGATCATCATGATTCCCACGAAAAACGTCAATAATGTCGGACTGCGTGAAATCATCGACCAGGCCGAGGTTCTGAAGCTTTATTCGATACTCGAGAAGCGGGATGTCTGTATTGATAATCAGACCTGGAACAGGCGGTATCGGGAATACATGGAAAAGATCAAAACCGGATCGGTTTTCGAGGTCGCTGAGGTCTACCGTGACCTGTTGATGCTGAAGCTCGAAAAAGACTTGTCTTTCGGCGAACGCAAGATGCTGGACACGGCAAGGACCTTGCTGGTGAAAGAAATCTCCCTTGCGCGCAATGTCGAAGAAGACCAGATCGAAGACGATCTCGACCGCATCTTTTCATAGGTATGGCACCGGCCTGCAGTGGCTTCCGATGCTCGTCATCACTGCATTTGCAGCGCACCCGCCGGTCGTGGGGACATCCGGCTAGATGTCTTTCTTTCTTCCCGCTTTCCTGAATTATCCCGCTCGCGCATCCAAACCTTGATCAAGGGTGGAAAGGTCGATATCAACGGGGGTCCTGTTACTAAACCCAGCCAGACGGTCAGGCCTGGAGATCGTGTTTCCATTGTGATCCCCCCTCCCAAGCCCTTGGAACTGGAACCCGAGGCGATCGAGTTCGACATTCTTTACGAGGATGAATATCTGGTCGTGCTGGACAAACCGCCCGGCCTGGTGGTGCATCCTGCTCCGGGGCATGACACCGGAACGCTGGTCCATGGACTCCTGCACCGTTGCGATGGTCTGTCCGGGATTGGTGGAACCGCCCGCCCCGGGATCGTCCACCGGCTCGACAAGGATACCTCCGGGGTGATGATCGTTGCGAAAACGGATGCGGCTCATCAAATCCTTTCGTTGCAGTTCAAGAACGGTCAGATCGGCAAGGAATACCTCGCACTCGTGCACGGGATCGTGCAGTCGCCATCCGGTAAGATCGACGCAGCGATAGCACGCCATCAACTGAAACGCAAGGAGATGTGTGTGCGGGCTTCCGCGGGGCGCCACGCCCTGAGCCTTTGGGAGCGGCGGGAAGCTTTCGCTGTGGGATGTTCTTTGCTTTCAGTCAAGATCAAGACCGGACGAACCCACCAGATCCGCGTACACCTGGCGCACATCGGTCATCCTGTGGTGGGCGATTCGGTTTACGGGAGAGGTATCGCTGGTTGGAAACGGATCTGGGCCGGTCGCGAGGTGGATGCACCGGTTGTGCGGCGTCAGATGCTGCACGCCTTCCGGATCTCCTTCGACCATCCTTTAAGCAGAGAGAGACTGCTGTTCGAGGCCCCATTGCCCGAAGACATGTCGACCGTTTTGGATGCCCTGAGAACCTCGCAATTGAAGAATTGACAGAACAGAAAAGGATTGACAAGCAGGAAAAACTGCCTATATTGTGCGTACATGTTCCTCCTGCGTCCAGGAGGAATCCCTGAACACCACTTATCCCGTTAGCGCCGTGTGCGCGATCCCGCTGAATCCATTTCTCACCGTTTCTTGCAAGGACTCCTGATAGAGAGTGCCCAAGCGGAAATAGAATGAAGGCGCGGGCAAGTTTCCATATCCAACGTGGTCTGTTGATCGATGACAGTCTGCCTTTCCTGGGCACCCGGACACGTCAGGCCGTAGGGGCCCGATGGCCGTCCGGTTTGGAATGCCCGGTGATTCGACTGCAGAATGGCCTATGTGCAGAATCCCACCTGTTCGATGACGGCAATGATCCCTTGAAACGGAGATGACGCATGAATCTTGTTGAATTAAAGAAAATGAAGATCAACGAATTGACCAATATGGCCAGGGAGTTCCATATCGAAGGGGCTTCGGGTATGCCCAAGCAGAACCTCATTTTCTCGCTTCTGCAGGCGCATTCCGAGCAAAACGGGTTGATTTACGGGGAAGGGGTTCTCGAGATCCTGCCGGACGGGTTCGGCTTTCTCAGGGCGCCGGACGCCAACTATCTGCCCGGGCCGGATGATATCTACATCTCTCCTTCGCAGATCAGGCGCTTCAATCTGCGGACAGGGGATACGATCTCAGGACAAATAAGGCCTCCAAAGGCCTCCGAGCGATATTTCGCTTTGCTCAAGGTCGAAAAGGTCAACCATGAAGATCCGGAGGTGGCAAGGGAAAAGATCCTTTTCGATAACCTGACTCCACTGTATCCGCAGGAGAGGATTAACCTCGAGACTACACCGACGAATTATTCGGCGCGCATCATGGATCTGATGACCCCGATCGGCAAAGGGCAGAGAGGGTTGATCGTGGCGCCGCCCCGGACGGGCAAGACCATGCTCCTCCAAAACATCGCGAACAGCGTGACGGCCAATGACACGTCGATCCACAAAATCGTGCTGCTGATCGACGAGCGGCCGGAAGAGGTCACCGACATGCTCCGGTCAGTGGATGCCGAGGTGATCAGCTCGACCTTCGACGAGCCGCCCCAGAGGCACGTGCAGGTGGCCGAAATGGTGATCGAAAAGGCGAAGCGCCTCGTCGAGCACAAACGGGATGTGTTGATTCTGCTCGACAGCATTACCCGTTTGGCGCGGGCCTACAACACCGTCGTGCCTCCGAGCGGAAAGATCCTTTCCGGAGGGCTCGATTCCAATGCCCTGCACAAGCCGAAGCGCTTTTTCGGGGCCGCCAGGAATGTCGAAGAGGGAGGCAGCCTGACGATCATCGCGACCGCACTCGTCGATACGGGGAGCCGCATGGATGAGGTGATCTTCGAGGAGTTCAAGGGGACCGGCAATATGGAGATCCATCTGGACCGAAAACTGAGCGATCGCCGTGTCTTCCCTTCGATTGACATCAACCGGTCGGGGACTCGGAAGGAAGAGCTGTTGATCCCCGAGGCAGACCTGAACCGCATCTGGATCCTTCGAAAATTGCTTTCACCGCTGACCCCCGTGGACAGCATGGAATTTTTGCTTGATAAAATCAAAGGAACCAAGGATAATATAGAGTTTCTAGCTTCCATGAGTGAATAGGTACAGGAGATGAGAGAATGAAAGAAGGGATCCATCCGGAATATCATCGGGCAAAGGTTCGTTGCGCCTGCGGGAATGAGTTCGAAACGGGTTCTACGACAAAAGAGATCCGCGTGGAGATCTGCTCCAACTGCCACCCGTTTTTCACCGGCAAACAGAAGCTCGTCGATTCGGCCGGCCGTGTCGAGCGGTTCCGCAAGAAATACGCGAAGTTTCAGTCAGGCGACAAGCAGTAGTCCGATGCTGTGAAAGGTCCTCCCTGGTTGACCGTGTCTTGCGCCGGGCGGGTTTTGCAAGGTGCCGCCGGCAGTTTGCCAGGCGCCGAGGGGGTGCCTCAAGCCGCTCCGTTGGACTTGATGGATCGCAGCGCTCCGCGGATGGGGCCTTTTGATGGGCATGGCAAGACGGCCGTAGCATTGCCTGGAGAATACGTTGGTTTCCGTCTTCAGGCAGACGGCCTCGTATAGGGTGTTTGTCGATCAGGAGCGTGAACTGCCGTCCGGATCGACACCCGCTTCGATCCGACGAGACCGGCCGATGACCGGGTGCCGCCGAAGGCCCGGGCCGCTGCGCTTCCCGAGGGCTTTTCGGTCATCGGCCGCCAGGGCTTCTGCGCTGTTTGCCTCTCTCCTCAATAGAAGCGAATGGTTCCTCATAGGGGATGATTTGCCTGCTTCGCGCCGGGGGATGGCTGCATTCCGGCGCTGTATATTGCTGTAAGTATCTGCCCCCGCTTTCTTTCAGGCCGCAGCGGCCCTTCCCTCCATCGACCAATGGATATGCGCGTGAAGCCCAATGTGGCCCCCCGATGATGCCTTCTAATCAGGGTCGGGCCCCGTCAGGCAAGAGGAATACGTAAGATGTTTGCCAAAGTGAAGGATATCGAAACCCGTTTCGAGGCGCTCGAAGAGAAGCTGGCTCAACCCGATGTTCTGAAGGACCAGAAGGCCTATCAGAAATTCATGAAGGAGCATAGCCAGCTCAGCCCGATCATCGAGAATTTCCGGCGCTACGAGGCTATACAGGGAGAGATCGAGAACAGCCGCCCGTTGCTGGACGATCCCGATCCCGAGATGCGCAAGCTCGCCAGGGAGGAAATCGAGGCCCTGAAGGCGGAACTGGAGGATGCAGAGCGCCATTTGACCCTTTTGCTGCTGCCGAAGGATCCCAACGACGAGAAGAACATCCTCCTCGAGATCCGCGCCGGAACGGGTGGAGAGGAAGCCGCCCTCTTCGCTGCGGATCTGTTCAGGATGTACTGCCGCTACGCCGAACTGAAAGCGTGGCGGACCGAGATCCTGAGCCAGAGCCAGACCGGTATGGGGGGCTTCAAGGAAGTCGTAATCTTGATCACGGGAGAAAGGGTCTACAGCCGCCTGAAATATGAAAGCGGAGTTCACCGGGTCCAGAGGGTTCCCGAGACGGAGGCCCAGGGCCGCATCCACACTTCGGCCGTGACTGTTGCCGTGTTGCCGGAGGCCGAGGAGATCGATGTCCAGATCGAGCCGGAGGATCTGAGGATCGATGTCTACCGTTCGTCCGGGTGCGGCGGACAGCATGTCAACACAACCGACTCTGCGGTCAGGATCACCCATCTCCCGACCGGTCTGGTGGTGACCTGTCAGGACGAGAAATCCCAGCACAAGAACAAGGCCAAGGCCATGAAGGTGCTCCGTTCCAGACTCCTCGACATGGAACAGACGGAGCAACAGTCCAGGATTTCCGAGGAGCGCCGCCACATGGTCGGATCCGGCGATCGGAGCGAGCGCATCCGAACCTATAATTTCCCGCAGGGACGCATCACCGACCATCGCATCGGACTGACCCTCTACAAGATTGAAACGGTTCTTCAGGGTGAGTTGGATCTGGTGATCGAGCCCCTGATCAACCACTTCCAGACCGAAGCCTTGAAACAGGGCGCTTCGATCCATTGACGACCAGCCGTATATGACAGCCAGGCGTTGGACCATCGGGGAACTGTTGAACGTCAGCGCCCTGTATCTGAAGGATAAGGGGGTGGAAAGCCCGCGCCTGACGGCGGAGCTTCTCCTGGCGCTGCAATTGGGGCTCGAGCGTGTCGCGCTGTATCTCCGGTTCGATCAGCCCTTGCAGGGGGAGGAAGTCGCAGGGTTCAGGGAGTTGATCCGGCGTAGACTGCTTGCTGAGCCGGTGGCCTACATCCGCGGCGAGAAGGAATTCTGGTCGATGGTCTTCGACGTCGGGCCGGGGGTGCTCATCCCTAGGCCGGAAACGGAGCTGTTGGTAGAGCAGGTGCTGCAGATCGTCCGCCAAACGCGGGAGCACGCTGACGACCGCATCCGGATCCTCGAGTTGGGAACAGGATCGGGGGCCGTAGCCGTGGCCCTCGCCACCTCGCTTCCTTCTTCCGAGGTCTGGGCGACGGACATCTCCTCCGAGGCCCTGGCCTATGCGGGAAGGAACGTTGAGCGGCATGGGGTCTCGGAAAGGGTCCACCTCCTGCAAGGCGGTCTTTGGGAACCCGTGAGCCCTCTCGGCGTCCGCTTCGATTTCATCGTCAGCAACCCGCCCTATGTGGCTTCGGAGATTTACGATACGTTGCCTGCAGGGGTCCGCGATTATGAACCCCGAGTGGCCCTCGATGGGGGCGAAAAGGGGATGCAGGTCGTGTCGCAGATCATCGAGGGCGCCCCGGGGTTTTTGGTCCGGGGAGGGTGGCTCTTGATCGAGATGTCTCCGGAGCAGACGGAGGCGGCGCTGGGCGTCGTCGCCCAACAAGAGGTCTATGACTCGGCGCGGCGCGTGGAGGATTACACCCGTCGCTACCGGGTGGTCATGGCCCGGAGAACCTGAGCGTGTAGCAACCTGACGCTCCAGTTGCCGTGTGATGACCGGGATGGCGGTGCGATCGGGGGTGGGTCAGTCCAAGCGGTTTGTCCGTCCCTATCCCTGGCGCCTTCGGCGTCGCCTGGAATGCTGGGCGGCTGAACCGGACATGCCCGTTCGGATAGGCCGGCAGGGCTGGGTATGTCAAAGGGACTTCCCTCGGTAGAGCAGGAGGCTGTTACTGACGACCGTTACGCTGCTCGTTGCCATGGCGAGCGCCGCCAGGATGGGATGCAGGTGCCGCAGGAATTCCGGAAACGCCTCGAAAGGCGCGAGGATGCCGGCGGCGATAGGGATCAGGGCCACATTGTAGAAAAAGGCCCAGAAAAGATTTTGTTTGACGGTAGCCATGGTCAAGCGGCTCAGAGCGATCGCGTTGGGCACGCCCTTTAGACGCCCGCTTGCCAGGATGACATCCGCCGTCTCGATGGCGACATCCGTTCCTGTCCCGATAGCCAGTCCGACGTCGGCCTGGGCCAGGGCCGGCGCGTCGTTGATGCCGTCCCCCACCATTCCGACACGGTGCCCGCTGTCCTGCATGGCCTTGATCCGAGCAGATTTGTCTTCCGGCTTGACCTCAGCCACCACATCGTCGATCCCGACTTCCCCGGCTATAGCCTCCGCCGTCTCACGATTGTCGCCCGTGAGCATCACCACCCGCAGACCGGCCGCATGAAGCGCTTGAACGGCATCCGCGGCCTCCGGCTTGACGCGATCTGCCACAGCGATCAATCCGGCCGGGCGGTTTTCGACCACGACCAGCATCACCGTTTTCCCTTCGCCGCGAAGGGCCTGCAGGCTGTCCGCGACAGGGGCCAGATCGAGGCCCTGCTCTTCGAACCAGCCTGGTTTCCCAACCATGACCTTGCGTCCATCGACGCGGCCGCTCACCCCCATGCCACGGGCGGCGCTGAAGGCCTCGGGCTTTGAAAGTTCGATGCGTCTAACCTCGGCTTCCTGCACCATGGCGCGGCCCAAGGGGTGCTCGGAGCCTCGCTCGAGGGATGCGGCCACTTTCAAAAGGGCTTCACTGCCGAATGAGGACGGCTCTAAAGGGACGATATCGGCTACCAGAGGTTTCCCGATGGTTAGGGTTCCCGTTTTGTCGAATACGATGGTGTCGAGCTTGGTCGCGCTTTCCAGGGCCTCGCTTTTCTTGAAGAGTATGCCCTGTTCGGCGCCTTTACCCGTGCCGGCCATCATGGCGGTGGGGGTTGCCAGGCCCAGTGCACAGGGGCAGGCAATGACCAGGACCGCGACCAGCCGGATCATGGCGGGCACGAACGCTCCGCCGAACGCCCACCAGAGGAAAAAGGTCCCGAAAGCGATCAGGATGACGCCCGGAACGAAGATCGCCGCCACTCGATCCGCCAAGGCCTGGATGGGCGCTTTGCTGCCCTGCGCTTCCTGAACCAGCCGGATGATCCTGGCAAGCGCCGTATCCCGCCCGACCCGCGTCGCACGGAAAAGCAGCAGTCCCTCTCCGTTGATGGTGCCGCCGGCGACGGAATCCCCCTGGGATTTATCGACCGGCAGGGGTTCGCCCGTCAGCATGGACTCGTCGACCGCGGAGGCGCCCTCGAGGACGACCCCATCGACGGGGATGCTTTCTCCAGGCCTGACCACGAGCGTATCGCCGACCTGGACCATGGTGAGGGGAATCTGCTTCTCCTCCTCCCCGTCCGTTCGAATCGTAGCGGTCTTCGGGCGCAGGTCCATGAGCTTGCGGATGGCGCCGCCCGTCTTCCCTTTGGTCCGTGCCTCGAGCATCTTGCCGAGCTTGATCAGGGTGATGATGACCGCGGAAGTCTCGAAGTAGACATGTTCACCGAGCGGCGGATGGAAAAGAAGGGCAAGGGAATAAAAATAGGCGACTGACGAGCCCATCGCCACCAGCACGTCCATGTTGGCGCTCCGGTTGCGGAGGCTTTTCCAGCCGCCGGTGTAGTAGTCCCACCCGGTGAAAAACTGGACAGGTGTCGCCAGTGCGAAGAGCAGCCAGTTTACCCAGGCGGCATGGCTCCATGGACCGAAAAGACCGAAATCCCGTCCCATGCTGAGAAAAAACAAGGGCGCGGTGAAAACGGCGCCCACCATGAATTTTCGGGTTTGATCCGCAATTTCGGCCCTGCGTGCAGCCTGTTCGGCATCGTCGCCCTCAGCGGTATCCTCCGGCCGGAGCGCGCCGTATCCCGCCGCTTCGACAGCTGAAAGGATTTCATCGATGCCGGTCAACCCCGGGACATATTCGACATGGACGCGCTCGGCGGCGAAGTTCACGGTGGCGTTCAACACCCCGGGAACCTTTTTCTTCAATGCCCGCTCGATGTTCGCGGCGCAGTTGACACAGGTCATTCCTGTCACGGGAAACTCCGTGGACGCCTTGGCCACGCCGTATCCCGCCTGTTCGATCTGCTGGATGATCGCGTCGATCGAGAGGGCTTGGGGATCATAGGTGATGGTTGCCCGTTCCGAGGCGAAGTTGACCTGCGCCTTGTGAACGCCATCGAGCCGTCCAAGGGTCCGTTCGATGGTCATGGCACAGTTCGCACACGTCATGCCCGTGATTGGCAGATCGATGGTTTTCTCGGTCATGCTGAAGCCTTATTCGCTTGGGGGATAATGGATTTCCTCGAGCGTCGCCTTGATTTTATCGAGCGTGGCAGGCGCTTCCCAGTGGACGACGACGGACTTGAGACCCGGGTCTCCTTCTACGCCGGTCACGCCGGGGATCTCCATCAGTTCGCGTTGGATCGTCTTGACGCAGTGTCCGCAGCTGATGTTGGGGATCGAAAAGGTCTTTTTTTCCATCTCAAATGCCTCCATAGGGGTGTTTAGTCCTCTGACACAGGATAAAACCACGTTTCCAGCAACCCCGCCGCGGCGCGTCTGTCAGTCCCTGCGCCGAATCCCGGCAGTCCCCTGGCAAAAACACACATCCTCCCATCCCGGCAAAATGTCCGGTCATTATGCAGATACGGAACGCAAGCGCCGAAGTCTAAAAGGGTTCCCGAACTCTCCAGGAAAAACGGCACCGGGTTTCTTCCTCTTCCATTCGATGCTCTGCGGAGCGGCGGCCGGTTGATCTCTCCCCGACGGTCGGCCAGCCGCCTCCAGATGTGGATGGATGGCGTATCAGCGAAGTTCCGCTGATCGCATACGATACAAACTAAGACCAGACAGCAACGATTGCAACACCACCGGAAGGAAGTCAGCGCGAAAGACGGACCCGAATCCCGGGTGATGCCTGCAATCCACGAGGAACTGTCCCGGGGATAACCCTTGATTTCGGGGGCGACCTTCTTTAAGATTATATGATAAGGCCAAGGTGGAAAAGGCGCTTTAGCTTGTGCCGGCCTGTTTTCGTGACAGGGTGCCCGACACAGGGCCCCCTGTTGCATGGGAAGCAGGTGGCGGCAGCCGCGGCTTCAGAAGGGTGCTTATATTCGCGTCGAATGGAAATGAAATACCGGGCAAGAGCCGGCTGGCATCCAAGAAAGGTTGGCCGGCCCCTAATCCTGGACAGGGCTCTGCAGGAGGAGGTGTTCTATGGGCAAGAAGGTGCTGGTCGCGATGGATTATTCTGAAAACTCGATTAGGGCGGTTCAATTTCTTTCCGAAACCTTCAGTAAAGATCATGATGTCACCCTTTTCAGCGTTCTCCCGAATCTGGCGGCCGCATGCGAACTGGAGGGCGGCGGTGTGACGCCTTACTTCGCTGCGCAGAAGAATGCCTTTTGTGAGGTCGAAGAGCAAAAGCGTCAACTGGTCCAGACAGCCGTGACGAAGGCCAAGGATATGCTCGTGGAGTGCGGGTTTCAACCGGAGCATGTTCACATGAAAGTCGAACCGCAGAAGGACGGTGTCGCTCGTGACATCATCCATGAGGCCGAAGCGGGCTATGATGTGGTGGTGATGGGCCGCAAGGGCCTCTCGGCCTTCAAGGAATTTTTTCTGGGGAGTGTTTCACAAAAGGTGCTGCAGGGCATCAAGAACCTTCCAATAATGCTTGTCGGTTGAGATGAGGATCGGAGGCGCCTGCCCCCGATCCCCGTTTGGTTTTCGGCCCCGATCCATGCCGGGTGCCGGTTCAGTGTGTTGGAAAAAGTCTCTCAATCAGCTGGTCCCCAGTATTGGATCGCTCCTCAGAGGCCCATAGGGTGTCATCGTACCCTCCTTGGTACCGGGTCTTTCGGCTAAGGCCGGAAGCCCCGGTACTGGAAGAGAGCCCGATCAATTCCAACACCGGCCATATCCGCCCTTGCCGCCTCTCGAGCCTTTTCCGTACCCCTTTCCCGCCCTGAAGTTCCCCGCCTCAGGAGCGATCTTGCGGGCCTCTATGTCGTATTCGAGGCGTTTTTCAGCCATCTGCCCTTTGAGTCCGTTCAACTCGCGCTGGAGGCCCTTGGCTTTTTCGAGATCAGGTGCCTCGGCGTTCATGACGGTGTTCAGCTCACGCTGCTTGGTCCACATCTGGTTTCGGATTTCGCTCGTCTCGTTGTAGAATCTCTGGTGCAGTTCATCCAACTGGACCTGCTGATCGTCGGTCAGATTCGCCGCCGCGGTCCCTCCATCTCGGCAGGGTCCATACCCGTCGCCGAAGCCGGAACCGAAGCCGCCTCGTCCGGGGCCCCAGGCGAATACGGGGTAGGCCAAGGCTCCGACCAGCAAGAGAACTCCCAAAACCATTCCTGTCTTTTTCATGACAAAACCTCCTTATGATTGGGTTTGATGTTGTCGAACTGGAATTGCAAGCTGCGTGCCAAATCCTAGGCAAAGAATTCTCTTGTGGCGGACGCGCCCTCGTCCGTCGGGCCGCCTGCTGGATCGAGCGGTGCCTGCCGGGCGCCATCGGATCCATGCTCGGGTCCCCTGATACGGGCCTGACAGCGTCGGTCGCTCTGCGTTGGCAGGGACGTAGAGCTCGAAGGCCGCCAAGAAAAAGCGTCATTTCTTGCGGGAAGGAACTTCAGAAAAAGGGAATGCTCAGGAAGGGCAATAGCGAGCGCGGCTGGTTCAGGAGGACCGGATCTGACAGGGTGGATGAAAATATGGATCATTTTTATCCAACAGAAACGGGAGAGCGGATAAAAATGATCCACCTGATCCATTAAAGGCGTGGAGAAGCGCGCTTCGAGAAGAATGGCGCGGGCGTCCTATCCTGTGCGATTCACAGGATGACTGCGGGTCAAGAGGTCCAGGGCCGCCCCTCAGAGGGGCTCAGCGGATGCCTCAGCGAGCGAGCGGAGGCCGTGTGTTCAATGGATGGATGGCCGGTTTTACCCCGGATGCCCGGCAACCCGCAACGCCTGAGCGGCCTATTTTTTCGCGGGTTCCGGAGACCGCGAAGAGGGGCGGATCTCCGCGCGCATTTCCACCACGACATGCCCCCAGCCGCCGCAGGCAGGGCCGACGTCAAAGCAGCCCGTCCGGTTGAACATGACCTCGTTCGGGTCGCGGCCGTTCATCAGATTTTCGAAAAAGGCGTTGATCAGGGTGGTCAGGTTCGGCATCAGGAAGGCGCAGATGCGCTCCGGCGATTCCCGGGTGAGAAGGTTTCCGGATGAATCGAAGACCAGGCGCTGTCCGACGACATGGCCCGAGTGGCATCCTTCCGATTGAACGACCTCGGCGATCAGCTGATACGAACTGGCTTTCATGGCATTGGCGAAAAGGTGCTGATACTTAGGATTCGCAGCAATCTGTTCGAAGTCTTCCGGGGGCAGTGCAAGACGCCGCCGGATGATGTCGATCAGACCGTTTGTGTCCATTTCCTCTCTCCTTTCCTGTGCAAGGCCCCGTAGGGATCGGGCGGGATCTCCAGGGGAATCAAGTCCGCGGGCAGGGATTCCTCTTTTCGATGATCCCCTGCCCAAGCCCGCCGCCTGAGGGGCATCTCCGTCTCTTGCTCTGCACCGGCTGCCGGGACCCGGCGCTTCATTACGTCATCCGTTTCTCTCGGCAAGGGCATCCGCAGGACAGTCCCCGCTTCCGGGCGGACTCCAAGGCGGGAGGGATGGAGAGAAGCGCCTCCATACAAGTAATCGGCCTGAAGAGCCGAATGCCCGGGAGGCGTGTCCATCGAAACTCCAGCCAATGGCCTTCTCCGGATGGACACGAGAGGCGATTCTAAGAAGGGGCTAGGCTGACGGTTGAGCCTTGCCTTCCTTTTTCTTCTGCTTCTTCTGCTGCCTTTTGCTGACGGCCTGCTCTTCCTCTTCCTGCTTCCTTCTTTTCTTTTCGCCCTTGTCCTCTTTGGGCTGGGCGAGTTTTTCAGCCTTCACGCGGGCCATTTCCTCTTTCTTCCGCTCCAAGCCGTCGATCACATCCAGGCGGTTCTGGGTGGCTCTGAGCGCAGCTCTCAACTTCCGGACCGCTGCGTCCTTGGCGATGCCGGCCTGATCGAGTCCTGCTTCCACCAGTTCGGCAATCCGCTGATTCAATTTGGTCTCCCAGTGGATCTTCTGCTGGGCTCTGGCTTCTAAACTCTTGGATGGCATGGGTCTGAACTCCTTTCCTTGTTCACACCTGGCGGCTGATCCCATCCTCGGATCGGCACGCGATTCTTCTGAACGGGTACTCACCGGCCGAGAGGCTTGAGAAGCGACCGGTATTGACCTATAATCGGCTTCCGCGCAAACGAACGGGGCCGGTAGCCCTGGATCGGGTGCCGCCCCAGGGATCTTCGCCGGCGGAACGAGCCTTTGTGCCTTCTGCCTGTGTCCTGTCGAAGGCTCATGGCCAACGTGTCGTTGAGTCGCACCCCGGGAAAATGCTCAAAGAGCGGATCTGCAGGGATAGGCGCTCCAGTCTTTGAGACGAAACTAATTTTAAACTTTCACTACTATCATAAAAAGATCGGAATAATAAACAGAAAAATGGGCCGAAACTATCTTTCCCTCGAACCGGTCTTGCCATGGATGGAGATGGATAGACCGCTCCGCTGGTCGCACATATTCGGCGAATGCGGGCCAACCGTGGTGGAGATCGGATTCGGCCTCGGAGACTACCTGGTTTCCCAGGCCCGAACCTGCCCGGGCAAACATTTTGTCGGCATTGAAACCGGATGGCTTCCAGTCAAGCGTACGCTGCGAAAAATTTCCTTTGCGGGGATCTCCAACGTTCGCATCTTGAAGGTAGACGCGGTCCTGGCTTTTGAGAGGCTCTTTCGGGAGCGCGCCGTGGAATCAGTATGCTGCCTTTTTCCCTGTCCGTGGCCCAAGCAGCGGCATGCCAAAAACCGGCTGTTTTCACAAAATTTCCTGCGTCTTCTGAACAGTCGCCTGATGGAAGAGGGCGAGCTGGTCATCGTGACCGATGACCCGGCTTATTTTGCCTGGCTCCAGGAGCAGGTGCCGGATACCGGCTTCCGGATGGATCCGCGGCGTGTTGGCCCGCAGTTTTCCACCAAGTATGAGAAAAAGTGGCTTTCGGCCGGTCAGGAGGTGTTTTACGAACTGAGTTTGAAGAAACACAGCCATTGGGCCTGGCCTCTGAAGGAGGACATCGGTTTGATCACCTATCGCGTGGAGCATTTCGATCCGTCACGGTTCAAGCCGCAGCGCTGCTACGGGAACCCGGCGGTTGCGTTCAAGGAAAGCCTGTACGACCCGGTGCGGAAAAAGGCCATGATCCGATGCATCGTCGGAGAGGAAGGGTTTATGCAGAACTTCTGGGTTGAAATCGTCCGGGAGGAAGGTCTGTGGCACATCAGGCCGGCGAAGGGCTGCAGTCTGTTGCCGACCTGCGGGGTTCAGAGGGCTCTGGACATCGTCTATGCATCGATCCGATAGAGGTCCCGGCGATCCTTCGTCCGAGGCACCTTGAAGACTGGGAGGGAGTGCCGCTCTGCAACGGGCGAACGGTCTTGACCCCCGAAAACGGAAGACGTATAGTTTCCGCAATTCTTTGGAGATATCCGGCCCGGAAAGGAGGTGTTTCGCAGGCGAAGGGCTTCATGGATCCGTTCAATTCAAATGGAGGAAGGCATATGAAAAAGCTGGCTGTTTCTGTTATCGCGTTTCTGTTCTTGTTTTCTGCTGCAGCCGTGGCATCGGCGGCTGACAACCCGCTGGCGGACCAGGAAAAGGCGGTTCACAAGGAATTTTCCGCCGCCATCCCGGCGGACAGGCTCGTCGATGTCTTCAAGCTTCACGAGGCCTGGACCAAGGCCATGGCCGATCCGGAATACCGGAAAAAGGTCTATTTTCTGGATGTCCGCACCCATCCGGAATTTTACGCGTTCCATATCCGCGGGACCGATCATGTACACGCCGGGCACATGTACACCTTGCCGAAAAAGATCACGGACCCGAATGCCGAAATTTACGTATTCTGCCGCACCGCACACAGGGCCCAGTACGTTGCCGGGTTTCTTTACAAGTACGGTTACAAGAACGTTTATTGTATCGTGGATGGGACCAAAGACGGCAAGAAATACGAGGGTGGCGTGGTCGGTTGGGCCATGGCCGGATTCCCCTTTGTCAACCAGTTCACGGGCGAGTTTGTCATCACGGGATACTCCAAGGAGCTCAAGGAAACGGGCGAGTACAACCTCCGCGAGTTCCATCCCTATTAAATCGTATCCATCCGGAAAGGATTTCCTAGTAGAACCCGGTTTCCAATCCGGAAATGGGGATTTTTCTTTACACGCTGCGCGTGCGCAGTCCCACCCCTGCGGGGCGGGTCCCGGTTTGGCCAATATCAAGGCAATCGAGCGTTTGCGCGGAGGCGACCTGGTGGTCGCCACGCAAGCAATCGGGCAGATTGACGCCGAGATTGGCCAAAAAGACCATTTCCGGATGGAAACTGAATCGTTTTATCGGGTCATCCTTGAGGGGTGAACCCGGTGCCTTTTCGCGATGTTGCGTGTGCGTGCTGCACGGAGTATATCGCACACGCAACATCTCCTGCTCCTGATCCCCGCTTGTGAGCATCTTTTCCCGGACAACGGCCTTTCCTCCACCACGTTTTTTCTGCGAGGTGTCCGTCCTTGTGAGGCCCGCTATCAACCGGTTGTGTCCGGAAAAGAGGATTTTTTGTGGGCAACCCTCGGGTGCTCGGTCCCAGCCCTTCGGAGCGGGTCCCGGTTTGTCCGTATTAAGGAAATTAAGCATGGGTGCGCTGGCGACCTGCAGGTCGCCGCACAAGGAAACGTGCGAAAAGACGCCGCCCGGTTTTCATCGCCGGACTGGAAATCAGCGCACGCCCCCGCGCATGCCGACACAGCCGCCATTGAACAACGTGTTGAAGAACCCGTTGCACGCAGGCTGTTGAAAAACGGCCGGACAAGGCTTGCGGAATCCCGTGGAATGAGGCGCACCGATAAATGCGCCTCAGTGATACGGGATGGGGGTAAGCAGCAGACGGTCGATTTTCGACCGCCTGTCAAGGCTCCGTCGGGAGATGTTGCGCGACCCAGAGAGACCAGCCGTTAATGAGAACCCGTACGTTTTCGTATCCCTGTCCCCGCAATGCACGGGCCAGTTCGATCCCGAGACCACAGGTCTCGCCGTCGCAGTAGGTGATGATCAGTGCGTCGAGAGGAATGGGGCCCATGACCGGTTCGAAAAGGATATCGAATTGATCCCATGGAAGATTCACGGCTCCAAGGATATGCCCGGCAAGATACGCCTCGGTCGACCTCGCATCCGCGAAAAATGCCGCCCCGTTCGCAAAGGCTTCCTCAGCTTCCTCCAAGGATATCGTCAGGATCTCACCGTTTTCGAGCTCCAGTCTGGACGCCGGCGACCAGTTCTCCGTCAACGGGAGAGGCTCGGGGCGAAGGGCGTTGACACACCAGGCGAAGGCCGCCGAAAGGATAAGAATGAACGCCGCCTGCAACAGGGCCCGGCGCCGGAAAGAGCCTGCCGCGTTTGTGCGGCCGGGAAGGGTGCCGTCTGTCTGCCTTAAGCGGTAAAGGAGATAAAAGGCTGGAACCAGAAAAAGGGCGTCGCGTACGACGTACCAGATCATCTCGGCCTGACTGGCGGACGCGCTGGACGACGTGAAGCACCCGCAATCGACGTTGAGGCCGCGCGCAAGATTGAAGGCTACGGACAGGAAGAACACACTCAGGACGGAACTCGAGAGCAGCACGCCGCCGGCCAGCCAATGTCCCAGAAGGAGCAGGACGCCAAGGACCAGTTCGAACGGCGGAAGGAGGATGGCCGTCAGGTTGATCAGATCGTCGGGCAGGATGCGGTAATTGAAAACGACTTCGGCAAAAGCGGCGGGGTTCAGGATCTTGTCGATAGACGCGTAGACCAGAAGACCCCCCAGGAAGAAACGCGCCAGCCGCGTCACCGCGGGCCCCTTTTCATTCGAGGGATCGGGACGCAGCGCCCCTGCGGAGGATGAACGGTTATGAACATTTCTTGCATGTTGCATTGGTGGCAGGGCCCCCGTGTTGACAGATATCTTCCCTCCGGATGTGGGGCAGGCGGGTGATGATCTCGGCGATTTCCTTTTCTTCGTTCAGCCAGTGCGCCAGGTTGCCCCGCATGATTTCGGCGAAGGGATTGGCGTTGTCTCCGGCCAGGAAGTAATTGACCCAGAGGCCGTCTTTGCGACAGTCCACCAGATCGGCCTCTGCAAGGATCTTCAAGTGTTTGGAAACCGTCGGCTGGCTGATGCCCAAGGCAGCCTGTATTTCGCACACACACATTTGACGATGTTGGAGGATCTTGAGGATTTTGACCCTGTTCGCGTCTGACAGGGCCTTCATGACCCTGATGAACCTTTTCATGGCGGAATCTCCTAAGGGTTATTGTCCAAAAATGTAGTCAGAGCTGCCTTGGGAGTCAACATCAAAGGGCATGGACATGGCCGCGATCAGGTCACCTGTCGCGGACTACCCGCGGTCACGAGAACGAGGAAAGCTGTACCCGGATCGAGGCCGGACTCGAGGGTGTTCGGCAGCGTGATCAGTATTTTCCTTGACCCTCATAACACCGTTTCCTATACTACAACATTTCAGTAAAAAGGAATAATCGGCACAGACAGAAAGCGGTTTCAGGGTCGCGGCCGGCGGCGATCGATTCCTCGGAATACGGAGGTGATTTTCCGGTGCAGCCCAGTTTCCCATTCTGAAATGAAGATTTCTTGCCCCTATCAAGGAAATCAAATGCTGGTGCGGAGGCGACCTGTTGGGCAGCACCGCACAGGCAAATGTCCAGATGGATGCCGGGATGGGCAAGAAGGACCATTTCTGGATGGAAACCAGTTCGCAGCGCCGATCGATCCTTTCATGACGGCCGGCAGGCCGACGATCTTAAGGGAGGTCATTTATGGGAAAAGTAGCGATTATCGGAGTGGGACAGAGCGCCTTCGTCAGAGGTTATCCGGGTTCCATCAGGGAACTGGCGTTTGAAGGCTTCAAGGATGCCATGCGGGATGCGCAGATCAGTACGAAGGACATCGATGCATCCGTCGTCTGCTCGGCGCCGGAGTACGACAAGCAGCGTTCACCGGCGGGGGTTTTGGCCGAATATTTCGGCCTGACCCCGCAGCCGACCTTTTACCTCGAGAGTCTGTGTTCGTCGAGCAGTATGGGCCTGAAGGTCGCCTATGCCCTGGTGGAATCCGGACTTCATGATGTGGTGGCGGTCGTCGGCTTTCAGAAGATGTCGGAGATCTCTTCGGCCGAGTCCCAGGAACGGATGGGGCGCGGCGCCGACATCCAGTGGGAAAGCCCCTTCGGAACGATGATGCCTGCTTATTACGCCATGTATGCCCGCGCGCACATGGCCAAGTACGGGACCACATCCGAGGACCTGGCGCTGATCCGCGTGAAGGCGGCCACATACGGACAGATCAACGAAAAGGCGGTTTATCGCAAGCCGGTGACCTTCGAGATGTTTTCGGATCCCAAGAGCCCGATGGCCTCACCGGTCGCGAGCCCCCTGCGCGTCGGAGACTGCTGTGCCAATGCGGACGGCAGTTCGTGCGTGATTGTCGCGAACGAGGAAAAGGCGAAGGCCTTCTGCAAGAAGCCGGTCTGGATCCTGGGCGTCGGCAGCGCCTCCACGGCTGTGAATCTGGCCGGGCGTGAGTTGTTTACGGGCCTGACGGTGGCCCAGCAGGCGGGGGAGCAGGCCTACAAGATGGCCGGTGTGGGCCCCAAGGACATCAATGTGGCGGAGGTCCACGACTGCTTCACCATCGCGGAGATGATGGCCTACGAGAACCTCGGTTTTGCCAAACCCGGCGAGGGGAAGGACCTGATCCGCGGCAAGGAGACCTACAAGGAAGGCAGCATTCCGGTCAATGTCGACGGCGGGCTCCTTTCCAAGGGGCATCCGATCGGTGCCACAGGAGGTTCGCAGATCCGGACCATCGTATTGCAGTTGAGGGGCGAGGCGGGCCCGATGCAGGTCAAGGATCCTGCAATCGGCCTCGTCCACAATATCGGCGGTGTCGGCCTTTACGGCAATGTCACCATCTTGGGGAGGTAAAGAACATGGCGGGACAGAAGAAAGAGATAGACGATCGATTCAAAAAGTTCGGGACGGTAAGCTTTACCTCCATTACGAAGGTCAACGATTTCATCGACCACCTGGAACAGGGCAAGGTCATGGGCACGCGGTGCAAGGGTTGCGGGCTCACGTTTTTTCCGCCCCGTGCGGACTGCTACAAGTGCCTTGGCGGGGAGATGGAGTGGTTCCAGGTCTCCGGAACCGGCAAACTCGTGAGCTACAGCAAGCTCGAGTATGCCCCGGTAGGTTTCGGGGATGATCTGCCCTACGCTATTGCACTGCTGGATTACGGTGATTACAAGGTCTTTGGACGAATCGCCTCCAACGTCCCCGACGAAGAGATCCAGGTCGGCATGGACATGCGGACCGAAGTGAACCATCTGCCGAACGGTCAGTTGAACTACGTATTTCACAAGGCCTGATCGGCCTCAGGGAGGCCCACGCCTCCGCGTGGGCCTCCCTGAGAGAAGCGAAGAGGGCCTGTGAGCGAGGAAGTGACGCATCGTAAGAAATGGATAGAACTGTCCTTTCGCATCGATCCGGTTGCCCGCGAGGCCCTGAGCGCCTTTCTCTTCGATCTGGGTTCCACCGGGATTGTATCGGAGGATTTTGGAGACCCCGCTTTGCGGGCCTACTTCCCGTCAGATTGCGACCCGGAGGCCGTCGCTTCCAGGACGCAGGTTTTTTTGGAGGAGCTGGGCCGCGTCTTCACTGAAATGGAACGGCCTGTCTGGGCTTGGCAGCGAATGGAGGACGAGGATTGGTCCCTTGCCTGGCGCCGCTTTTTCCATCCCACCCGCATCACGCCAAACCTGCTGATCCTGCCGGCCTGGGAAACGCCGGCGGCTGAGGAGACCGGTCACATCATCCGGATCGATCCAGGCCTTGCCTTCGGGACCGGCCAGCACCCCACGACCCAGATGTGCTTGAAGGCCCTGGAGAGGGCTTCTTCCACACGGGAAGCCTGGTCCATGCTCGATCTCGGAACGGGGAGCGGGCTTCTGGCCATTTACGGCGTTCTGCTCGGCGCCGAGCCCGTCCTGGCCCTGGATGTGGACGAGGATGCCCTTGCCTGGGCCGCCAGGAACCTGGAACTCAATTTCGTGCAGCAACAGGTAACGCTTTCAAAGACGCCGGTGGAGGATTGCCGGGAAAACTTCGATGTAGTAGCCGCGAATCTGATTTTTGGCGAGATTATGCGCCTGTTGCCGCACCTCCCGAGGCTTCTCGCTCCTGAGGGGCTCCTGATCCTCTCGGGACTGCTCGATTCGCAGTTGAACGAGGTTGCCCGCGCCTCGACCGTTCATGGCCTCGCCGTGCAGGATACGCTCCTTCAGGATGAATGGGGGTGCCTCCTGTGCAGTCCTGTTGAAAAGGGGTGAGCGGTTCTGCAGGGACGGGGCGCCGGAGAGGTTGCGGATGCCTGAACGGAGTCTCAGGCGTTTTTTCGTGGAGCGGATCGATCCGGATGCCACGGTGTGCCGCGTCGCGGGGCAGGAGGCGAAGCACATCCGCAAGGTGCTTCGGATGGGCGTAGGACAGCCCCTGCTGCTGGTCGACGAGGTCGGCCGAAGGGTCATCGGCCGGATCGCTTCGGTTTCGCCGCAGGAAGTCCAGGTCCTTGTGGAGACGTTGCTTTCCCCTGCCGCCGCCCCTTTGGTCGAGACGGTCCTCTGCCAGGCGGTGTTGAAGTCGCAGCGGATGGACTGGCTGATCCAGAAAACCACGGAGCTGGGGGTCCGCAGGATCGTACCCTTCTTCTCGGAGAGGACAGTGGTCGACCTGTACGGGGAGAAGACGGAGAGCAAGATCCGCAGGTGGCGTGAGATCGCCCGGATGGCAACGACCCAGTGCGACGGGGATCGACCCCCTGTGATCGAGCCCCCGCTCACCTTCGCTGAACTTCTGGCGCGGTACAGGGATGAAGCCGCCCTGAAGGGCATTTTGTGGGAGAAGACGATCGGGTTGGCGAACCTCAAGGATATCCTGCGGCCCAACGCGGCGTCGCCCCGGCGGTTCATCGGCATGGTCGGGCCCGAGGGTGGTTTTTCCGAGCGCGAGATCGAGGAGGCTGCTGCGTGCGGCTTCGTCCCGCTTGGACTGGGAAGACGCATTCTGAGGGCGGAGACGGCGGGGATGATGCTAGTCGGCATTGTCCAGTACGAGTGGGGCGATCTCGGGGAGGCAGCCGATCGGCAGCGGCAGACGGCCGGGACGGATGCAACGGATGGATAGTCCGGCTGGGTGGACACATGAAGGAGATGACATGAGCGAAGAGATGACCCGACGTTTGTCGCGATCCATCACCGGGTGGGTCGCGCTCTGGTTTTTGGTTTTGGCGGCAGGATTGGTTGCCGGAGGGTGGTGGTATCTCGAAAGCCTGAGGGCAGGAGCTGTGATGGACGAGCAGCCGGTGCTGAAAACCCTTTGGGATGCCAGGATGGTTCTCGGCGCGATTTTGGCAGGCAGCGTCATGGTGACCGGAATCCTTCTTCGCCTCTGCATCGGCGGCACGGTGGGTCGGCAGATGGCCGAATGGCGCCCTGCAGCCCCGGCCGGCGGGAAACGCGTTCGTGCCGAGCGTCCACCGGAGGCGCCGGCCCGGCCCGAAGCGGCTGCCGAATCGCGGGAAACGGCGGAGCGTCGCGCGCTGCAGGTCGTGGCCCTCCTGCAGCGGGAGGGCCGTCTGGTCGATTTTCTGAGCGAAGATCTGGCTGCATATGAGGATGCGCAGATCGGTGCGGCGGTCAGGAGCATCCAGGAGAGCTGCCGGAAGGTTTTGCAGAAGCACCTGGCGCTCGCTCCGGTGATGGACCGGGAGGAAGGGGAGCAGGTGACGGTGCAGGCGGGTTTTGACGCCGGATCGATCAAGCTGACCGGGAATGTCACCGGGGATCCTCCGTTTTCCGGGGTCCTGCAGCATCGGGGCTGGCGGGCGACGCGTGTGGACCTGCCGACGCTTTCAGGCACGCAGGACCCGAAGCTGATAGCACCGGCGGAGGTCGAGGTGCAATAGCACCTGCCCGCGGACGGTGGATGACACCAACGGAATGTAACGCACACACCGCGCGAAGCCGGTTGAGGGCGGCTGCCCCATACGGTTGGAAAGCTGAAAGGGAATCTGGATTTGGACAAGCCGAGCTACATCGTCGGTATCGATCTTGGGACAACCAACAGCGTCGTTGCTTATACAGAAGCGGAGGTCGAGGAAACCGGTTTTCCGGAGATCCATGTCTTCAAAATCCCCCAGCTGGTCGGGCCTGGATCCATTGCCGAACGGCCTGTCCTGCCGTCCTTCGTGCTCGTCCCCGGGCTGCACGATCTGCCCCCGGGGGCGCTGGCACTGCCTTGGGATCCTGATGGCGATCTGGCCGTCGGTGAATTTGCCCGCGACCGCGGCGCTGAACTTCCGCACCGGCTGATTGCATCTTCCAAGTCCTGGCTCTGCAATACAGGGGTGGATCGGCGCGCGCCCATTCTGCCGTGGGAAGGTCCGGAGGACGTCCGTAAGCTGTCGCCGGTCGCGGCGTCGGCCGCTATTCTTTCGCATATCCGGGAGGCCTGGAACCACGGGTTGGCCAAAAAGGATGCGAACCTTTTTCTGGAAAATCAGGAGGTTTTCCTGACGGTGCCGGCCTCCTTCGACGCGGTGGCACGGGACCTGACCGTGGAGGCCGCCGGCCTCGCCGGCCTGCCGCAGATCGTCCTGCTCGAAGAGCCGCAGGCCGCGTTCTATGCCTGGATCGAGGCGTCACGGGACGGTTGGCGCAAGCGGGTGCGGAAGGGCGATCTGGTGCTGGTGGTGGACGTGGGCGGCGGGACGACGGATTTCAGCCTCATCCGGGTGTCGGATGACAGGGGCGAACTCGAGCTTGACCGGATCGCAGTCGGTGAGCACCTGCTGGTGGGCGGCGACAACATGGACCTGACCCTCGCTCACGCTGTGTCACGGTCTCTGGCGGCGCAGGGCCGTAAGTTGAACGTCTACCAGCTGCGCGGCCTCTGGTCGGCCTGCAGGTCTGCGAAGGAAAAGCTCCTCGCCGGAGGCGGGGAGGATAAGGTTCCGGTCACGGTCCTCGGCCGCGGGTCGAGTTTGATCGGCGGGACGCTCACGACCCAACTCGAGCGCGAACAGGTGAACCGAATCCTGATGGAAGGCTTCTTCGGCCTCTGCGGGCGCGAGGCCGAGCCGCAAAGCACGGTCCGCACCGGGATGCGGGAACTCGGGCTTGCCTATGCCGCCGATCCGGCCGTCACCCATCACCTGGCCGCATTTTTGCGCCGCGCCGGACGCGCGAAGGAAGGCGTGGACGGCGAAGGGCTTCTGCCGACGGCCGTTCTGTTCAACGGTGGAGTCATGAAGGCGACAGGACTGCGCCGCCGGATCCTGGAGGTGCTTCGATCCTGGGGGCCGCCACCCGATGGGGTGCGGGAACTCTCGAGCCAGGATCTCGACCTGGCCGTGGCAAAGGGAGCGGCCTATTACGGTTTGGCGCGGCGCGGTAAGGGAATTCGGATCAGGGGCGGCCTGGGTCGGAGCTATTATATCGGTGTCGAGGCTGCGCTGCCTGCTGTTCCGGGCATGCCCACTCCGCAGAAGGCCCTCTGCCTGGCCCCTTTCGGCATGGAGGAAGGCACGGAGGTGACCCTCGAAGGAAAGACCTTCGGGCTGTTGGTCGGGGAACCTGTTCGATTCGACTTCCTGGGCTCGCTGACGCGACGTCAGGACACCCCCGGAACCATTGTGGAAGACTGGGAAGGCGAGATCGAAACTTTGACGACCCTGGAGACCGTCCTGGAGGGTGAACCGGGAACGGTCGTTCCGGTCGTCTTGCAGGTCAAGGTCACCGAGGTGGGTGCACTCGAGGTCTGGTGCCTGGCCCAGGAGGGGGGCGGCCGGTTCAGGCTCGCATTCAACGTCAGGGAGCACACAGATCGCGAAAATGGTCGGTAAGCGCTTCATCGTCGGAATTGATCTAGGGACCACCAATTCGGCGGCTTCCTATGTGGACCTGGAAAGCGGGGAACGCCTGCCGGCGGGCATACACCTGTTCGCCATCCCGCAGCTGAATGCCCCGGGAGAGGTGTTGGCGCAGGATATCCTCCCCTCTTTCCTGTATCTGCCGGGTGGGCACGAGATCGATCCGGAGGCTGTGCGGCTGCCTTGGCACACGCCCGCAGCTGAGGGCCTGGTCGGGGTTTTTGCGCGCGAACAGGGTGCCAGGGTGCCGAAACGGCTGGTTTCATCGGCCAAGAGCTGGCTTTGCCACGGCAGGGTGGACCGCAGGGCGGCCGTCCTCCCGTGGGGCGTTGACGAGGGCCTGCCGCGCGTCTCGCCGGTCGCCGCCACAGCCGCCTATCTGCGGCACGTCCGCGAGGCATGGAATCACCGCTGGGGCTATGACGAAGCCCTGTTTCTGGAAGACCAGAACGTGGTGGTGACGGTGCCGGCCTCCTTCGACGAAGTGGCGCGGGATTTGACGGTGGAGGCGGCGGAGAGCGCCGGCATCCCGAAATTTCTGCTGCTCGAAGAACCCCTCGCCGTATTTTACAGCTGGCTCGTCCGTCACGAGAATGATTGGCACGAAAGGGTACGGCCGGGCGAGCTCGTGCTGGTGTGCGACGTGGGGGGGGGCACCACCGATTTTACGCTCATCACCCTTCGGGAAAAGGAGGGTGTCCCGGAGTTCGAAAGGATTGCGGTGGGGGACCATCTCATCCTCGGCGGGGACAACATGGACCTCGCCCTGGCCCGTATCGCCGAAGGCCGCATGCAGCGCGGGGGTGGGGCCGCGCCGCTCCAGCTGCATCGCTGGCAGGCCCTCTGCCATCAGTGCCGCTCGGCCAAGGAAGAGATTTTGAGCGGGTATGCGCCTTCCCGCAGCATCACCCTGGTCGGCGAGGGCCGGCGCGTCATCGGCGGCACACTCAGCACGTCTTTGGATCGGGAGGAGGTCGAGCGGGTGATCCTGGATGGGTTCTTCCCGCTGGTCGGCCCCGATGAGGATCTCTCAGAGCCGCAGCGCAGGGGCATGACGGAACTCGGCCTCCCGTATGCCCAGGATCCGGCGATTACACGGCACCTGATCCGCTTTCTCGAACGGCATCGGGAAGACATCGTCCGGGCTTCAGGGCGCGAAACGCCCTATCCGGACCTGATCCTCTTCAACGGCGGGGCCCTGAAACCCGCGATCATCCGGGACCGGATCCGGCAGGCGGTCCGCTCCCGGTTTTCTCTGACCGATGAAGGGGCGCCCCGGGTGCTCGAAAACCCGCATCTCGATCTCGCCGTGGCTATCGGGGCGTCCTATTACGGACTGGTCAAGGTGGGGCGAGGCGTCCGCGTCGGCAGCGGGAGTCCGCGTGCCTACTATCTGGGGCTCGGAACCGCCGGGCGCGCGGAGAAGGACACGGAGGGCGGAAAGGCGATCTGTCTGATCGAGAGGGGCATGCACGAGGGGGCCGATATCCGGGTGCCGGACCGTAGATTCGAGGTTCTGGCCAACCAGCCGGTGCATTTTCAGCTCTTCAGCTCGAGTTTCCGCTCGGGCGATCACATCGGGGATGTCATCGAGGTGGATGAAACCCTGACGGCGCTTCCACCGATCCGCACGGTCATCCAGTTCGGGAAAAAGGCCCGTGAAACGGCCATCCCCGTTCAGGTGGAGGCGTCTTATACGGAGATGGGAACCCTTGCCATCTGGTGCCGGTCTCTTTTGACGGAACACCGGTGGCGCCTCCAGTTTCAGCTGCGTGACGCAGATGCCGCGGTTCCTGTCGCGGACCATGCCTTTCTCGAAGAGTCCGTTGTGGAAGGGGCCCTGAGTGTCATTATGGAGACCTTTACGGGCACGGGGCAGGGCCCGGCGCCGGAACGCCTGGTGAAGACGCTGGAAGAGCAGATCGGCCAATCGAAGGATCGCTGGCCTCTCAGCGTCATCCGCCGTTTTGCCGACGCCTTGATGGAGTGCCCTGATGCCAGGGAAAGGAGTTCGGAATATGAGTCCCGGTGGCTCAATCTCCTGGGGTTCTGCCTGCGGCCGGGCTTTGGTGATGCCCTGGACGAGCACCGGCTCCAAAAGATCTGGCGGCTATACAACCGCGGGCCTCTGCATGCGAATCACCCCCAGGTGCGCTCGGAGTGGTGGTGCTTCTGGCGGCGCGTGGCCGGGGGATTGAGCGTTGCACAGCAGCGGCAGGTGGGGATCGATTTTGCGGCGCTTGTCCGTCCGAAGAAGAAAAAAAACCAGAAGAAGCTTCCGCCCCAGGAGCATCTGGAGCTGTGGATGGCCCTGGCGAATATGGAGCGGCTGCCGGCCCCGGATAAAGAACTGTGGGCGCGTACCCTGCTCGAAGGATTCAACCCGAAAAGCGTCAAGCCGCAGTACTGGTGGGCGCTGGCGCGGATCACGGCCCGGGAGCCCCTTTACGGCCAGGTGGACCGCGTGGCCCCGCCCAGGGCTGTGGCCGCGATGGTCGACACGATCCTTGCTACGGACTGGCGCAACCTGAAACCGGTCGGCGCGGCCCTGGCCCAGATGGGTCGATTGACCGGGGACCGGACGCGGGACCTGGATCCGGAGGTGATCGCGCGCATGATCGCATGGCTGGAGCCTCACGAGTGGGCCCATGCATGGATCCGATGCCTGCGGGAGGTGGTTCCGGTGGCGGAGCAGGAGGAGGAGGCCCTTTTCGGCGAGGCGCTGCCTGCCGGGATTCGGCTGCACCAGGGGTGATGAAGAGGAGAAGAGGATTGATTCATGAATGAAGACGACGAGGTGAACAACATGCAGGAAACGGCCAAACTCATTGTGGACGGCAGGACCTTCGAACTGCCCATCGTCCGTGGGACGGAAGGGGAAAAGGCCCTGGACATCTCACGTCTCAGGAATGAAACCGGTCTGATCAGCCTCGATCCCGGGTATGCCAATACCGGCAGCTGCGAGAGCAGCATCACCTTCATGGACGGCGAAAAAGGCATTCTGCGCTATCGCGGGATACCGGTCGAACAGTTGGCCGAGCGGTCGAGCTTCGTCGAGGCGGCCTATCTGCTGATCAACGGGGAACTGCCTACGCGTCAGGAATTGAACCGCTTTTCGGTCATGTTGAATGACCACTCCCTCGTGCATGAGGATATGCGGGCGTTCTTCGAGAACTTTCCCCGCCGGGCGCACCCGATGGGCATCCTTTCCTCGATGGTGAACGCCCTGAGGGCCTTTTATCCGGAACTCCCGGAGCGAGGTGAAGAGGAGGAGATCAATATCACCTTCACGCGGCTGCTGTCGAAGGTCCGGACGATGGCAGCCGCCTCTTACAAGATCTCGCGGGGCCACAGAGTCGTCTATCCGCGGCATGATCTCAGCTACTGCGCGAATTTTCTGAACATGATGTTCGACTCACCGGTCAAACCCTATGTCATTGACGACGATATTGTACAGGCGTTGAATGTTTTCTGGATTCTGCATGCCGATCACGAACAGAACTGTTCGACGGCGGCGGTCCGGCTGGTGGGAAGCGCACGGGTCAATCTCTATGCGGCCATCTCCGCGGGGATTTGCGCTCTTTGGGGACCATTGCACGGCGGGGCCAACCAGGCGGTGATCGAGATGTTGAATCGGATCTATACGGAGGGAGGAGACCCCGGCCCGTTCATTTTGCGCGCCAAAGACCGCAAGGACCCCTTCCGGTTGATGGGTTTCGGGCATCGGGTTTACAAAACCTACGATCCGCGGGCGAAGATCATGAAGGCCATGTGCGACCGGATCCTGGAAAAGCTCAATCTGGACGACCCGCTTCTGGACATTGCCAAGACGCTCGAAGAGGTGGCTCTCAACGACCCCTATTTCATCGATCACAACTTGTACCCGAATGTGGACTTCTACAGCGGGATCGTCCTGAGAGCCCTCGGGATCCCATTGAACATGTTCACGGTCATGTTTGCCATCGGGCGATTGCCGGGTTGGATCAGCCAGTGGAAAGAGAGCGTGGACGACCCGAAGTGGAAATTGCACCGGCCGCGGCAGATTTATGTGGGCCCCCGGGAAAGGGACTACGCTCCTATCGGGGAGCGGAAATAGGGCAAATCAGCAGGGAGGGGATCTCCATGTATCTTTTGAAGGTTCGCTTGGACCGCAACCCCGGCAAGTTCCACGACAAGGTGAATCGACTGATGGACGAGGTCATGAACCTGCGGGGTCCGGTCCTGAACGCCACGAGCGCTGATTGGGTGCCTGAGGCGGACCTGTACGAAACAGCGGAAGAAATCGTTCTGTTGGTGAATCTGGCCGGGGTCCGCAAAGAGGATATCGAAGTGACCTTTTTCGAAAATTACCTGCGGGTAGCCGGAACCAGGGCACTTTGCGGGAGCGATTCTCCTGCGCGCTACCACCGTCTCGAAATGGGACACGGCAGTTTCGAACGGGTCTTCCGGGTGCCCGCCTGGGTTGATGGGGATCGGATCGAAGCCGCCTTTTCGGAGGGCCTCCTGACCGTCCGGATGAAAAAGGGCCCGATGCCGCAGCCGCGGTTCATCGAAGTGGATCAGTAATTACCGGGCAGTGTTCGAAGCTGGGGTGATAGACCTCTTTGAGGAGATGTGGATGGATTTTTCTGATAAAAAGATCCCGGACGCTTTACCGGTGCTTCCTTTGAAGGATGCCGTGATCTTCCCCAGGATGGTGATCCCTCTGGCTATCCGGGAGGAGGCGCATCGCCGGTTGGTGGATGACGCCCTCCACGGGGACAAGATGGTCCTGACCGTCATGATGAAGGACGGGGCGGAGGGAGAAACGACCGGTATGCCGGAGGTGCACCGGATCGGGACGGCGTGCCATATCATGAAGCTATCGAAGATGGACGAGGGCACCGTCGTTGTCGTGCAGGGCATAGCGCGGGTAGAGATCAAGGGCGTCAAGCAGGGGGAGCATTACAGTCTGGCCGAGGTGGAGCGTCTGGAAGACATCGGCCACAGCGGGAAAAAGATCGATGCGATGACCTTGAGCATCATGAATCTATTCAAAGAGATCGTGGATCTGTCCCCCCACCTGCCGGACGAGCTGATCGATCTGGCCAAGAACATCGAGGAGCCGGGGCCTCTGGCGGATATGATCGTTTCCACCCTCAATCTCGATCGCCACAAGAAGCAGGAAATCCTCGAGTGCCTGGATGTCAAGACCCGGCTGGAGCGGATTACGCGCTTTCTGAGCGAAGACCTCGAACTGCAGAAAATGGGGCGTCAGATCCAGGATCAGGTGAAAAAGGGGATCGATCAACACCAGAAGGAGTTCTACCTGAAGGAGCAGCTCAAGGCGATCCAGAAAGAGCTCGGAATGGGGGAAGACGAAGGCTCCGAGATCGACGAACTGCTGGAGCGGCTCGAGGAAAAGGATCTGCCGGAACCGGTCAAGGCGGTGGCGGAAAAAGAGCTTCGCAGGCTTTCCGGGATGAACCCCGCATCATCCGAATACACGGTTTCCCGGACCTACCTGGATTGGATCCTCGACCTGCCCTGGAACGAGGGGACGGAGGAGACCCTGGATATCCGCCGCGCGGAGCGGATACTGAACAGGCATCACTACAATCTCGAAAAGGTCAAGAAGCGGATTCTCGAATACCTGGCGGTGCGGAAGTTGAATCCGGCCCACAAGGGCCCGATCCTCTGCCTGGTGGGGCCGCCTGGGACGGGCAAGACGAGCCTGGGCCGGTCGATCGCCGAGGCTATGGGCCGCAAGTTCGTCCGCACCTCCCTCGGCGGGGTGCGGGACGAGGCCGAGATCCGTGGGCATCGCCGCACCTATGTGGGTGCCCTGCCTGGTCGGATCATCCAGGGGATCAAACGGGCGGGTTCCAACAACCCGGTCTACATCCTCGACGAGATCGACAAGGTGGGAACCGACTTTCGGGGAGATCCGTCCTCGGCGCTTCTCGAAGTCCTCGATCCCGAGCAGAACTTCTCGTTTTCCGATCACTACCTGGAGGTGGAATTCGATCTGTCGAAGGTCATGTTCATTGCCACGGCCAATCAGCTGGATCCGGTGCCGCCTCCCCTCCGGGACCGGATGGAGGTGCTCGAGCTGGCCGGCTACACGGAGGACGAGAAACTCAACATCGCCCGGAAATTCCTGATCCCAAGACAGGTCAAGGAGCACGGGCTCAGCCGGGAGACGATCATCATCCGGACGCCGGCCGTCCGGAAGATCATTCGGGAATACACCCGGGAGGCCGGGGTGCGGAACCTCGAGCGCGAGATCGGCGCGATCTGCCGTGCGGTCGCCCGCGGGGTGGCCGAGGGGAGCGAAGACCTTTTCGACGTCTCGGCTGCTGCGGTGCAGGAGTACCTCGGGAACCCGCGTTTTACCTTCGATCTGGCCAAGAGGACATCGGTTCCCGGGGTGGCCATCGGACTGGCCTGGACCCCCGCAGGAGGGGACATCCTCTTTGTCGAGGCGACGATGATGCCGGGGAAGAAATCACTGAACCTCACCGGTCAACTCGGGGATGTGATGAAGGAGTCCGCCCACACGGCGATGAGCTATCTGCGGTCGAAGGCCATTCAGTTCGGGATCAGGGAGGACTTTTTTGCGGAACGGGATTTTCACATCCACGTCCCTGCCGGCGCCATTCCCAAGGACGGTCCGTCCGCCGGCGTCACCATGCTGACGGCATTGGCCTCTTTGTTGATCGGGAGACCCGTGCGGCACCGCGTCGCCATGACGGGCGAGGTCACGCTGCGGGGCATGGTCCTGCCGGTCGGCGGGATCAAGGAGAAGGTTCTCGCTGCGAGCCGGAGCGGGATCAAAGAGATCATCCTCCCGGAGGGAAATCGCCATGATCTGGATGATATCCCCGAAAAGATCCGCAAGCAGCTGATCTTCCATCTCGTCAACCGCATGGAAGACGTCCTCGTGCTGGCGCTCGAGGAAAAAAAGGACGAGACGGAGAAGCGTTCCCATGAGGCTTCTACAGCGAAGCAGGCATCGGAGGAGGAAGGAAAATGACGGAGTGGGACGAGGCATTGAGCCGTTGGGTGTGGGTGATCGTGCAAAGTGACGGGGGCGGGGAGCAGTTTCTAGGGCAGGTTGATGCGGATCTGAACATCTCCTTCATCCCGGCCTTTCCGGAAAAAGACGCCGCGCTGATGGGGCTCGGCCGGCTGGCGAGGGAAAAGGGCATGACCTACGAAGCCCAGGCCATCCGCCTTGACGATTTGAGGGCCCGGGCTGGGCAAAACGGTTTTGCCGTGTTCGTCTTGGATGGCGAAGGACGCATCGTCGAAAGGCACTGATCGGCTCCGGAACACTGTCCATGAAGGCCGCCGCGCAGGCGACGATATAGATCGATGTCGGGAGCGGCAAAGAAAAGCCATTTCCGGATGGCGATTTATTTTACAAAGCGAAAGAGCTTCTTGACGGCGGTCCAGCCCATCTTGCGCCGCAGGATGCCGAGTTGATCCTGGAGCGGCAGGTTCTTCGGGCAGACGTCCTCGCACCCCAGCAGACCCATGCATCCGAAGATGCCTTCGTCGGTTCCGATGACGTCGAAATACTCCTTATCCCCTCTCTGATCCCGGGGATCCAGCATGAACCGCGCAATGCGGTTCAACGCCACCGCTCCCATGAAATCCGCCCGCATATTGGCGGTGCCGCAGGCCGCGACACAGCACCCGCACTCGACGCAGCGCTCGAGTTCATAGATCTCTTCGGCGACGGCGTTGTCCATCCGCTCTTCCTCGCCATTCGGGTCGAAGGACTTGCTGGTGTGGATCCATGAGCCGACACGCTCGTTCATGGCCCTGAACCACGTGCCCGTATCCACCGAAAGATCCCCGATCAGCTTGAAGACCGGCAGGGGCATGAGGGTGATATCCTCGGGCAGGTCTTTGGTGAGCGTCTTGCAGGCGAGGCCCGGCCGGCCGTTGATGACCATGGCGCAGGAGCCGCAGATTCCGGCGCGGCAGCAGAAGTCGAATTGCAGCGAAGGGTCCTGCTCTTCGCGGATGCGCGAGAGGGCGATAAAGAGCGTCATACTGTCGGTCTCCTCCAGGCGGAAGAGATCCGTGTGGGGCGAGGATGCAGGGTCCTGCGGATTGTAGCGGAAGATATGGAAGGTGAGCCGTCTCGCCATGATGTCAATCTCCTATGATTTCCCCGTCGCAGCTGATGATCTTGCAGACGCCGTAGCCCCGTTCGCCGGGGGCAAGGTCGAGGACCTTCGAGGCCGGTTCGTAATCCAGGGTGGGGAGGTCATGGCCTTTTTGCCATGTGGCCAAGGTCCGGGTCAGCCAGTCGCGGTCGTTCCGGGCCGGAAAATCCTCCCTGGCGTGGCAGCCGCGGCTTTCGGTGCGCTGCAGGGCTGCGTATGCGACGCAGATGGCCAACTGCAGCATCCCTTCGATCTTGAGGGCCAGACCCAGCTCGGGATTGGCCCCGATGCCGTTGGAGCGGAGTCCGACCCTCTGCGCCCGGGCATAGATTTCCTGCAGCGTGTCGACCGCTTTTTGGAGATCCGTCCCGTTGCGGAAAATCCCGACGTGTTCCATGAGCTCGATCTGCATGGCGTCGCGCACCTGGAAGGCGTTTTCCTTTCCGGCGCTTCGGGCGCGCAGGCGCTGGATCCGGTCCTCCTCATGCGCCAGGCGGTCCCGCACCGTGTTCGTTTTGAACTGGGTTTCATACCCTTTCAGGAATTCGGCGATTCTCTCTCCGACGATCTTGCCGGCGACGATGGTTTCCGCCAGGGAATTGCCGCCCAGGCGGTTGAAGCCGTGCATGTCCCAACAGGCAGCCTCGCCGGCGGCGAAGAGGCCCTTCAGACCGTAAGCGGCACCGTCCTTGTTCGTTCGAACCCCTCCCATGCTGTAATGCTGTGCCGGACGCACCGGGATGAGCTGGGTGACAGGGTCCACGCCGAGGAAGTTGTTGCAGATCTCGTCCACCTCCCGGAGCTTGGTCTTGATGTGTTGGGCGCCGAGGTGGCGTATGTCCAGCCAGAGGTGGTCGCCATAAGGGCTTTTGATACCGAACCCCTGGCGGATGTGGTGGGTCATCCAGCGTGAAACCACGTCCCGAGAGGCGAGTTCGGCCTTCTGGGGCTCGTACTGCGGCATGAAGCGCTCCTGGTTGACGTCCAGGAGGGTTCCCCCGTCCCCCCGGCAGCCTTCCGTCACCAGGATGTTGGTCGGGACGATGCCTGTCGGGTGAAACTGAACCGCCTCAGGATTGCCTATCGGGACGACTTCCGTGTCGAGGGCCAGAATGGCCCCGGAGCCGTCATTGATGACCGCATTCGTCGTTTCACGATAAATCCTGCCGTAGCCTCCGGTAGCGATCAGCGTGGCTTTGGCCAGGTAGACCCGGAGCTGCCCTGTCTTCAGGCAGCGGGCTACAGCGCCGGTGCAGGTCTCCCCGTCGTGGATCAGGGCAATGGCCTCGAACCGGTCATGAACGGTAACCCCGAGCTCCACCACTTTGTTGTCCATGGTGTATAAAAGCGTGTGGCCGGTTCCGTCCGAGGTGTAGCATGTGCGCCACTTGGCGGTTCCACCGAAATCCCGGGCGGTGATCAGCCCCTTCCGCTCGCCGGGTTCGACCTTTTCGTATTTCTGGCCGCCCTTGAAGTAAGAGGATTTCCCCGGCACCACACGATTCCAGGGGATGCCCCAGAAGGCCATCTCGCGCACGGCGATCGGCGCGGTGTCCACGAACATCCGCGCAACCTCCTGGTCACAGCCCCAATCCGAGCCTCTCACAGTGTCCAGAAAATGGACGTCAGGGCAGTCCCCGGCTCCCATGGTACAGTGGCCGAGCGCGGCCTGCATGCCTCCTTGTGCGGCGGAGGAGTGTGACCGTCTCGGGGGAACGATGCTCAAGCAGATGGTGCTGAAACCGTTGGAGGCCACCTCCACGGCAACCCGTTCGCCGGCGAGGCCGGCACCGATACACAGGAGATCGGTCAAAATTGTTTCCACAGGCAGGACTCCTTTGCGACCATTAAACGGCATCACCCCTGGCATTGAACAGGCCGTTCGCCGGTCGGGCCCCGCTCGGGGCCGGACGCACGCGCTCGGCCTTCCTTCGTGCGATCGGGAAAGGGGCCGGCGTAGGGAGGTCAGACCGAAAGGGTCAAAAAGCGAACAATGGTGATCAATCCGATCAATACGAAAATACCGGTCAAAATATTCTCAAATTTTTTCAAGCCCTTGCGGTTTCTGCGCTGGATGAAGCCCCACTTGACGCCGATGCGGTAAAAGCCGATGCCTACGTGCAGTTCGACCATCGGCAGGAGAATCAGGTAGAACACGAGCCAGTACCCCCCCTGGATGCGGGCGGCGCTCTTGGCGGCGGTGATGGGAAGATCGGTCAGGACGGTCCACATGTGAATGGAGCCCATGATCAGGATGATCATAGCGGTGATGACTTGCACGAGCCAGAGCCAGGTGTCCAGATGATGAAGCGAACGGCTGTGCTTCCAGACGGCGGATTGCTGCTCGACCCTGAACGGGATCTTGCGGGCCGCCAGGATGAAGTGCATCAGGAAGGTGGCGCCTATCAGCGGACCCCCGACCTGGGCCATGTAGGAGTCCTCGAAAAACCGGGCGATCGCGTTCATGACGCCGGGGCCGAAGTTGACGCTTGCGACCAGGACCATGTGGCTCCACATGAAGAGAATGAGACCGGCACCGGTCAACATCTGAAGCAGGTCGAGATAGGCGGGGATCCTCCCTGGGGAGTGGACGAAGATCGTGGTGTCGATGGCCATGGCGCCTCCTGGTCTCAGCCTGTCCCCGTCGCTGGGCGGGGCCTGGGGAAATGGGGCAAGGTACGGCACGGGGGGAATGAAACGCGCTTTTCTGACTTTTTAGGTGAAGAAGGGTCGGTCTGTCAACAATTAGTTTCCATCCGGAAATGGTCTTTTTGGCCAATCTCGGCGTGAATCTTCACGGTTGCTTGTGCGGCGACCTGTAGGTCGCCTCCGCGCAAACGCTTGATTTCATTAATGTTGACCAAAAATCCTCATTTCCGGATTGGAAACTGGGTTTTACGGGGAAATCATTTCCGGATGGAAACCAATTGGGAATGGATACCCGTAGAAAGGAACGCGAAGCAGTCTCCATCTCTCCAGAGCAAGCCTCCTGCGCATTCCGGTCACGGTAAAATAGGTCGTAATCATTTGCGATATTTGAATAAAATCGCTCCCGAGACCCGAATTTTTTTCTTGACAGGGCACGGCAAGTTGGCTATAGACGTCCATCATTATGGATCATCCGGAAGGCCCTCTGGACGAACGGATTTGGGGGGGCCGATTTTTTTGTTTGCTTTACTCAGGTAATTCTGTCATGCACTTGACCGCTTTTTTAATCGAAAGAAGGTCGGCCATCGTAAAGCGGTGGCGCGATGTCCTTTTCGAAAGCTATGAACCGGAGGGACGGGATTTTCTGCGTCGGCAGAAGGATCCGTTTTCCAACCCTGTCGGGGCGACTCTGAGCGGGGAACTGGAAGCGGTGTATGACCATCTCGTTTCCGGGGGTTCTGCGGAGGACATAGCGGCCTGCCTGGATCGGATCATACGAATCCGCGCTGTGCAGGATTTCAGCCCCTCCAAGGCCCTGGCTTTTCTCATCCAGCTCAAACCGGTCATCCGCAAGGAGCTGCAGGGCGCAAAGTCCTCCGGCGCCGCGGCTTCGGCGGAGCTGCTGGAATTGGAGGACCGGATCGATGCGCTGGCTCTGCAGGGCTTTGACGTTTATACGGCCTGCCGGCAGCATCTCAACGAGCTGCGTGTAAGGGAGATTCGGAACGAGGTGGGGAAGTTACTGGAAAGAGCCAATGCCAGGTATGCCGCTTCGGATCGGCAGGTATCGGACACAACGGCCTAATCATCGGGATTGTCATTGGAGGTGAGGTAGCAGCCTATGAATTTCATATTGAGCATTGTCGTTTCGTCATTGGCAGTGGTGCTGATCGTTTTGATCCCCTGGGTGGGGGTGGGGGCGTTCAATCTCCAGTACCTTTTCGGTGTCGTGGTTCCCTACGCGGCCTTGGCCACCTTCATCATCGGGATCGTCGTTCGGGTCATCGACTGGGCCCGCTCCCCCGTGCCTTTCAGGATTCCCACCACGGCCGGGCAGCAATGGTCTCTCCCATGGGTCAAGTACAGCAAGATCGACAATCCAAAAGGCACCGGCGGGGTGATCGTGAGGATGCTCTTCGAGATCCTCACCTTTCGATCCCTTTTCCGGAACACCCGTTTGGAGTACCGGCTGAAGGGTGACGGTGCGCCAAAGATCGATTACGAGTGGGAAAAGTGGCTCTGGCTGGCGGCGCTGCTTTTCCATTATTCCTTCCTGGTGATCTTTCTCAGGCATTTCCGGTTTTTTGTCGAACCCATTCCGGGGTTTGTCCACCTGCTGGAGAGCCTCGACGGCTTCATGCAGATGGGTGTGCTGCCGTTGAACGGACTCGGCCTTCCGGGGGTGTACCTGACGGATATGCTCCTTATGCTGGCGGTAACCTATCTCTTCGTCCGGCGGATTTACGTTCATCAGACCCGTTACATCTCGCTGCCGGCGGATTATTTTCCACTGTTTCTCATTCTGGCTCTGGGCACGACCGGGATTTTGATGCGTTACTTCATCCGGGTCGACATCACAGCCGTCAAGGAGCTGGCGGTGGGTCTCTTCAAATTTCACCCAACGATTCCGGGCGATATCGGGGTGATCTTCTACATTCATCTGTTCGTCATCAGCGTGTTGATCGCGTATTTCCCCTTCAGCAAGCTGATGCACATGGCCGGGATATTCCTGTCGCCGACGAGAAACCTGTCGAACAACAGCCGTATGAAGAGGCATATCAACCCGTGGAATTATCCTGTGCATTACCATACGTATCAGGCGTACGAAGACGAATTCCGTGAGGCGATGGTCGAGGCCGGCCTCCCGGTTGAAAAAGAGCCTGAATAACCAGCAGGGTAAAGAAATAAGGAGTAGACATGGCTAAGGATCCAAAGGCAGGCGAGACCGCCAAGATCAACCACACCCCGCCGCTGATGGAAGGGTGGATGGATACGCCGGTTGACATTCGCGAAGGCATTTACTGTTACGGCGCTAAAGAAAAGAACCTCGAAGCTGTCGATATGCCGAATGCGCGGGATTGGAATCCCGCAGAAGAAGACTGGCAGCTGCCGGACGATTGGGAAAAAGTCATCGACGACGGCTTTCGGCTTCGGCTGGATCGTTTCAGATCGTTCAAGCTCTTCATGGATATCTGTGTGCGATGCGGGGCCTGTGCTGACAAGTGCCACTTTTTCATCGGCTCGGGCGATCCGAAGAACATGCCGGTGCTTAGAGCGGAATTGATCCGCTCCGTCTACCGGAAGAAGTATACGGCTGGAGGGAAGCTTTTCGGCAAACTGGCAGGCGCGAGGGATCTTACCTTAGATGTCCTGAAAGAGTGGTGGTATTACCTTTATCAATGCACGGAGTGCCGCCGTTGCTCCCTTTTCTGCCCCTACGGCATCGATACGGCCGAAGTGACGATCATCGGCCGCGAGTTGACGAACCTGATCGGCCTCAACACCGACTGGATCTCGGCGCCGGTGGCGAACTGCAACCGCACCGGCAATCACCTCGGAATCCAGCCTCATGCCTACAAGGACATGATGGACTTCTTCGTCGACGAGATCGAGGATATCACAGGGATCCGGGTTGAGCCGAGCTTCAACCGCAAAGGGGCGGAAATCCTGTTCATCACGCCCTCGGGGGACGTCTTTGCCGATCCCGGTACGTATACGTGCATGGGCTATCTCATGCTCTTCCACTATCTGCAGAGCCAGGGCCTCGACATCACCTGGAGCACCTATGCCTCCGAAGGGGGCAATTTCGGATACTTTACGTCCCATGAGATGGCCAAGCGGTTGAACGCCAAGATGTACGCGGAAGCGAAGCGGCTCGGGGTGAAATGGATTCTGGGCGGGGAGTGCGGCCACATGTGGCGCGTCCTGAACCAGTACATGGACACCTTCAACGGCCCCGCGGATTTTCTTGAAGAACCGGTTTCGCCCATTACGGGGACGAAGTTCGAGAACGCCAAAGGGACCAAGATGGTTCACCTGGTGGAATTTACGGCAGACCTGATCAAGCATAACAAGCTCAAGCTGGATCCGAGCCGGAACGATCACCTCAAGGTCACCTTTCACGATTCGTGCAACCCGTCGCGGGGTATGGGTTTCTTCGAGGAGCCGCGCTACGTGATCAACGCCGTGTGCAACAATTTTTACGAAATGCCCCCGCAGACCATTCGTGAGCAGACCTTCTGCTGTGGAAGCGGCGCCGGGCTGAACGCCGGGGAGAACATGGAACTGAGGATGCGCGGCGGCCTGCCGAGGGCCAACGCCGTCCGCTATGTCAAAGAAAAGTATGGCGTCAACATGCTCTCCTGCATCTGCGCCATTGACCGGGCGGTGTTTCCCACCCTGATGGATTTCTGGGTTCGAGATGTGGGGGTCACCGGGGTGCATGAAATGGTAGCCAACGCCCTCGTCTTCGAAGGGGAAAATGAACGGACCACCGACCTGCGTGGCGAACCCCTCGCTGGAATGGAGGATGATGACAATGTATGATGGAGGAAAAATCATCACCGGCCTGGTCATCGGTCTTGGGCTGCTGCTCTTTCCGTTTTTCTACAATGCGGGGAAGGCCGCCAAGGCGCCCGATCCCGAGTTGACCCCCAAGGCGCAGGAAGCCAAGGTGTGTGTGATGGATAAGGCATATATGCAGAGTTCTCATATGACTCTGCTGGACGATTGGCGCCACACGGTCGTGCGCGATGGGGAACGCTATTTCAAGGCCAAGAGTGGCACCGTGTACTACAAAAGCCTTCAGGTGACCTGCCTGGACTGTCATTCCAACAAGACGAAGTTCTGCGACCAGTGCCACGACTACATGGGTGTTGCGCCGTACTGTTGGGACTGCCATCTTGAGCCGGAGGAGAAAAAATGAAGGGCATTGACAGAAGGGAGTTTCTGAAGATAGGTGGTATGGCAGCCATAGCGGGGCTGGGAGGGAAGGCTGCGTTCGAGATCCTGGCACCCGGAAAGCTCGAGGCCGCGCAGCAGATCCCTTTGACGAAGGGCAAGCATTGGGCGATGGTCGTGGACACGACCAAGATGGACGACGCCTTGATGGATGTCTGCATCGAGGCGTGCCACAAAGAGCATAATGTTCCGAATCTCGGGAATCCGAAGGAAGAGATCAAATGGATCTGGAAAGAAACCTATGAGCATGCGTTTCCGGGGCAGGAGCACGAGTATATCGGTGAGCGTTTTCATGGAATGAATTTTCTGCTGATGTGCAATCACTGCACCAATCCGCCCTGTGTCCGAGTCTGTCCGACACAATCGACTTGGAAGCGGGAAGACGGCGTTGTCATGATGGACATGCACCGGTGCATCGGTTGCCGGTTTTGCATGGCGGCCTGTCCGTATGGAGCGCGCAGCTTCAATTGGGGGGATCCGCAGCGGGTCCGCACCGATGAAAAGCTGATGCCGATGAATCCAGGTTTCCCCCGCAATAAGGATTACCCGACGCGCAGCAAAGGTGTGGTTGAGAAATGCAACTTCTGCGCGGAGAGACTGGCCAAAGGGGATCAACCCGCCTGCGTCGAGGCCGCTGCCAAGGTGCGAAAAGGCGCACTGGTCTTTGGGGATCTGGCGGATCCGCATTCGGAAGTCAGGAAGGTCCTGAAGGAGAATTACACGATCCGGCGCAAGCCCGAACTGGGTACGGGGCCCAACTTATTTTTCATTGTATGAGGTGGTTATGCTTGATACGGCGCTGAAGGGAACACAACGATACTGGGGATGGTTGATCTTCCTGCTGGTCTTGATGGGCATCGGATTGGGCTGCTATCTCTACCAGTTTCAGGAAGGCCTGAGGGTCACGGGGATGAGCCGGGATGTCTCCTGGGGCTTTTATATCGCCCAATTCACTTACCTGGTCGGTGTGGCGGCCGGAGGGGTGATGGTGGTTCTTCCCTATTACCTCCACGATTATAAGGCGTTTGGCCGGATCACCATTCTGGGCGAGTTTCTGGCTATCGCTGCGGTGGTTATGTGCCTGCTGTTCATTTTCGTCGATCTCGGGAACCCGGTGCGGATCATGAACGTGATCATGTATCCGACGCCGAATTCGATCCTTTTTTGGGATATGATCGTGCTGAACGGGTATCTGCTTCTGAATGTCCTGATCGGATGGAACGTGTTGAGTGCTGAGAGGAAGGGGATTCATTATCCTGGATGGGTGAAGACGCTGATCTACATCTCCATCCCGTGGGCCTTCAGCATTCATACCGTGACGGCATTCTTGTACGCCGGTCTGCCCGGCCGACATTTCTGGCTGACCGCCATCATGGCGGCGCGCTTTCTTGCTTCGGCTTTCGCCGCCGGGCCTGCACTGCTGCTGCTGTTGTGCCTGATCGTGCGGCGGGTGAGTCGCTTCGACCCTGGAGAAAAGGCGGTCAGGACTCTCGGAGGAATTGTCACTTACGCCTTCATCCTGAACATCTTCTTCCTGCTGCTCGAGGTCTTCACGGCTTTTTACAGCCAGATCCCCGGGCACATGCACAGTTTTGTGTACCTGTTCGCCGGGTATGAGGGCTTTGGGAAACTCGTGCCATGGATGTGGACTTCGGTGGGTTTTGCGATCCTTGCTTTGATCCTATTGATTGTTCCCGGCACGCGGCGGAAGGATGACACCCTTGCCGTCGGTTGCGCTGCTGTCATCATATCCAGTTGGATCGACAAAGGCATGGGGCTTGTCATCGGCGGCTTCGTGCCGAACACCTTTGACCGGGTGTTCGAGTACTGGCCGACAACCCCTGAAATTTTAATTACCATCGGTGTGTGGGCGACTGGTTTCTTTGTTCTGACGGTGCTGTATAAGATCGCTGTCTCGGTCAAGGAGGAGGTTGGGGCCTAATAAGTCCTGCGGGGGCCCCATGCCCCTGTTTTGGGCTTTCATTTGTGGGTATGCGATGGCCTTGTTCCTGCTCGAACAAGGCCATCTTACTTTTGACTGGCGATCTCCTGTCGGTCGACCGTTGGTTTGTTTGCTGAGCGCGGGCGAGCGGGACGAGCAGGAGGTTTTGTGGTGGTTAAGGGGGATAAAAAGCTTGACAGGGTCTGGTTACTCTGTTACATAACGCGCTGACGTTCAGGGGCATGCCAGTTCCGGAGCCAAAATCAGCGGTCATTTCAAGAGATTGGGTATCTCGTATTCAAAAACTTAGGAGGGTTTGACAGATGGGTTATGAAGTAGTGGTTGACCACGACAAGTGCGAGGGATGTGAGGAGTGCGTCGAGGTTTGTCCAGTCGACGTGTACGAGATGGAAGACGGGAAGTCTGTTCCGGTCAATGCGGAAGAGTGCCTCGGTTGCGAAAGCTGCGTGGAGGTTTGTGATCAGGAAGCCATCACGGTTACCGAAGTATAAATAGAATCGCACAACACAGAAAGTCGGCCGCCTTGGGTTTGGCATGAGCAAGCCCAGGCGGCTTTTTTCGTGGGGACGAACGGGGGTGGTTGGTTTTGGGGCTATACCTGCCATCATTTGCCGGGGACATGAAAGAAGGGTGCAGGACAGGCCTCCTGTTCACAAAGAAAAAAACCGCACCGTCTTTCGGCGGTGCGGTTCAAAACAAGTGGATGCAAAAGGCATCCCTGGCGAAGCTGGCTTTACAAAAGAGGATCAACCCTTCTTTTCGTGGCAGCCGTTGCACTTCTTGAAGGGAGCCTTGGCATCGTCGTTCTGCTCTTTGTGGCAATCCTTGCAGTTCTTATGGAACGCATTCTGCAGCTTCAGTGCTTCCTTGTCCGGTGGATCGGCTGGATGGCACTCGCTGCATTTCTGGACAGCATCACCTTCCTTCCAGACGTTTTTGCCATCCTGAATAACATGGTGGCAATCGTCACAGGTGGCGCCGTAGTCCTCGGCATGCTTCTTGTGGCTGAATTTTACCGGTCCTTGCTTATCTGCGGGGTATTCATTCTGAAGGACGATTTCTTCCGCGACATCGGCGGCTGTGATGGCCCCCACTGCGCAGAGCATAAGGCCGCAAAAGACAACCGTCAGAAGGCTTAGGAATTTCTTGTTCATTTTGCTGTTTCACCTCCTTTCACCGTAGGTTAATAAAACGCCAAGTCTGTGGCAGAGCCGGCGTGGAACCCGCACCATACAGCCTAAAATTATAATCTCAGCGCCGAAAAGGTGTCAAGAAAATACCTGTTTTCCGGTGCAAGAGGAGGACTACGGCTGCTTCCTCCGGTTAGTGGAGGTGCTGAAAACAGCCGGTTACGGATTTGAGAAAAAGGTCCAAACGAAAGGCCTGTAAATTCCGAGCAATGTGAGAAGGAGGGTGCATACAGCAAGTTCCCCCCTGTATTGGAAATGAGCAGGTGCCCCACATGGGTGTCCGCAGCAGGTGTCAGCCATGGCTCACAGCCGAAGGCGAGGGCCTGCGATGTTCAAGGGAGGTCGGTGAGATCCGCCATCTCTCGAAGGAGGGTCAGGGCCGCCATGGCCTCCTTCTCGTCGATCCGATGGATGGCAAATCCGGCGTGGACGATCACGTAATCTCCCACCTGAGCGTCATCGAGCAGAAGGAGGCTTGTCTGTCGTTGGGTTCCATCCAGATCGATGACGGCCGTTCGATCGTGGATCTGAATGATCTTTGCTGGGATGGCCAGGCACATGTCCGTCATTCTCCTCTCGCTTGGGGGACGCAGCCCAGCAGCTTGAGTTCAGCGAGGACCGCATCGACGAGTTCAGGGATTCGTTCTCGTACGGGTAGGGTGGGTTCGAGGCCGATCGACGCGATGTCGAGCGGTTCCACTCCCAGGATGACGGTCGAGGGAGGATCGCCGAGGACGCTCGCCAAAGCGAGCGCCTCGAGCAACCCCACTTGGTGAAGGGAGTTCTTTTGAAGGACCCGCCTGGGGATTTGTCCTCCCGCAAGGCGATAGAGAGTTCCCGGGGCACCCCCATTGCGAACGGCATCGATGACGATCAGATGCTTCGCTTCAGCGATGAAGCCCAGAAGATTCAGCCCCTGTACGCCCCCGTCCATGATTTCTACAGGAGGGTTGAAGGAATAGGCCTTTTCCAATGCAGCAATGGCGTGAATGCCGACCCCATCATCCGTGAGAAGGGGATTACCGACGCCAAGAACAAGGATAGGACTCTTTTGATCCATCATTCAGTGAGGTCTCTCCCGGTGCCGAAAGGCTCAGTGGATCCTGTTTTACGCACGGGCGAAGCCGCGGAAGGCGCGCCCTTCGGAATCTGAACGCGGCGCCGGCTGGTCAGGGTTGGCGCAGGTTTGCACCCCAAGCCGGGGAAAGGCATACACCCTGCAGCCGGGCTCCGCGGTTGACTGCCAGCTTCCAATGGCGGAAACCGGCAGTCAAGAGGGTATTGTAGCGACCGTCGGAAGCCGAAGCAATCACAGCACATGGATTTTGTAGACTTCGTTTGATCGGGGGTCGATCATGTGCACAGCGCAGGCGATGCAGGGATCGAACGAATGCACGGTTCTCAAAACCTCCACGGGCCGTTTGGGATCGGCGACCGGTGTCCCGATCAACGCTTGTTCGACCGGTCCGAGCTTTCCATTGCTGCAGCGGGGCCCGAGATTCCAGGTGGATGGGACGACATATTGATAATTCTTTATTTTTTTGTCCTCGATTTCTATCCAGTGTCCCAGGGAGCCGCGCGGAACATCGTTGAGGCCGCAACCCGTCGCCTTGTCGGGCATGGTCCACGCCTGGTAGATGGTGTCCTGGCCCGCTTTCAGATTTTCCACCAGTTTCATGACCCAGCCCTCCATGGCGTCGCCTACCAGCACGGTTTCGAGGGCCCGCGCCGCAGTCCTGCCAAGAGTGGAAAAAAGGGCTGTGACGGGGACCCCCAATCGGGCAAGGGTGTCGTCAACTAGCTTCCGGGCGCTGTCCTTTCCCCTGGCGTATGCCACGAGCATCCTCGCCAGAGGGCCGACCTCGCATGGCTCGCCTTCATAACGCGGTGCCTTGATCCACGAGTAGCGGTTGTCGGGGTCGTAGTCGCCATGCTGGGGGGCGGTCTGTCCTTTATATGGATGCTGATCGGTATTCCCCTCGTACCAGGAGTGGGAGATGTGTTCCGTGACCTTTTCCTGCTCCGCCGGTCTGACGGCGGCGATATCACGGTTCATGATGACGCCCCGAGGCATGAATAGGCTCTCGGGTTCTTTTTCGCCTTCGGGAAAGTCGCCCCAGGCGAGGAAGTTGGAAGTGCCTCCCAGCGCAGCCCAATCTTTGTAAAAGGACCCGATCGCGAGGATGTCGGAAAGATAAACATTCCTGACGAAGGTTTGCGTCTCCTTCCAGAGATAGAGGAATTCGGCAATCCGATCTGGAGTGAGGTCCATGGCGCAGGTGATTCCACCGACCACCAGGGACTGCAGATGCGGGTTCTTGGCACCGAAGATCGCGTGCATTTGGGCGGCCTTGGCTTGCAGGCGCAAGGCCTCGAGGTAATGAGAGACCGCCATCAGGTTGGCTTCCGGTGGGAGGGCGTAGGCCGAATGCCCCCAATAGGCATTGTTGAATGGCCCCAACTGGCCGCTCTCCACAAAGGTCTTGATGCGCTCCTGGACTTGTTTGAAATAGGCAGTCCCCCCCCATCGTGCCTGGCTCACGTTTTCAGCGAGGGCAGCGGTTTTTTGCGGGTCGGCTTTCAATGCACTCAGTATGTCGACCCAATCCAGGGCATGGAGATGATAGAAGTGAATGATGTGGTCGTGCTGGTACTGGGTTCCATGGAGAAGATTCCGGAGGATGCGTGCGTTTTCAGGGACCTCGACACCTACGGCCGCTTCGATCGCCCGGATGGAGGCGAGATAGTGCACATAGGTGCAGACGCCGCAGGATCGCTGTGTAAAAAGAGGGGCATCCCGCGGGTCCCTTCCCTTGAGGATCATCTCGATGCCTCTAAACATCTGCCCGGAACTCCAGGCATTGACGACCTTCCCGTCAGCGATTTCCACTTCGATCCGCAGGTGGCCTTCAATCCGGGTGACAGGATCGATGGTGATTCGTTTGGCCATGGCGACTCCTTTCAAGATAAGGGCGGTTGAACGCGGGAGATATTCCGTGAACTTCGAGTGTTCAAGCGGCAGCCGGCCCCGCTCGAGTATCTGCTTCTAAACAGTTTCCGTCCGGAAATGGTCTTTTTGTCCAATCTCGGCGTCAATCTGCACGTTTGCTCGTGCGGCGACCTCCAGGTCGCCTCCGCGCAAAGGCTGGATTTGCTCAACTTTGGCCAAACCGGGACCCGCCGCGAAGCGGTGGGACGGAGCACCCGAAGGGTGTGAAGAAACCGGGCCTCCCCGAAGGGGCGGGACTAGGCACGCGTAACGTGTGAAGAAAAACCCTCATTTCCGGCCTGGAAACGACCTCGTTTTCAAAGGTTGATTTCCGGATGATCTAAATGACCGCTTCTGTGGTCATGACGATTTTCACGCCTGAACCAAAGTCTCTGGTTATTTCACCCATTCCTGAGGCGTGTCCGGAAACCCCGCGCGAGACATTAAAGCGGTTCGAAGAAGGGGCCCTTTTCGTCCCAGAATCCGGGCTCGCTGCAACCGATACAGGGATGGCCGGCCTCCACCGGCCAGCTGGTGCCGGCATTGAACTTTGCAGTCGGGCAGTTGTTGTACGTATCCGGCCCTTTGCAGCCCATCTTGTAGAGGCAGTAACCCATCTTGGCTTCCGGGGATCCGAATGATTCCACGTACTCGTCGTTTTCGTAATGAGAGCGCCTGGGACACTGATCATGGATGGTGCGACCGTAGGCGAAAAGCGGACGCCCCTTTTCGTCCAGGTCCGGAAGCTGGCCGAGCAGGAGGTAGTTGACTACGGTTCCGACGAAATTGACAGGGTTCGGCGGGCAGCCAGGGATGTTGAGGGTCTTGATGCCCAAGGCGTCGCCGACACCCTTGTATCCGCCGGGATTCGGGGCGGCCGCCTGGATGCCGCCGAAGCTGGAGCAGGTCCCGATGCAAATAACGGAGGCGGCTTTGCGGCAGACATCGTTTGCGATTTCGAGGAAGGTCCTGCCAGCGATCTTTCCGTAGGCCCCATTGTGGGCGGTGGCCACAGCGCCTTCCACCACGCAGAGAAATTGCCCCTCATACTTTTTGACGGCGGCCTGCAGGTTGTCTTCGGCCTGATGACCGGCTGCAGCCATGATCGTTTCATGGTACTCCATGGAAAGGATCTCCATGAGCAGATCGTCGATCCAAGGATATTGTGATCTCAGAACCGCCTCCGAGCATCCCGTGCACTCGGCCAAGTGGAGCCATACGACGGGTGGCCTCTGCTTCGGGGCGGCGAAGACCTCTGCCACCTTCGGCACGAAAGAGGCTGAAAGCCCCATGGTTGCGGTCAGCATCCCGCAGTAGCGCATGAAATCGCGCCGGGAGATCGATCTCGCAGCCAGTCTGTCGTAGAAATCCCGTTTAAGCTGTTGATCCATGATCAGTCACCTCCTGATGAGTAGAATGTTGCATGTCGCGGGGAACTGCATCCGAATCGCGAGACTCCGTAAAAAGCACACAGGGGGGCTGTTTAGAAGGGGGCATTCGAAGATCATTGCCCGGGACGACCAAGACGCCAATCCCCTGGGAAGGGTCTTTTTCCCGGTATCAAAGGGATCAATCCCTTGTGCCGACGGGGCTTGCAGCCTGCTGGACAAGGAACCGCCTGTGGATTGACACCGAGACAGGCAAAATGGCCACTTCTGCACACAAATTCGCTCTGCACGGAGAAGGGGAGGGGCATCGCCTCAGATTTCTCCTCAAAGGGCTTTTTTAGATCTATCAGCAAAATTGGAATCGCTGTGCATGGCTCCTTTGTTCCGTGTAAAAAACCCGATTCAGGAGAATGCTACAGGTAAGACTCAAACCGCCTGGGAGGGCCTGCTGGGGGGGGCTGAAAACGGCCCAGGATGGGAGTCGTTTATGGCGGTTCAATCACTGGATAACACTGTTATCCGAGGCCGAAAAAAAAGTCAAGAGTATCCATCGAAATTTTATTATAATTTGATGCTATGCGCTTTTTATCCCATCGATTCCGCAAATGGCAGATGCCCCGGCCGGGCAGAGAGGACCCCTTCCCACCCCCGGCCTGGAGAAAGGCTTCCGGATGGGCGTGCCCGTTTCGGCAGGTCTGACACGAACGGCTCCAGGGTTGCGAAGAATGCCTGAACGAGGCGCAGCATGAACGGCAGGGGTTGTCTTGGAAACCGGCTCGCGCCGGGCATTTCCCGATGGACATCCAGAGGGGACAGAACCTGGTTTCGGGTGAAGCCCGGGCCGGGTTTGCATGCTCCGGTCAAACGGCAGCGCCCGGACGGCTCCGGGGAGTCTCCGCGCGGCGGATTGCGCCCAGGATTGAAACGCAGTGGGCGTGAGAGGCATTGGAGGGGGCATCATGGCACGGTCGATCAGGTTTTGTCTCAGATGGGCCCTTTTTATGGGGATCTTCATGTTTGCGGCCGGTTGCGATGCACCGTTAGGGGTGGCCGATCGGCCGCCGGCGTCTTACCAGGTCGATGAGACGAGGATCCTCCTGGGTTCTTCGCTGGCCCTGGGAGGTCATGCGGGTTACCTGGGCACCCAGACCCTGCATGGCGCGCTCGCGTATCTCCATCATGTCAACGAGCGTGGCGGTGTGCATGGCCGCCGGATCGAACTGATCGCTTATGACGATGGCTACGATCCGCCGCGCTGCGTCGCCAACACCCAGAAGCTGATTATCGAGGACCGGGTTTTCGCGCTTTTCTGTTATGTCGGTACGCCTACGACGGTCAAAATCGTGCCTCTGGTTGAAAAGGCGCGGATCCCTCTTGTGGGCATGTTTACGGGGGCTTATGCGCTGCGTGAACCGGTGAACCGTTACCTCTTCAATGTGAGGGCTTCCTACTACCAGGAGACGGCCGCCGCCGTGAAGCATCTGGTCGGCGATCTGGGCATTCGGCGTATCGCCGTGTTCTATCAGTACGACGCCTATGGTTTCGACGGCCTCAAAGGAACGGAACTGGCCCTGCGGGCATACGGGTTGACGCCCGTTGCCCGGGGATCCTATATCCGGGGGACTCTCGACGTGGAAGAGGGGCTTGCAAGGATCAAGGAGAGCGCCGCCGAGGCGGTCGTGATGATCGGCACCTACGAGCCCTGCGCCCGGTTCGTCCGGGAGGCGAGAGCAGATGAATTCAACCCCCTCTTCTACAACGTCTCGTTTGTCGGCGCCGATGAACTTGCCCGGCGGCTTGGCCCGGATGGGGACGGGGTGATAGTCAGCCAGGTCGTTCCGCCGCCTGAATCGGTCGAGATGCAGGCCCTTCTTCCGGGTGTCGCAGAATATGTGCGGTGTCTCGCCCGATTTTTCCCGGAAGACAAGCCGAATTTCGTCAGTTTGGAGGGTTACATCAACGCGAGGGTCCTGGTCGAGGGCCTGGAGCGGGCGGGCAGGGATGTCGACCGGGAGTCTTTCATCGATGCGGTCGAGACGATCAGGGATTGGGATATTGGGATCGCGAACACCATATCTTTCAGCCCGACGGACCACCAAGCGCTCGAAGAGGTCTACTTCACCCGTATCGAGGACGAGTCCTTTCACCTGATTTCGGACTGGCAGGTTGCCGGGTCGGCGAACCCCCCTTCCGTGAAGAGGCATTCAGCGGAAGAATGATGGAGCGATTCGAAAATATCAGCCTCAAGAACAAGATCCTCTATTCGATTCTTGCCATCATCTTGATGATGAGTTTTGGCAGCGCCCTGGTGACGCGGACGGTCCTGGTATCGAGCATGACCGAAGAACTCCGGCAGAGAGGCGTCGCTATTGCACGGGGTGTCGCCGATACGGGCCGGAGCTTTATTCTGACGGAAGATTATCCCAACCTCATCAGCCTTCTTTTCGATGCGGCCAGGCTCGAAGAGCGCAGGCAGTTGATCGCCTACATCTTCATCCTCGATGACGGGCATAACGTCATCGCCCACAATTTCATCCGTCCCTTTCCGGAAGGTCTTGCCGGTGCGAATGTCGTGAAGGCCGGCGAGAATTACAGCATACGCCTCCTGAATCTGGAGGGGATGAGCGCCTATGACATCGGAGTCCCGATCCTCGAGGGCATCTACGAGATCGGTGCAGTTCATGTGGGTCTGGACAAAAATTACATAGATGGTGTCATCGCCAATCTGCGGATGACCTATCTCGGGATTCTTTCTTCCATCGTGGTGATTTTTTTCCTGGTCAGCCGGTGGCTCTCCAAGTACATCACACGCCCGATCTGGGAGTTGACACAACTGGCGGACGAAATCAGCCGGGGAAATCTCGATGTCAAGTCGCACCTGGGAAGCCGTCCGCGATGCTGGGAGCAACTTCGATGCCGGGAATACAGCTGTCCGGCCCATCACAATATCGAGGTCCCCTGCTGGTATGTCGACGGGACCGAATTCATGGAGAAGGCGGCCTCCAAATTCCCCGAAAAGCTTCAGGTGTGTTATGACTGTGTCGTCTACAAGCGGCGGGCTCGCGACGAGGTCAAGCAGTTGGCCGATTCGCTGATGAACATGACCTTCCGGCTCAAGGCCTCGCAGGAGCGGCTGCAGGAATCCGAGGAGAAATACCGCTCCCTTTTCACGAGCGGCCCCAACCCGATCTTCGTGCTCGACCGGGAAACCCTGGATATACTGGACGCCAACCCCAGCGCCGAGGAAGTCTATGGATACGGGCGCCATGAACTGATCGGGCGCTCGTTTGCCGCCCTGGCCTGCCGCAGGGATGGACAGCCGGAAATCGAACATTTCCGGCCCGATGCCGAGGGTCATGTGAAACGGTCCTACTCGAAGGTCTGCCATTTCAGAAAGGGCGGAGATCCTTTTTTTGTCAATATTCATGCCGTACCATCCAAGGTCCAGGATCGGGACGTGATGATTGCCGCTGTCACCGATATTACGGAGATGCTCGAAAAGGATGCGCAGCTCATTCAGGCCAGCAAGATGAGCACGCTGGGGGAAATGTCCGCCGGCATCGCGCACGAATTGAACCAGCCGCTGAACGCGATCAAGATGGGAAGCGAATTCCTCCAGATGATGCTCGAGAAAGGGGAAACCGTTCCGAAGCAGGATCTCGACTGCGTTGCGAAGGAGGTGAGTGAGCAGGTCGATCGTGCGACGGGCATCATCAAGCGCCTCAGAGAATTCGGCCGCAAGGCGGATTTCGCCCGCGAAATGATCGATATCAACCTGCCGATCCGTAATGTCTACGAAATGATCGAAAGGCAGCTGAGCATCCAGAACATCGAGATGGAGCTGGATCTGGCGGAAACCCTTCCGCTGATCTACGGCCACGTCAATCGGTTGGAGCAGGTCATCTTTAACCTGATCGCCAATGCACGGGATGCCATCAATCAGAAGCGGGAGTCGACCGGCTTTTCCGGGGAGAGGAAGATCCGGGTCCGCTCATTTCTGGATCAGGGGCAGGCCGCCGTAAGCATTTCCGATACCGGGAGCGGCATTCCGGAGGCGCTGCGCCGGCGGATTTTCGACGCCTTCTTCACGACCAAGCGAATGGGCCAGGGGATGGGGCTCGGCCTCTCTATTTCTCAGGGGATCGTCAATGACTACGGCGGGGAGATTTCCTTCGAGAGTGAGGAAGGCGTCGGAACGACCTTTACCTTGACCTTTCCTCCCGCCAAGGATTGACCTGGCCCCCATGAGCATTGATATGCGGGAAACCATGTGGAAGGCGCTCGCTGACGCAATGCTGGTGCATCAGTCGGAGCGCGGAGGCGCGGCGGGGGTCTTCCGCCCGCCCGGCTGCCGGAAAGGGGATTCGATCCGGTGATGATCGCCTCCTATTACAAATCCGCATTGAAGCAGCAGTGGATCCGGCTGATTCTAGACCATCCCCGCTGGACGATCGGCTTCCTCCTGATGCTGACCCTCTTCTTCATCTGGCATATTCCCCATCTTCGGTTCCAGTCCTCCCTGTATGATCTGGCGGTCGAAGACCTGCCGGAGACCCGCCGGTATGAGACATTCAAGAAGATCTTCGGGACGGAAGAGGTGATTCTCGTCGTGGCCCGGACGAAAGGGGTGTTCGAGACCGGTGCCTTCAAAGCAATCGAAAAACTGGCGGATCGCCTGGGGGAGATCGAGGGGGTTCGCAGGGTGATCAGTCTGCCCGGCATCAAACGGGATGTGGAGCTTTTCGGCATCAAGAGCCTGAGGGAGTTCGAGCAGATCCTTCAACCGGTCGAACTGATCTGGAAGAGCCTCCTTTCCGAAAACCGAAAAAACACCTCCGTCATGCTGCTGCTCGACGACTCCGAAGACCGGCGGGCGGTCGTGAACGCAGTGCAGAAGGAAATAGAGCGGGTACGGGAAGGGATCGATCTGTATCAGATTGGAATGCCGGTTGTTTCGGAGGCCCTTTCCCGTTTTACGGAAAGAGATTTTCTGCATCTGCCTCCCTTGACATTCGGTGTGATTGCGGTGTTGCTGTTTCTGTTTTTCAGAGACCTTCGGGGGATGTTGATCCCGCTCGGCATGGTGTTGATGGTGCTGATCTGGGTGTTCGGCCTGATGGGCATGACGGGCGAACCCCTGACCATGCTGACCATGATCGTGCCCGTTTTTCTGATTGCCGTCGGAACGGCCTACTGTATGCATGTCTGGTCCATGTACCTCGAGGAACTCGAGGACGCGGTCTCGAACAGACAGGCGGTGATCCAATCCTTTTCGCGCAGCGCGCTGCCGATGGTCCTGGTGGTGGCCACCACCATCATCGGCCTGGGTTCGCTTTTCGTCAGCCGGATCGAGGGGATCCGGTCCTTCGCGCTTTTCTCATGCCTGGGAATGGTTTGCCTCCTGGTCGTGATCTTGACCTTTCTCCCCGCGCTCCTGACGGCGCTGCCGACACCGCGGAGCCGTCTATCATCGATCTCACGACCCCACGCATGCGTTGCCCGATTCCTCGAGGCGATTGTCCGGATCGATGTCGCGCATCAGAGGATGACCCTCCCCCTCCTGGCGGTGGTCATCCTCCTGGCGTTCTGGGGGATGACGCGCATCCGCGTCGAGACGAACCCTGTCGCCTATTTCAGGGAGCAAAGTGAAATCAGCCGGCATTTCCATGACGCGCACCGGGATATGACCGGCTCCTTCCCTGTGAATGTAGTGGTGGAGGGAGAGGGGGAGGGCTATTTCGAAGACCCGGCCCATTTGAGAAAGGTCGAAGAGATCCAGGACTATCTGCAAACGCTCGAGGGTGTCGACAAGACCCTGTCCTTCCTGGACTATCTCAAACTGGTCCGCTATGCCCTCAATCGGTTCGATCCGAATCACTATGCCCTGCCGGAAGAGGCCTTCGAGGTCCGGATGCTGGTGAACAGCTACCAGACGATCCTCGGGACCGACATGCTGCGCACCTATATGGACGAGGATCTTTCCAGAACCGGCATTCTCCTGCTGACCCGCCTTTCCAGTTCTGCGGAGTTCCTGCGGATGAAATCTAGGATTGAAGCACACTGCAATTCGGTTCTGGGAGGGTCCCCCCGCGTCGATGCCACGGGCTTCGGCATGGTCATATCCGCCAGCAGCGAATGGGTGACGCGGGGGCAGGTGAGCAGCCTCTGGATCACCGTCGCTGCGGTGTTTGCATTAATGCTGGTGTTGTTCGTTTCGCTCAGAGTAGGCGTCGTCGCGATTCTGGCCAATTTTTTCCCGATCATCGTGAATTTCGGTCTAATGGGATGGCTGGGGATCAAGTTGTCCATGGTGACGAGCCTGATAGCCGGGATAGCCATCGGGCTGGCGGTGGATGACACCATTCATTACCTCGTCGGGTTCAGCCGCGAGCTCAAAAAGGACCTGAACAAGCAGCGCGCCTTGACCGATACCCTCTTGCGTGTCGGCCGCCCGATGGTTTATACCACACTCACGATCGGCTCGGGCTTTGCAGTCCTGCTGTTTTCCCATTTCGAACCGACGGCCGTCTTCGGCCTGATGATGGCCGTCACCCTGCTCGCGGCCCTGGTGGGGGATCTCGTTTTGCTGCCATCCTTGATGCTGCATGTCGATCTGGTGACGGTGTGGGATTTATTGAAGCTGATGCGGCCGCTCGGGGGGGTGGCGGGCGGAGTGGCTCACGAATTGAACCAGCCGTTGAATGCCATCAAGATGGGCAGCGAATATCTCAAGATGACGCTCGATCGCGGGGAGGAGATTTCCCGGGAGCAGCTCAGGCAGATTGTTCAGGAGATCGACGAACAGGTCGACCGGGCAAGCGGGACGATCAAGCGCCTATGCAGGTTCGACCAGAAGGCGGATGTCGACTGCGAGGAGGTGGACCTGAATGCCGCTGCTCAGGAGGTGCTGGCGATCCTCGGGCATCAGCTGGCGCTCGAAAACATCCGGCTCGAGCTGAATTTCGAGCCGGATCTGCCCCCTGTCCTCGCCAACGTGAACCGGATCGGGCAGGTCGTCTTCAATCTTCTGAACAACGCCCGGGAAGCGATCCTGCGCAAACGGAGGGCCGGAGGCGAGACGGCGGAAGACCATATCGGTGTGCGCACCTTCAGGGCGGGCAAGCGGGCGGTGGGGTTGGAGATATCGGACACCGGCCCGGGTATTCCCGAGGAACGCCTGAGCAGAGTCTTCGAACCTTTCTATACAACGAAAAAGGGTGGCGAGGGATTGGGGCTAGGGCTTTCCATCGTCTATGGTATAGTCAAGGCCTATGGGGGCCGTGTCCGAATACGGAGCGAGGAAGGCCGGGGAAGCGCTTTCAGGATTCTGTTCCCGGTGCCGGGGGAGGAAAGGGGATAAACCGATGGACCGTAAACCGAAGATCCTTGTCATCGACGACGAGAACGCGAATCTGACCATGTTTCGCCTCTTTCTCTCGGCATACGGCTATGAGGTCCTCCTGGCCGAAAACGGCACCGGGGGGTTGGCGCTTTTCGAGAAAGAAAGGCCCCGGATCGTTTTTACCGACATCAAGATGCCCGGTATCGACGGATTCGAGGTCCTGCAGCGGATCAAGGCGGCCGACCCGGGGACCCAGGTGATCGTGATTACAGGCCACGGTGACATGGATCTGGCGCTCCAGGCGCTCGATCTCGATGCCACGGATTTCATCAACAAACCGATCAGCCGCTCAGCCCTCGATTCGGCTCTGGACAGGGCGGAAAAGCGGCTGAAGCGTGTGGAGGAGCCTTCCGGTTCTGTATCTTCGTTTCGAAAAGAGGGGGGGGTCACTATCTTCGAGATTGTCGGACGGCTGGATGGAAAAACGGGGGCCGAGCTCCTGCAGGACTGGCGGGTAGCCAAAGAGGAGGCGGGCGGGGTGCTCATCCATTTTGCGGCTACGGCCGGTATGAACAGCGCAGGAATCGCCGTCCTGATTCAACTGCTTTCAGATGCTGCAAAAAGCGGCCGGAAAGCGGTCTTGACAGGGGTAACCGAAAATCTCCGGGAGATCCTGACGATGGTGGGGATTACCCGCCTCGCGCCTGTTTTTGAACAAGAGCAAGAAGGGCTGCTGCATCTGAAGAAATCTGTTTGCAGGTGATTGCGCCCCTGAGAGCTGGATGAGGTCCGGGGACCAGCTCCCGTCATCCGGCGCAGATGAAGCGAGGAGAAAGGTATTTCCAGGGCGGATGCGTGCGTCATCGGCATCCGCCGGCATCGGTCATGTGGATGACCTGACGCGATGGAAGGAGTTTTTTGATGGGGCTTTCCGCCTGTGTGATCTGCTACAACGAAGAAGAGAATATCGGCCGCTGCCTGGAAAGCGTCTCTTGGGTGGATGAACTGGTGGTGGTGGATTCTTTGAGCCGGGATGACACCGTGCGGATTGCGCGCTCCTTTACGGGGAAGGTTTACGAAAGGCCTTGGGAGGGCTATGTCAGGCAGAAGAATTTCGCCGTGTCGCAGGCCACGCAGAACTGGATTCTGAGCCTCGATGCAGACGAGCAGGTTTCGAAGGCTTTGCGCGAAGAGATCCTCGCCGTGATGGCGCACCCGGAGGCGAAGAACGGCTACAGGATGCCCCGCTGCTCTTTTTATCAAGGTCGTTGGATCAGGCACAGCGGCTTTTATCCCGATCACCAGACACGGCTCTTCCGCTGCGGCAAGGGCCGGTTCGTCGGCGGCCGAGTGCATGAGCGGCTGGAGATCGAGGGGCCGGTCGGACGGTTGACGCAAGACCTTCTGCACTACCCGTATCATGGGGGACTGACGGGGCAGATCGACACGGTCAACCGGTTTTCTTCCCTTCTGGCAGCGGATCTCTATGGCCAAGGCAAGCGCTATGGAGGGCATTTGCTCCTGCTGAGGCCCGTGTTCAAGTTTCTCGAGGTCTTCGCCCTCAAACGGGGATTCCTGGACGGCACGGCGGGGCTCATCATCGCGGCGACATCGGCCTACGCCCTTTTTGCCCGTTATGTCAAACTGCGCGAGATGGAATCCGCTTCCTCCTGGAAGGCGGGGGTTGCCGGAAAAGAGGCCCCCAAGGGGTCGGGAGACGGGCGGTGAGGGCGCAGGAGATATCCCCCTCAGAAGCTCCCATCCATCGGCCTTCCGGTTGCCGCCCCAACGCCCCGATCAGGGTCGCGATGGTGATTCCCAAATACGGCCTGCTCGGCGGGGCCGAGGCCTTTGCTTTCGAACTCGGGGAAAGGCTTGCGAGCGAGGAGGGGATCGAAATTCACGTCCTGGCCAATCAATGGCGCGCAGGCAGGGGGCGGGTGACGTTTCACAAGATCCCGGTATTCCGGTTCCCCCGGCTTCTGAGACAGCCGACTTTCGCCTTCTTCGTCAACCGCGCCGCCCTGCCGGGAAGATTCGATTTGATCCACTCCCATGATCGGATTTGGCGGATGGATCTTTTCAGCATGCACGGCATTCCGCATAGCCAATGGGTTGCGCGGGTGCGCCGGAAGCGGAGCAGCCTCTTCGACCGCAGTACGGCGTGGGTCGAGGCAAGGGGCATCGAGAACCCCCTCAGGCCTCTTGTGATGCCGGTCTCGCACCTTGTCAGGGAGCACCTTCTCGAATGCTATGCTTTGCCGCCCGATCAGATTCAGGTGATCCATCCCGGGGTGGCGCTCGATCGCTTCGAGAGCCTGAACCGGGAGGATTGCCGCGAGGAGATCCGGCGGCGGGTCGGCCTCAACCTGGAGGACGTGGTCGCCCTCTTTGTGGGGATGAACTTCGATGTCAAGGGCCTTGATCTTGTTTTGAAGGGCATGTCGGATTTGGTCCATGGAAAGGAGACGATGCCGCCCCTCAAATTGCTGGTGGTCGGGAAAGGCGATCGTGAAGGATACACGCGCCTTGCACGGGAGCTTGGCCTCGACCGGCGGGTGGTGTTTGCAGGGCCGACCCGGGAGGTGGAAAAATTCTATCTGGCTTCAGATCTATTTGTAATGCCCTCGAGATTCGACACCTTCGGCATGGTCGTGCTCGAAGCCATGGCGGCCGGGCTCCCGGTGGTGATCAGTTCGAACGTGGGGGCGCGCGACCTGGTCAGGGACGGTGAAGAAGGATTTGTCGTCCACCGTGACAGGAATGTCGAATCCGTCGGCGCCGCTCTGAAATCGCTGCTGGATCCGGAAAACCGCAGGCGGATGGGATTGCACGCGCGGCTGACGGCTTCCCGGCACGACTGGCGCCTTGTGGCCGCCAGGATCGGCGGGATCTACCGGGCTAGGGCCGCACTTCGAATAGAATCATCTGTCCCGTGTCCCGGTGTTCCCAGCGACCGAGCACCTTGAGATCCCGCCGGTGCATGCTTTTTTCCAGGGTATAGCCGCAATCGGGCCAACGCTTTTCTTCCCACAGGAGATAGGGAATGTGCTGTGCCCTCAGATTCTGCAGGAGTCTTTTATAAGAAGATCCCGCAAGGGCCTCGATGCGGAGGTGGTTTCCGTTGATCGGTGTCGGGCCGTTGTAGCGGGGATTCGCGTAAAAGGTGATCCAGCGCTGGATCGGGTCTGATGCGGCGACGGGAGCCAGCCTGTCCGGATCTTCCCGGGAAGCGATCAGGGCACCGATCGCTTTGAAAACGCCTTTGTCTGCCTCTCTTTCCTTGAGATTTTTCGGCAGAGTCAGGGCCATTACAACGGCGGCGGCGATGAAAAGCGCCGTTGCCCCCTGGAGTTGAAAGCGGCGAGACAAGAAGGAGAGGCACCTGTCCAGTCCCAGTCCCATGATGACGGATGCAGGCAGAAGGGCGAACACGAAGAAACGCGCCTCGCTGATCCACTGGTCGAGAAGATGCACATAGAGGATCCCTAAGGCGGCAGCGGTGAGGAACGTGAGATACAATAGGCAGCGGTTTTTCCCGATCTCGCGACGCAGAGGGGTGAACGCGGCGATGAAAAGCAAAGCGAAAGGATAATGGACCGCTTTGAGGAGGGTTGAAACGATTTCTCCCAAGGCGATCAGGAGGACATGGCTGCGGGCAATTTGGAGGAAGAAGCGCAAGGGGCCTGTAGGCTGATCGTGCGCAAGATGCGAGAGCCCCTCGCGAACCAGTTGATAACCCGTGAAAAGTCCTCCGGGCTTGGACTTGATTTCATCGATGCGCAGCGCATTGAGTTCGACGGCCTGACCGGCCGTGGAGATCCAGATGTTCAGGAGCAGGAAAGCCAGCAAGGGGAGGCAGAAGACCAGGCATTTTCTGAACCGCGCCGTCCCTTCCAAAAACAGGAGAAAGAGGAGCGACACCCCGAAGAATAGCCCCATTTCGACGCGGCTCCATGCCGCCAGCACGAAGCTTGCGCCCGCAAAGCATACAGCCCACCAACGCCTGGTCTGCGTCTGATGAACCATCAGAGAGAGTCCGCAGGCGCCGAAAAACCATGCCATGGGATCCCGGACAGCCTCCGCGCTGTTGATCACGAAGGTCGGCATGAGTCCAAAGATCAGGATGAGCCCGAGGGCTGTTTCGGGCCGGAGGAACTTGCGGGCGAGCAGGAAAAGCGGAATGAGGGTGAGGGTGCCGAAGAGGAGAGAAATGCCTCGGGCCGCCGTCTCCCAGTCGCCCAAAAGCGGGTAGGCGGCCGCAACCGCGAATGGATAGGGCGAGAGAAAACGCAGGTCGGCCAGGGTGGTTTCCGCCATATAGCCGTGACGGATCATCCTGGCCTGGTCGATGTAAAGGATTCCATCCGGGTTGATGATGTGCGTATGTTCCAAGTTGTACCATCGGATGGTGAGCGAAAGAAGCAGGATCAGGAAAAAGATCCGGCGGGAGGGAAGACGCTGCGGCGGGATCGTGTTCGGTGTGGTTTTCTCCGAGCTGTTCCACCGCAAAGAGATCCATGGTTTCATCTCACCGTTCCCTCGATCCATAGGGTTCTAGGGTCATTGCCCGCTGCGGTCCGTCAACGCGAGACGGACTGTTTCCAGAACGGCCTCCACAGGAAGGGTCTGAAGGCATCGGCTGACTTCGGAGCCCTGGCATCCTTTCTGCCTGCAAGGAACACAGTCCCAGTGCTGACAGACGACATGATGCCTTGGGCCGCGGGGCGCCCAGCTGACGGGTGAAGATGGACCGAAAATGCTGATGGTCGGGGTCCCGACGGCTGCAGAGATGTGAATGCCGGCGCTGTCGCATCCTATCAGCAGCTTGGCGAGGCTCAAGACCCCGGCGAGTTCGTCGAGGGTGGTCATGCCGGCCAGATGGAAGATGTCGCCACGGGCCTTGGCGGCCAGTCCAACCGCCCGCTCCCGTTCGCTCTGGGTTCCGACCAGGACGACCGCCCTTTCGAACTCCGTGGTCATCAGGCTGATGAGCTTGGCAAACCGCTCTGTCGGCCACTCTTTGTATCCCCAGAGAGAAAAGGGCTGAACCGCGATGAAAGGCCTTCCCCGCGGAAGACCCGCTGAGGAAAGGATGGAGGCTGCACGATCGCGGAGGGCGGGCGGGACAACCAGTTTCGGGCGCCTCTCCTGTGTTGCGATGCCGAAGGGAAGCAGAATGTTGAGGCCATGCTCTGCACAATATTGGGTTGCTTCCTCTCGAGGCGCAACAAGATGCGTGAAGACCTGGTTGCGCCAGAAAGTGTCTGTCTCGGAATAACGCCCGATTCGTGTGGGTGCTCCCGAGAGAAGCGCCATGATAGCCCCCCGCGTCCCGGTGCGCAGGTCGATGCTGAGATCCAGCGGCGGGCGTCTGAGCCGCCTGAAAAAGCGCCACTGGGCCCGGATGGCTTCGAAGAGGGAATGGCCTTCCTTTTTTACGTAGGAGACGTCGTCCACGGGCGGGCAGCATTCCAGGATCCCGCGCGCCTTTTCCCGCACCGCCGCATGGATGCGGGCCGAAGGGAACGCTTCCCGGAGAGCTTGGATGGCCGGTGTCGCCAGAACCACGTCACCTATGTCTCCCAACTGAATGAGGAGCAGGTTCCGGATGCCGGCCGGCAGGGAGGGCTTGCCTTTGATCAACATGTTTCGCTCTTGCTCAGGGTTCAGGGCATCCTTTCAGGTGCCAGAAAATCAACTGGAGATAGACCTTCAGCCGCCGACGCAAGGCGCGGGCGGTCCCGAACGAAAGGAGCACGCCCGCACTTGCCAGTAGGGTGTTTACGAGCAGTCGCAGAAAGACCAGGGTCCAGAGGAGCGGATAGGACCTCGGGTGCCATTTGCGCAGGTACCGGTACCTCGAACGGTAAAAATGGATCCTTGCTCGTATATTTTGTCCCACGCTCTGACCTTGATCATGGATGATGCGTGCCTGGGGAACGAGATAGCTGTTCCAGCCTGCCTTCTTCATCTGCAGCGCCCAATCCGTTTCTTCGAAGAAGAAGAAATAGCGCTCATCGAACCCTCCCACCTCTCGGATGGCGGAGGACCTGACCATCAGACAGGCGCCGATGCAGGAATCCACCGGGTGTGGTGTGGCGGAAAACCTGCGTTTTCCAGGGTGCTTGCGAGGAAACAGCAGGCTCAGCAGCGTTTCGTTGGCGATCAACGTCAGCCAGGAGGGGAAAGCGGCAACGGATCTTTGATGGGTTCCGTCCCGGTTGAGAAGCTGCCCGCAGGCCATGGCAGCATCCGTTTGCGTTTCCATGAAGGTATGCAGCTCTTTGACTGCGCCGTCGAGGAGGACCGCATCGGTGTTCAGCAGAAGGGCGTACCGGCCGCGCATGGGTATGAGGGCCTGGTTGTTGGCGGCTGCAAACCCGCGGTTGGCCTCATTGCGGATGATCTGCACCTCGGGGAACCGTCTCTCCACCGCCTCGACGCTTCCATCCAGCGAGGCATTGTCAACAAGAATGATCTCGAAAGGGATATCGGTCACCGTTCGGAGGATGCTCTCGAGACAGGCGAGGAGGTACTCGCGGGTATTCCAGTTGACGACGATAAAGCTGATTTCCGGGTCGGTAGGCATGGTGGGCATGGCTTACTCCAGGGCCCGCCGTTCAATCTCCACGATCCGGTAACCGGGGGGGACCTGCAGTGAGAAGACAGGTTCCGGCAACGTTCGATTGAAGGTGATATCGTCCCATTGGACTTCGATGAAACGGTTGCCTGACGCGGGTTCGATGCGGCAGCGCTTTGCGTATTCAATGGGGCCGGTGCGCGCGAACCGGTCGAAGTAGAGGGTAAGATCCTGCGCCGGGAAAGTGACCGCAGTGGGAGCGGCGGCCTGGACGTCAAAAGCGAATGTTTGAAGGGGTTTCCCAGCTTCGTCGAGGAGTTGAATTTCCTGGGGCCGCAGGGACAAAGCCTTTTCGTAGGGTCCGATGTCAGGGTACGCCCGCACGAGGGCCCAGAGCGCCGATGGGTTCAGTGTGCCGGGCAGGTAGGGTTCGAAGAGCGGGTCCCGCAGGCTTCCGATGAGCAGCTTCTTGTCGCGGAAAGAGAGCACCTCCACCGTGTCGTTGCGGACGAGGATGTGGAGGAGGGGATTACCCCAGAAATGCGTCATCTCGATCTTGATGGTGAGGGGCTGCAGACGGCCTGCCATGAGGAGACTGACCTTGGAAGCGGACCCGTTTTCCCCGACGGTCAAGGTGCCCGCGCAGACTGCGGATGAGACCAGTCCCTTTTGATGCTCGAGGCCGGCGACGAGCGATGTGACCATCGGCGGGGCGTAGGGGGATTGAAGGGGTTCGACCGGCGGTCGCGTGCAGCTCGAGGCCAGGCAGAGGGCCAACATCACCGCCGGGAGATGCCCGATCCTCCGGTATCCGATGAACCTCCTCAATTTTATCTTCCTATCAGGGCCTTGGTCTGAAGGATCTTCTCTTCGAGACTCGGCCTGTCCGAGGGCCCCAGGGAAAGAGCCTTTTCATAACTTTTCAGGGCCTCGTCAAAAAGCCGTTCGCGGAAATAGGCGTCCCCGAGGTGTTCATGGATCGTCGGGTCATTGGGTTCCAGTTCCGCGGCCCTCTGAAGGTATTGGATCGCCGCCTGGTAGAGGCCTTTTTGGAAGTAGACCCAGCCCAGGCTGTCCATGATATAGCCGCTTTCGGGTTTGATCTCGAGCGCCCTTTCAATCAATTCCAGCGCCTCATCGAGCCGGATTCCCTGTTCGGCATAGGTGTAGCCGATGTAGTTGAGTGCGTCGGCATGCTCGGGGTCGATGCGCAGGATCCGCTGCATTTCTTCGAGGCAGGCGGTTTTGTCCCCCTGTTTGTCGAGCAGGACGCCGAGCCGGTAAATCAGATCGATGTGCTCCGGATCTCGGTCGAGGCCCTGGCGTACCGCCTGCTCCGCTTCCTGCACCTGCCCTGCCTTTTCGAGCATGGTGCTCAACATGATGTACAGCTCGGGCTGCGGTGAATAGCGCAAGGCATCCCGGAGCAGATCGGCGGCCTTCAGGTATTCCCCTCCGTTTTCCATCATGAAGGCCATATGCAGGCGAGCATTGGTGTAATAGGTCGATTGGGGTTTGATCCTGGCGAAATATTTTGCAGCCTCCTCAAAATCACCCTTCTCTTCGTATGCGGTCGCGAGGTAATAGGCCGTCTTTTCATCGTCGGGCCAGGCCATAAGGATCATTTTGAGCTCTTCGATCGATTCGTCCAGCCTCCCCTGTTTCAAGTAGATCAAACCGAGGGATTGGCGTCCGAGTTCACCGGGTTCGGAGTGGGCCTTGATCTGCTCCAACTGCTGTTCGGCCTTTTCGTTGAGTCCGAGCTTGAAATAGAGGTTCGCCAGCCGTTCGCGTGCGGCGCTGTTTTCGGGATAGGCCGACAGCAGCGTTTCGTACATGGAAACCGCCTGGACATCGCGCCCGGTCATCTGGTAGAGCGTCCCCAGGTCGAACAGGGCGGGCTCGAAGAACTCGTTGAACTGCAAGGCGTTCTGGAAGGACTCCTCGGCTTCCTGGAACTCCTCCATTTCGAGATAGACCCGCCCCTTATAATAATGGGCGAGGGTGAGACCCGGTTTTTCAGTGAGAATCAGATCGAGATGTTCCAGGGCCCTGGAATAGTTGCCCGTGCGGATGAAAAGGGTTGCGAGCAGAAAACGCACCCTCTGATCCCCCGGATCGACCCGCAGCACGCTTTCATAAGCCTGTGCCGCCTGTTTCTCGTCCCCCAGCATTCTGTGCAGGTCCCCAAGCAGGATCAAGGGCTCCGTCTGGCTCGGGTCGTCTACCAAGGTCTTCCGGGCATAGGGCAGGGCCTCCTGCGGGCGATTCATCTCTTTGAGCAGGAGGGCCATTTTCATGTTCAGATACACGGAGTCCGGATCATGTTTCAGAGCCTCCGCAATGTAACGGGCCGCCTGGTCATACCGGCCGGCGGCCTCGGCGAGGGCGGCCATGGCAAATGAGGAGTACGCCTCCCTCAATGGGTCTGAGCCTTTTCTCCGGAGCACAGGATCGCCCGCACCGGGATATTTGGAGACGGGATCCGGCGATGGTTCGGGCGCCGTCTTTTCGGGAGCCGCAGGAACGGCCTCGGTCCGGGCAGGGACGGCTTGGGTCGGCACTGTCTCGCATCCGCCCAGGAGGGTCAGGGCGAGGGCCAGAAAGAGCGCCGCACCGGGAAAAGGTCGGCCGAGCCGGCGGCCGGGTTGCGCAGCGGGTTTCAGTGGATGCATCATCTCTTCTTGATCGACGATCAGCCTCGATAGGGTTTTTCCCAGTTGCAGAAGTGGACCCGCCCCGCTGCGCCCTTTGCGGCACGGTGTAGGCCGGGCGCGGGCGTTTGAAGGAAAATCCAGGTGATAGTGCAAGGAAAAGGTCTCGTCATCACTTGAGGAAATCGGAGTATTCTTCTTCGAAATCAGGGATTTCCTCCTTGAGCCAGGATTTGATCCTCTTGATGATTTTTTCCTGGATCTGACGAACACGCTCGCGCGAGATGTTGTATTTGTCACCGAGATCCTGCAGCGTCAGCGGTTTTTCGGCCATGATACGGTGATCATAGATGTCTGCCTCTTTACCCGAAAGGGTCTTGCGGAAGGTCTTCAGTTTCTCGGCAAGCCGGCTCCGGCCTTCGGCCTCGGAGATCTGTTCGTCGGCGCCGATCCCGGGGTCCGGCAGCAGCGCACTGAAGGGTTCCCTGGAATCCTCCCCGATCGGCGAGCTGAGGGAGACTTCCCAGCCTCCAAGCCGCTGGCTCATTTCCACGACTTCCTCTTCCTTGACGTCCAGCCGCTCGGCGAGGAGGCGCGGCTCCGGATCGAAGCCCTGGGCGATCAGCTTGTCCCTTTCTTTAGCCAGGTTGAAAAAAAGTTTCCTCTGGCTCTGAGTGGTTCCGATCTTGACCAGTTTCCAGTTGTCCATGATGGACTTGAGAATGTAAGCCTTGATCCAGAAGGAGGCGTAATAGGAAAATTTGATGCCGCGGTAAGGATCGAATTTCTTGACGGCGTGCAGGAGCCCGACATTTCCCTCCTGAATCAGATCGAGCAGGTTTCGAGTCCAGAAGCGATGAAAATCCATAGCGATTTTCACAACGAGACGGAGGTTGGCAGTCACGAGCCGGTAGGCCGCGTTCTGGTCGTTCTTTTCCCGGACCCGGATCGCCAGCTCCAATTCTTCTTCTCGGGTGAGCAGCGGGTATTGCTTGATCTCCAAAAGATAGCGTTGAAGGGGATCATAGGCCGCAAGGGACCGTTCCGTAGCCGGCGCAACGCTGTACTCTTCCGGTACGGGCGAAAGATCCTCTCCGCCTTCCTCTTCCAGCAGGCTGTCTTCCAGTTCTTCTTCTTTCATAAAGTCCTTCATCCGGCCGATGCCCCAGGGGCCTTGGACCACCGGAACCCTTCCGCATGGCCCCTTCCCCGGGAGAGGGGCGAATTTCAGGCGACAACGACGTGCATGTAGCGTTTTTTCCCTGCTCTCAGCAGGAGGCTGTTTTCTTTCAGGTCAGCGGTGTTGACGATACGATCGAAGATATCCAGCCTTTCTCCGTTCAGGTAGGCGCCTCCCTGCCCGATCAGGCGGCGGGCGTCCCCTCTTGTCTTGCAGAGGCCGCACAGCTCGAAGAGGATGAAGGCAGGGATGCCCTGTTCCAACTCCTTCATGGTGACAGAGAACTGGGGCGCTGAATCGGCCAGGGCGGTTTCCTCTTCCCCGAAAAGACTCTTGGCCGCCTCCCGTGCCCGGTCGGCTTCCTGTTTCCCGTGGCAGATGCGCGTCGCTTCATAGGCCAGGATCTCTTTGGCGGCGTTGATCTCAGCACCCTTCAACTGCGAGAGCCGATGCACCTCATCCATCGGCAGCAGGGTGAACAGGGCGAGAAACCGTGGGATATCCGCATCGTCCTGATTGATCCAATATTGATAGTAGTAGTAAGGCGAGGTGAGATCCGGGTCCAGCCACACCGCCCCTTTGTGGGTTTTTCCCATCTTGATCCCGGCCGATGTGGTCAGGAGGGGGAAGGTCAGGCCGAACACGGTTTCCCCTTCGAGGCGGCGGATGAGGTCCTCACCGGCAAGGATGTTGCCCCATTGGTCGTTTCCCCCCATCTGGAGACGGCAATCATAGTATTTGAAAAGATGCCAGAAATCATAGGCTTGAAGGAGCATGTAGTTGAATTCGATGAAGCTGAGTCCGGTTTCGAGCCGCATGCGATAGCTTTCGGCGGCCAGCATGCGGTTGACCGAGAAATGCTTTCCGATATCCCTCAGGAAGTTGATATACCGCAATTCCGTCAGCCAGTCGGCGTTGTTCAGCAGCAGTGCACGGTTGTTCGAAAAATCGATGAATCGGGACAACTGCGCCCTGAGTCCTTCGGCGTTTTCGTCGATCTGCTCACGGCTCATAATGGGCCGCATTTCGGTTTTGCCGCTCGGGTCACCGACCATGCCCGTTCCGCCGCCGACCAGGGCAATGGGGCGGTGGCCGGACTGCTGCATGTGGACGAGGGACATGATGGGCAAGAGACTCCCGACATGCAGACTCTTTGCGGTTGGATCGAAGCCGATATAGCAGACAGCCGGCCGGTCGAGAAGATCCCGCACGCCGTGCACATCGGTCACCTGTTCAACAAAACCTCTTGATTGCAAGGTATCCAGAACGTTTTCCAATTTATCTCTCCTGATGCCTCCTTTCGTAGCCCGCGGGAAGATTCAACCGGATGACCTGTCCCTCCCTTCCCAGATTCTGCACCGGCTGGCCGTTCAGTTCGAGGCTGATGCCTCCCGCGTTTCCGATGCGCATTTCGAAACCTTTTTCCGCATGCCACACTTTTTCTTCGCCGGGCACGAAAATCCGCTCCTCCGGACGTTGATCGTCGACAAAGATCTTGACCCAGGTCCGTTTCATGACCTGCATTTTCAGGGTCAGTTTTGCGGGCGGGGACTCCATCTCGGCAAGGCTTTCCGCTAAAACCGGTTCGGAAAGGGTGCCCGCGGTGTTTTCCCTGGCAAGAGGCGTCTCAGGTTGCGCACGCGCATCAAGTTGCGGGTCCGGCGTTTCAGGGGGGGGGCTCGGGAGGTCATTGCCGCTGGAAGGCGCTGCATCAACGGGTTCGGGATCTCGACCGGCGTCGGGCCGAACGTGAACGTCGGCTGCAGAGTCGACCTCGGACGGAGCCGTGGAAGCGGGCTCCTCAGGGCTGTCCTTGGATCCGTTGGACCACAGGAGAAAGCCCAGCAGACAAATCAGGAGCAGTCCGGCGACGAGCAGAAGCGGTCCCGGCCCCCGATGCCGGACCTCCTGGTTCAGCGGTTTGAGGGGAGCAGTCCGTCTGGGAAGCTCTTCTCCGAATCGTTCCAGGACGGCCGCTGGATCGAGGCCCAGGGCGGAGGCATAGTTGCGCAGGAAGCCCTTGGCGAAGGCGGGGGAGGGAAGCCGATCCCAATCCTCGGCTTCGAGGGCCTTGAGGATATGGGGCTGGAGCCGCGTGCGCTCCAGGATGTCCTCGAAGCTCAGCGCCTGCCGTTCACGTTCACCGCGCAGATAGGCGCCTATACCCTCTCCGGGCATCGACCTGCGGCCCCCTGCGGGGGCCTCTGTTTGTCTGTCCTGCTCGTTTTCCATTCGTGTAGCGCTTTAGAAGATGATTTTCGTGTAGGCCTGGTCTCTCAGTCGTTTCACCCATTCCATATAACGCCTGTTGATCTCTTCGCGATACAGTTCGCTGTAAATGGCATCCTTGACGTCTTCATAAGCCTTGGTTTCGCCCGGCCGGCGATCGAGCAGTTTGATGATCTGAAAACCGGAAGCGGTCTCGATGGGTTGACTGATCTGCCCCGGTTGCATCCCTTCGACCGCCTCCAGAAGGGCCTTGTTGAGCTGGCTTGTCTTGAACAGACCCAAATCTCCTCCGTCCTTGGCACCGGGGCCGCGGGAAAACCTGCGGGCTAGTTCGCCGAAATCCTCTCCCGCACTCAGGCGCCGGTGAATATCGGCGATCTGGGACTCGATCCTCTGCCGCTCCTGTTTGTCGGAAGGGTTGCCGACCGGTAGGACGATCGCAGCGAGGTGAAGGGTCTCATAGGTGATGTACTGTTCCCGGTGCTCGTCGTAATAAGCCTTCATGGCCTCTTCGCGCACGATGATCTTGGATTTCACTTCAAAGTTGATCAACTGCATGCGCTCGAGCTCATCCTTCAGGTTCTCCCGCAGGGTTTCGTAGGAGATTCCCTGGCTTTCGAGCCGGGCGAGGAGATCTTCATGCGTCAGGTTGTTGTTCCGTTTCATCTTTTCAATGGCATCATCGATTTCGGCCGGCGATACCTTGATCCCCAGTTCGTCTATCTTTTTCTGTGCAATCTTGTCATCGATCAGAAAGTCGAGAATCTTCCGGCGTGCGTCCAGAAAGGCGGTTTCATCCTGGCTTCGAAGCTCTTCCGGCGCCAGGCCGGTCACCTGTTTGATCTTGTGGTTGAGTTCGTACAGGGTGATCACGTCTTCGTTGACGATGGCGACCACCCGATTGCAGACTTCTGCGCATAGCCCCGCGGGAAATGGAATAAACATGAGAAGGCAGCATGCCAGTGTGCCTGTCCATTTTTTCCTGTTCATAAAAAGCACTCCATCATCGGTGTCTGGTTGTCCGGTCGTTTACAATCGTTCGTTCCGGCCAGATGCTCCAAGAAAAGGGCCGCGACTCTGTACTTTAACCTATCAGCCTACCATCTTGAAAGAGGCATGCCAAGAAAAATCCTGGATTCTACCCCTTTCCCGCCTGGACGTCCCGCGCCGGTCTTCGATAGGAATGATCCTCCCCGCGCGAGGGGCTGGAGGAAAAACGGCCGATTTCTCCATGCGCCCTCCGATGGTCCGAGCGCAGGATCTGGAGGTTTTCCATGATGCGCCTGCGATCATCCGGCAGGGTAATGGGTCCCATCAGGATGCGCAAACGATTCTCTCCCAGGAAACGATAGCGTTTAGGGAGGGTCCCTATCCTCTGCACCAGCCTTGCCGGGTCTGCCAGGCGATCGGGATCGAAATGGAGCGTCACGCTGTCGGTGCCGACCTCGAGACGCGCAATGCCGAGGTGTTTTGCAAAGATGCGCAGCCGCATCATCCAGAGAAGATTTTCCACAGGGGGCGGGGCCTTGCCGAACCGGTCCACCATCTCCTGCTCGACGTCTTCCAGATCCCGGGTCTCGTTCAGGATCGACAGGCGCCGATAGAGATTCAGCCTGACATCCGTATCCATGATGTAGTCTTCCGGGAGATAGGCCTCCATGTCGACGAGGATCTCGGGGTTGATTTCCGGCAGCCATTCTTCGCCTTTGAGCTCGGCCACCGCCTGTTCGATCATCCTCAGGTAGAGTTCGTAGCCTACGGCGGCGATCTGGCCGGACTGCGCGAATCCGAGGATGTTTCCGGCGCCTCTGATCTTGAGGTCATGCAGGGCGAGGTGCAGGCCGGCGCCCAGGTGAGAAAAGTCCATCAGGGCCTTGAGGCGCTTCTCGGCCTCCCTCGTCAAGTGGGTGCCGTCACTGATCAGCAGATAGGCGTAGGCCTTCTCTTTGGATCTGCCGACGCGCCCCCGGAGCTGATAGATCTGCGCCAGTCCCAGGCGCTCGGCCTCGTTGATGATGATGGTGTTGGCGGACGGAATGTCCAAACCGGATTCGATGATGGTGCTGCAGACCAGGACGTCCAATTCTTTCCGCAAAAAGGTGAGCATGGTGGACTCGAGGTCCTTCTCCTTCATTTGACCGTGGGCGACCGCGATGCGGGCCTCAGGGACGATCGCGCTGAGGCGTTCCGCGAGCAGGTCGATGGTTTGAACCCGGTTGTGGACGAAGAACACCTGCCCATGACGTTCGATCTCGAAGCGGACGGCTCTCGCAATGAGGTTTTCGTCAAAGGGGGAGAGGTATGTCTGGATGGCCAGACGGTCTTCGGGAGCGGTTTCGATGACAGTGAGATCTCTCACGCCCATGAGGGACATCTGCAGGGTCCTTGGGATCGGTGTGGCAGTGATGGCCAGGACGTCCACCATGCTGCGGTATTTTTTGAGGGCTTCCTTCTGTTTGACCCCGAAACGCTGTTCTTCGTCGATGATC